>CACCQD010000003.1 GCA_902547925.1 uncultured SAR116 cluster alpha proteobacterium | reverse complement strand
TTTGTTCCAGCAAACACCCATCCCACTGGCGCGACAACAAGAACAAGCTGGGCGCGCGACAATGCTGCCGACCAGGCCCAGATGATGAGCCCCAGCAGGCCAAACCCGATGCCGATGTAATGGGTTGTTGCAAGCCCTGCTACGGAAGGAATTTCTGGAATAAGCGGCGCAACGAAATCAAAGAAAATCTTGCCAAATGCACCTCCATCCTTGGTTTCGCCACCGCCTTCGATCCCGGCGTCGCCGCCGGCTATGCCAAAGAAGCCGGTGGCAAGAAGTGCCAATGCGATCGGCGCCATAATCAACCGGACACGTTTTTGGCCAATTTTCTGTTTGCGGATCAGCCTGTAACCCCAACACAATGGAAACAGAGCGATCCCATAGGCGGCATGGCCCAACATTTGTTCCAGAACATTGGCGATGTTGGCGCCAGTGGTCCCCAGCAAATTGACAGTTTCATTCGTTGACGCAACGCCAAATGACGGATCACCATGGTCGGCCGAAAAAAGTGCAATGAGCAAGCAGGTGCCAATCAGCATAAATAAGACGCCGAGCAGCTCCATGAACCGCCGGCGCAGAAATTGCGACAGCATTGGCGACAGGATCGGTTTTTTAATTTCAGGATCAACCATACTGCCGTCAGACCATCATTCGCTCATGATTTTGCCAGAGCCGCGCAACCCGGGACATGGCATCCTCAATTTTTGAGTGATCATGGACCAGCGCCAACCTGATAAAGCCAGCTGCCGGGTTGGACCCAGCACCGGGTGCCCCCATGAACTGGCCGGGCAATGCCCGGACCCCCTGCTCAGCCATCAACTGGCGAACAAAGGCGACATCATCACCAACCTCGAGCCACAGGAAAAACCCACCCGGCGGTGGATCAATACCAAGGTGGCGCTTGGCAATGGCAAAGGACTCATCATAATGTGCGCGGATTACCTCAACATGGCTGTCATCTGCATAAAGATCCGCCGCAACCGCGAGGAGCGGTGTGGGAACGAGCGAGCCCCCGTTTGCGACAATCTTGCCATATTGGGTTATCACGCTGGCATCACCGATGATAAAACCGGCCCGCAACCCTGCCGCACTGGACCGCTTTGAAAGCGAGTTCACCACAATCAGATTTCGCAACGGATCCTCATCACCCTCGGCAAGACTTGCCGCCGCCTCAAGCATACCGGTCGGCACCCTGTCCGCGCGCCAGATATCTGTATAGCATTCATCCATGATCAGCAGGAAATCATGCTGCCGCGCCAAGCTCAGGGCGTGACGCAGATAATTCATATCCATCACACTTCCCTGCGGATTTGTCGGACTGCACAGATACATCAATGTTGTCCGGTCCAGAATATCAGGCGCTAGTGCCGCAAGGTCGGGAATGAAATCATTGCTCTGATGGCTGTCGATGAATGTAATCTCTGCGCCACTCGCCAGCGCCCCTGCGCGCCATGCGTGGTAGAATGGGTTTGTTACAAGCGCTACCGCATCTGGCTTTGTGTTGCGAACCAGACCTCCCAGCAGGGCAAGCGGTTCACGTGTTCCAGGTACGGGTAAAATCTGTGTACGCAGTTTGGCAAGGCCTGCTGCGGCAGGCCACCGCCGCCCAATGTAGCCGCAGACAGCATCGGTAAAAGCCGGTGTTCCCGGAACTTTGGGATAGAATTGCCAATCGCCATTGTGAGCGGCAACGCTGTCAGTCAATAGGGACCCGCCCGAAATCTGCGGTTCACCAATCGACAGATCAAGCATTTCCATGCCGGTTGGTGCCACGATACCCTCAAGTGTGGCGCGAAGCTGCAAGAACATGTTGGCGTCAAACATGCGATATTCAGGGTTAAGTTTCATCGCGTTAAACCCCATGCGTGGCGCAGACAGACAAAGTGTACCATGATGATCGAATAATTTACCAATGCGGCAAGAAAGTGACTGTGACAAGTGTTACCGCATCTGTAGAATCGGAGCAATGCGGCTGAGAAAGCGAAACTGAAAATGATACCGTTGATCGGCCATATCGATGACTGGCATTATCACACACCCGGTGCACGAGGCTTTTACACAGAGACAAGATGAAAAAACAACCAGCGATATTTCTTGATCGGGACGACACATTGAATATCGATGTGAGTTATACGTATAAAGTGTCCGATTTTGACTGGGTGCGGGGGGCACCTGAGGCTCTGAAATTGTTTTCTAAGGTTGGGCTGGATGTTTTTATTGTCACCAATCAGGGCGGGATTGGACGCGGCCTGTACGCCGAAAGTGACATGCATCACTTCAATGATCATCTGATCGCCGAAGCGGCAGCGCTAGGAGGTCATATCAAGGACATTGCGTTCTGCCCGCATCACCCGGAGGCTGTTATCAGCACCCTTCGAACGCCCTGCCTATGCCGTAAACCCGGACACCAAATGATCACCCGTCTGGCAGAGAAATGGTCAGTTGACCTTGCGACTTCTGTAATGATTGGTGATCGTGACAGCGATGTAGCCGCTGGCAGAGCGGCTGGCTGTCATGCTTATCTTTTCGACGGAACGGATCTGCATGAGCTTGCAAAACATGTGATAAACCAGCATTTTTCCAACCTACGTGTCCCAGCTTGCAGATGAGGTGTTCCTGATGCCGGATATTGTTGTTGTTGGCGGAGGTCTAACCGGCCTGATGACAGCCCTAACACTCTCCCACAGCCCCTATCAGGTGGTGCATATCCAGCGTCACCAGCCCATTGACGGTGGTGAGACAATCCGCACAACTACGGTCAGCGCCGCTGGCAAGCGTATGCTGGAGACGCTTGGTGTCTGGCAACGCCTCGCCACGCCGCCAACACCCATTGAGGCGTTGAAGGTTGCCGATGGTGAGGCAACAATCGGCGTAAGAGCGCGGCGCAGCAAGGCGTTCGGCCTTGAATGGCAAGACGGGGATGAGCCGATGGCTTTTGTCGTGCCAAATGCCGCTCTGTTATCAGCGCTTGAGAGGCAAATTCAAGCGGCGGCTGTCACACCCCTGATCGACAGAACGGTGGCTGATTTCACCATCGCCAACAACCGGGCAAACCTGTCACTTGTCGATGACAAGGGGGAGACCGACGAGGTGACATGTGATCTTGTTGTGGGGTGCGATGGCCGCAACAGCACATTGCGCAAATCTGCCGGGATCAGGCAGCATGCACTACCCCACAAGCAAACGGCGGTGGTCGCGCTCATTGCTGCCGAACGCCCTCATCAAAACGCAGCGTTTCAGCGGTTTCTGGGTTCCGGCCCGATCGCCCTGATGCCGATGGATGACAATTTGATGTCGCTTGTCTGGACCCTGCCAAAACAAGAGGCGCTGCAGTATCAGGCTTGTGATGTTGATGCATTCAATAAAGCATGTACCAAGGCTTTTGGCGACGAGCTCGGATTCCTCACGCTGCAATCAGACCGCCTTGTCTGGCCCCTGCAACCAACCTTCATTGCCAATCCGACAGCTGATAATCTGATCCTTGCGGGTGACGCAGCGCATGTCATTCATCCACTTGCTGGTCAGGGATATAATCTGGCGCTTGGTGATGCAGCGGTGTTGCTCGATATTCTATGCGACACCTTCGCACGGGGTCTGCCGGCAGGTCATCTCTCGGTGCTGACCGATTTTCGTCAAAAACGGCGACTTGAGGTGGGGGCGATGAGCCTTACTACAACAGGATTAAACGCGCTATTCAGTACGATGCCGACCGGCGTTGCCAAGATCGCCGGGTTGGGGATGAGTCTACTCAATCGGTCGCCAGCCAAATCCGCTTTTTCGACAATTGCACGCGGCGGCACGCTTGCTCCAGCTAACCTTTTTGCCGGCAGATTGCCACAGGGAAATAGACACCGAAAATAGGGTCCTATCCGCGGCTCTGGCCCGCATCATTGAGTCGACTTTCATAATCGGCCATCAAACTGTCGTGGCGCTGGCCGTAATTATGCAGAATCTCCCATGTGAACAGGCCAGTGTCATGGCCGTCACTAAAAGCAATGCGGATAGCGTAATTGCCAACTGGATCAATGCGGCTGATCGTTACATTACGCTTTCCAGCCGGCGTTGTCTTCTGTCCGGCGCCATGCCCCTGAACCTCCGCCGAGGGTGACTCGACCCGCAAGAGCTCGGCTGTTATCGACGATGCCGATCCATCGTCAAAGCTGACATTCAGGCGGCGCTTATCGCTGCTCAGGCGGATTTCGGTTGGCCAGCGCTGGCTGGTGGTCTTCCCAGTCTGATCATGCACCCTATTGGCTTCCCTCTGTTTCAAGATCCCGCGCTTCATCAACAAGCATAATTGGCACGCCCGCGCGAATGGGAAAAGCCTTGCCAAGTTGGCGGCTGATCAATTCTTTATTCGGCGCGTCATATTCCAGAGGCCCTTTGGTAACCGGACAAACGAGAACTGCGAGTAAACGACTATCAAGGGGCTGCGCCGGATCATCCGCAGCATTCCTGGTATTCTTGGCATCCTTGGCGTCAATGTCTTGCGTCATTGCCACTTTCCTCTTCATGCAGTGCCATTTCCATGATCGCAATCAGAAGATCGGCTCGTTTGGCCAATCCCTGTGCCTCCAGCAACGCCTGCTTTTCCGCAACGTCAAATGGACAGACAGCAGCCAGCGTGTTCATGATCTGCTCATTGCCAGACTGTTCAATCTGCGTCCAATCTGCCTCAAAACTCATCACACTGAAGTATTTTTTCATTACATCCAGCAGCTTGTCCCGATCAGCAATCCTGTCATCAGATGATTTCAGATCATCCGCAAAGCGGCCCCAGTCAATCGTTGCACGGCGATAACCACGATCAGTCAATTGTTCTGCCTGCAGGGTGAACCGGCAGATACCTGTCAAGGCAATCATGTACCGCCCGTCCCCGCTTTCCTGAAAATAGCTGATCCGACCGGCACAGCCGACATCGAATAGTGTGCCATCATCATTGAGTGGCTGCACCATGCCAATCATCCGCTCGGGCGTTTGCAACGCATCCTCGATCATCGCCAGATACCGTGGCTCAAAAATGTTCAAAGGCAACTGTGATCCCGGCAGCAGCAAGGCACTTGGCAGCGGAAACAGCGGCAAGGTTGGCGGTAGGTCGCGAAGATCAAACGTCAGTGGATTCATCAAAAAACCTCATTTTAACCGAGTGACGCGCACAAGATATCAGGCAAACAGAACCGTTGACAGCCTGCGGCGCGCCTTCATCACATCAGGGTTGGCGGCGCCCAGTGACGCAAAAAATTCCAAAAGCTGCTTGCGCGCAGCCTCCTCATTCCAGGCACGGTCGACCCTGATGGACTCCAATAACTGGTCCATGGCTTCGGCATGCTGGCCGCTGGCATAGAGTGCCATCGCCAACGTCTGCCGTGCCTCCAGATCGTTTCCATCGGCTGCGACGGCCGCGAGCGCGGCATCCAGCCCATCAGCCGACTCCGACGCCTTTTCAATCAAATCAAGAGCAGCGATTGCCACCTGCATCGCCTCATCCTCGCGAAACTCGTCATTGAGCTGGTCAATCACCTCGCGCGCACCAGCCACATCGCCCATGCCGGTCAGGCAACGAACGACACCCGCAAGCGCCGCAACCGACTCCGGCTCAACGCCCATGACCTGTTGGAAATGGCCCATGGCGGCATCAAAATCCTGCGTTGCCAGTGCCGTCTCGCCTGCGCTCAGCATTTCCGCCACATCAGCCCCAGCGCCACCCATCGATGCCAGTTTTTCAACAAACTGCGTGACCGCTGATTCGGGCTGTGCCCCTGAAAAACCATCGACCGGCTGTCCATCAACAAACCCATAGACGGTAGGAACCGATTGGACTCGCATCTGTTGGGCGATCTGTTGATTGTCATCGATATTAATGCGGACGAGCTTTACCTTGTTGCCCTTGCCAGCAACCACCTTTTCTAGAACGGGTCCAAGCTGTTTGCATGGACCACACCACGGTGCCCAGAACTGGACAATGACTGGCAAACTCGAGGATCCTTCAATCACCTCAGCCATGAAATTGTTCATGTCCACATCGATGGTCGTTGCCGTTGCGCCCGAAAGTAACTGTTCCATTTTCCCCTCAAAATCTGAATTTCAGCGAAATCTTTTCACCGCTCTACAGGTCTGACATATTAACGGCCATATAAAGCGCTTCGCTGGCAGATACCATGCCCTAGATTTAGGTGCCCACACTGGCGAAACAAGGGTTGTCAGGCGACAAAGAAATGTCGGCCAGCCATCCAATGGATATCTGTTTCAACCACGAATTCCACTCACCACAATTTGGCGCTTAGAAATTGATTAGCTGCGGCTGATGCCCCGTATCCGCGAGGAATCGCGACAGCCCCTCAGGTGTCACCCCCAACGTCATATCATTGACCAAAGGGTGAAAATAGAGACTGCCCGCTGTCATCAGCTCAGCATCTATCGAGAGACTTACCCGATGTTCCGTATCATTGATCAGGGTAAACGGGCTCACTGCGCCCGGGCGTACACCGAGCATCTCAAACAACCGGTCGGCACTGCCAAAGGACAGCCGGTCTGAGCCGATAGTGGAGTGCAGCGATTTGAGATCAATCATACGATCCTCCTCGGCAACAATCAGATAATTGCGCTTTTTCTTATCACGAAGATAGAGGTTCTTTACATGCATACCCGGCATGTTGTCGCGGTACTCTTTTGAATCCTCGACTGTTCGCAATGGCGGATGGTGGTGTGCGGTAAACGCAATATCGAGAGAGTCGAGTTTTTCGATCAGCGACTCGGGTGTTGTTGGCAGGCTGTCTTTGAAAGCGGAAGAGGCGTCCATCTTTAGTCCCTTAATTTTGCCAGATTCAAAAAGGCAGTGGCTTATTAGCGCTGCCTCCCATCCTCAACAGAATGTTACAAAATGCAACTATTGACGCAAATCCGGTGTCGCCGTACACCCATGTCAGCAAAGAACAACGCGGTACCGCATGTCACATATAGGTTTAATCGGCTGCGGCATGTGGGGTCGCAATCTGGCACGCAATCTGGCGCAGATGGGGGCGTTGGCTGCCGTTTCGGACAAAACGCAGGCCAAAGCCGAGGAATTTGCCACCCAGTTTGCCGTTACCGCCAAAGCCATTGACGCGTTGCTTGAGGATACGGATATCACCGGCATCGTTCTTGCCACCTCAGCGCCAAGCCATGTCGATCTCGCCATCCGCATTCTAAATGCCGGTAAGCATGTATTCGTCGAAAAGCCACTGGCACTGACCCTCATCGGTGCCCAGAAAATCGCCGCTGCCGCCGAAAAGAATGACCGGCAGGTGATGGTTGGCCACCTGATCCGCTATCACGCCGCTTTCATCGAGCTGCAAGCACAGGTTCGCGTCGGCGCCATTGGGACATTGCGCCATATTCAAGCAAACCGGCTTGCCATGGGACGAATCCGCAACACCGAATCTGTCCTTTTTGATCTGTGTCCACATGACCTCTCTCTCATCCAGGCGCTGACCGGATCCGAGCCGACGAAGGTCAGTTGCGCCGGTGCCAGCCATGTCACCCCCGACATCGTTGATACATTGGCGACAACGCTAGGTTTTGCCGGCGGCATCTCTGCGACCATGCACACCTCTTGGATGTCTCCCTATAAGGAACATCGTTTCACCGTCAGTGGCACGACAGGATCACTTGTTTTTGACGACACCAAGCCCTGGCCTGAAAAGCTGGTGCTGTTTCAGGATCACATCCGCCCCGACAATGAGAGCTTCATCATCGAGCGCGCTAGTCCAGTGGCGCTTCCGGTCGCTGAGGCAGAACCACTCAAAGATCAGATGCGCGCTTTCGTCGATATCTGTCTTACCGGCAAACCGGTTCCCAGCAATATTGACGAGGCGTTGGCCGTGCAACGCACTTTGGAAGCCATGCAGGCAGCATTGCTTGATATGGGAAAAACCGCAACGACCCACCCCCCAATAGGACCAGCTGAATGAGCATTGCCTTCATTGACCTGAAATCCCAGCAAGCCCGCATTCGTGACAAGATCGATTCCGGTCTTGCTGCTGTTCTGGACCATGGTGCCTATATCATGGGGCCAGAAATCACAGCGTTGGAGGAACGGCTTGTTGAATGGTCTGGCGCCAAACACAATATCTCGTGCTCCTCTGGAACGGATGCGTTGCTACTTGCGTTGCATGGACTTGGCCTAAAGCCGGGGCAGGGCGTCATCGTGCCCTCTTTCACCTTCGCAGCAAGCGCCGAGGTCATGCCAATCATGGGCGCTGTTCCGGTGTTCGCCGAAGTTGACCCGGTAACCTTCAACATTGAACCCACTCAGCTCGATGACGCCTGCACGGCGGCCAGAGATGCGGGCGTTGAAATAGTTGGCATCATCGGCATCGGCCTTTTTGGCCAACCCGCCGATTACGAGGCATTGATGCGCTTTGCGGCGGCGAACAATCTATGGCTCATCGACGATGCTGCGCAGAGTTTTGGCGCCTCCTTGAATCATCGCAAGGTTGGTACGCTTGCGCATGTGACCTGCACCAGCTTTTTCCCGGCAAAGCCGCTTGGCTGTTACGGCGATGGTGGGGCTGTCTTTACTGATGATGATGACATCGCCGAAATAATCCGGTCGTGCCGGATTCATGGCATGGGCAAGGACAAATATCAGAATGTCAGAATTGGCATGACCGGACGGCTTGATACGATGCAAGCGGTGGTTCTTGATGCCAAGCTGGATATTTTTGCCGAAGAGCTGGCGCTGCGCCAACAGGTGGCTGACAGATATCACGATAAAATTGGCAACAGCGCTGAGACACCGCAGCTTGCCGCTGGCGCATCATCCAGCTGGGCCCAATATACCATCAAGCTTCCAGCTGACGTTGATCGTGATGCCGTCTGCAGCAAAATGCAGGCTGCCGGCGTCCCCACCGCGATCTATTATCCGGTGCCTATGCATTGCCAGCCACCCTATCGGGATTTTCCGGTTGCTGGTGAAGGTCTGCACACCACAGACAGGCTGAGCAAATGCGTCATGGCATTGCCAATGCACCCCTATTTGGAGGCGGATTCACAAGATGTGATCGTCGCTGCATTGAAAGACGCCCTTGGGACAGAAGTGTAAGTCCATCTTCACGTCAGAAATCACGAGAAGAAACTGGGGTTATTACAGAAGCAAGCGCATCTCTCAAAAGCGGGCTCATTTGCCACTTGCAAGCAGGCAATGCTTGGATTATAAAAACCTCAGCGGTTCGCGATTTATATGTGTTGGTTTTAGAACGTGATTACGTTTCGGCATATTTGTCCTACCTAGTTTGATGGGCGATGGGGAAATAGTACCCTCAGAACCAACCCATTTTGGTTAGGTTAGAGGTAATTTTGTTACCAAAAACAGATGCTTATAGCACCTCGGTGCGTGCGGGTGTAGCTCAGTGGTAGAGCACAACCTTGCCAAGGTTGGGGTCGAGGGTTCGAATCCCTTCACCCGCTCCAAACGCCGGTAAAAACGGCGACAGATCATCGATATATTTCAATAGGATACAAGCATTTGAATGTGTTTATAACTGTGAGAAGCAGGTCAAATGGTAGGTCAAAATCCTCACCCTTGATTCCGAAGATAGCGAACGGTGAGAGAAACCAAACGACACCCAGTTTTTTGGAGTTTTTGGCTAATCCTCATGCTAGTTGAACCATCAATTTTAGGTTATCAAGCATCTATATTTGGTCGCCAGACTCAGGGGCGCCAAGCTTCATAAAACTACAAACTATCATGTAATTTGTTTGCAATCTCCAATTTTGGTCCCAAAATCGGGGGGTTAATCTTTAGATTTGGAGTAACTATTATGAAAAAAATAATAGTCGGTGGCGTTTTAGCCATTGCTGCGCTAGGCGGCGGATACGTATTTCTATCCAGCAGTGCGCAATCCGCTGCGGAAGATGCCGTTGCCACGATTGAGAAAGAAATAGAGGCTGGAGTTCCAAACTCCGACTTTACTTTTGGTGAAGTTAAGGCAGATATGCTCGCAAATGCTGCGACCGTCTCAAACTTAGCCCTAAAGGTTAAAGGAACTCCTCTTCTGACGGCTGAGGCACTCGTTATCGCAGGTGATGACATCACCATCAAGCGCGCCGAACTCATTGGCATCAAGGGGTCTTATGCAGCCGCAGGTGACAAGGTAACATATGGTGCCAGTAACCTCGCTCTAGGGGACGCTGACATCGCTGCGTTGAAGACCTTCATCGAAGCTACAAAGGCCGATCCAGCAGGGGCCATCGCATCGCTGAACAGCCTTTCGATAGGGGAATTTGCACTTTCGGATATGTCGCTTAAGGGCGTTGACCGTGAGGGGCGCGAAGCATTAACCGCAACTGGCCAGATACAAATTTCCGGTGTAAAAGACGGCATTGTGGAGACCCTCTCTGTTTCCGGATCTCTGGAAGATAAGCTTGGCGTAATGAATGGAAAGGCCTTCAACGGCGATCTTGCGAAATTCAATATGTCCGCCGTTCGGTTTGTCGACCTTTTCGATGCATTGATTACGCAGTCACCTACTGCGGACCAACTGGCACAAGTCTTTGGTATCAGTGATGTCACTATTGAAGGCTTAAAATTCAAAGTTCCAGATGAAGGCGTATCAGCTGAGCTGGCAAATGGCAGCATTGAGATCGCAGATAGTGTCATCAAGGAATTTAGTCTCAAAGGGTTGGATTTTGTTAGCGCCAATGACGAAGTTACAACACAGGTTGGCGAGGCGTATTTCAAGGGGCTTGATCTAAGCGTTGATTTCACGTCGGAGACATCCATAACTGAAAACGCCGCGCGGCTTTATGGAATGACCGACATCGGGATTAGGGATGCGTCTTTCAATAATGCCGGGGATGAGATTGGTATTAAAGACTTCAGCCTCAGCGAAGTAGCTATCGAGAATGGAATCATGGTTAAGGGCAAGACATCAATTGACGGTCTCAGGATACCCTTAACCCTCATTAGTGAGATGGACCGCTCAACAGCTCGCACAATACGTGACATTACTGGTGCTGAGGATTTTGTTCTATCCCTGTCCAATGCTGTTGACTTTGACACCGCAAAAGGCACATTCGATACGGAAATAGATTTCGGTGCAGAAGGTTTTGCAAAAGTAAAGATTGCTTTGGGCCTCGTAGGTCTTGATATCGCAAAACTCAGCAAGGCTAGCCAGCTAACTGATTTCTTCGAGCTCATGAGTCTCTGGAGCGAGATGTCTGAGGACCTGAAAATGGCTTCGATAAAGCTGGAATATGCGGATGAAAACCTCGCAGACACAGCGCTTGCAAAAGCCCCTGACACAGACCAGTTGGTGAATACGAGTGGAATGCAGATTGATATGGTTCTCGGTCAGTATCCTGAGCAAGCTGAGCAGTTGAAGGCTGCGATCAGCGGTTTTCTCAACGGCAAGAGTAGCTTTACAGCGTCCGCAACGGCTCAAAACCCGGTTGGCTTAATGGAAATGCAAAGTCTATACGCGTCAGGTGGCTTGACCGATGCAGTGACCTTCAAATTTGAGGGGAAGTGAGTTGAATGCAGGCAGCGTCCCATCCAAGTTTTTTGGGGAGTTGACTGCTGTTGCGTCGTTCAAATTCGTTGACACTCTAATATCCATTCACCGCTCCTTTAAGGTGGATAAGAAACAGTCTATCTTGCTGCGCCGTCATTTCAGGAATTGCCGTTAAAGTTGGATGGTTTTGGTCGCCTGTTAGTTTGGGGTTACACATCCAGTGAGGTAGCCCAGTACTTTTGTGCGCTGTGACTTTTTATTTGACCTTAACCTGATACTTTTTGAATCTATCTAGGTATCAAATCGAACGAGACGATGATTCGCTCATCGTTTGTCGAAAAGGGGATCGTCTCGTGATACAGCGATGATGGAAAAAGAACTATGTCACCCATACTTGGATTGTGAATTACTGCAGGCGCAACGATGTCGGGGAATTTTGGATTACCAAGGCTGAATTTTATAGCTCCTTCATCTTTATCCAATGAAGGAACGACTTTTAAATAGATGACACCGCTTAACCAACCGTCTTGGTGTATGTGCATTGTATTGTAGCCTTGTTCTCTAAGCACAACGTGCCATCCCCTTATTTTTTTTTGATCCGGCCAATCGTTTATAAATGTGCAGTCGTGTCCCCTAAATTTTTTGCGGTACATGTCGATTTCATCATAAATGATTGTCTTTAAGGCAATGACGTTTTCTTTTGGAAAATTAAATAAATTACTCGATGTTTGAAACCCCCCTCGAACCGATTGCGCCTTTGGTTGCCATACTTTTGGAACAGCATCCAAATCCTCGATAACTTTTGTGACAAAAGATTTTGCATTTCTCACATGTTTTGAGATGTTTGAGAAATATAAATAGTTAAGCGAGTCACTGCAGAATTTATTTTGAAAAGCTTTTTTCTGCGTTCCCTGCATAAATGAAACGAATGCTGCTACTCCCAGATTGTGAGCGTCCAAATCGGCCGTTTCCTCCAGGCGCTGATAAATATCATCAGTTTTTCCAAGTGAGAACAAACATTCTAGTGAATGCAATCGACTATAATGGGTGTTATAACTATCAAAAAGTTCTAGGGCCTTTTCATATTTTCCTTGCTCATAAAATATCCCTGCTTTGCTGATCATTTTTGGGGCGTGAACCGGTTCAAGTAACGCATATTGTCTATAGCATTCCTCAGCTTCCTCAGTCAGACTCATCTCCTGAAGAGCAACACCCAAATCGTCATAAGCACCTGCATAATCAGGCTGTAAAAGTATGGCCTTTTCAAAACAGGATTTAGCGTCCGCTAAATTACCAATCTGCCTGAACAAATTTCCCAGACACTGATGAGCCTCTGGTAAACTTTCTCGCGACGAAATTGCATTTTTGCAACTCACAAACGCGGCGTCTACGTCACCCAATTCTCTTAAAACTCTGCTTAAATTAAGATGTGCATTTGCATATTTAGATTTGAGCGACACGGCCTGCTTTAGGCTCGTCTCTGCATCGTGTAACCTACCCATTTCATGCAGAGTTATACCAAGATTGTTATGCGCTTCAGCGTAATTTGGTTGCAACTCTACCGCTCGCCGATAACTTGTCTCGGCTGCCTCTACCTGTCCTTGTTCTCGATAAATTACACCGAGATTGTTGTGCGCTTCAGCATAAGTAGGCTGCAACTCTATCGCTCGTCGGTAGTTTGCCTCTGCTACCTCTGTTTCACCCAATTGTTTTTTGATAACGCCTAAATTATTGTGTGTTTTTGCGGATTTTGATTTCAGTTCTATCGCCCGCTCATAACTCGCGACGGCAACCTGAAGCCGTCCTAATTCTTGAAGAGTAATACCTAAATTTGTGTGGGCCTCGGCATCTCCAGGGGACAATTCAACGGCTTTTTCATTGGGTATCAGAGACTCTTTTAGCCGGCCTGTTCGTTTCATCACTGCACCCAGGACCTTCCAGGCAAGCTGATGCTCTGGGTACTTTTTTGTCATAGACAACGCTAGTTTTTCAGCGGATTCAAATTGCCCAGTGTTGAAAAAACTCAATAAATCTGAAATGTCAAATTGGGAAGGTTCTATTCCATCAGCTACTTTTTTCAACTGAATCCACTGTGTCGCAGACTCCTTTGAGACAATACTATTCTTTTTAACACTCAATATTGCTTTTTGTGCCTGCGTGAAACGCTTGAGTTTTAATAGTGTGTTGACATAATTTATCCAGAACTGCTCATTCCGTGGACTTTCGTCTATTGCATTTTTTAGCAAAGCAAGAGCATCTTCATTTTTGTTTAACAAAACTGCTATCAAACCTAGATTATGGTTGGCTTGAGGATGCTTTGGCCTGGAGCGCAGTATAGTTTTATAAAGCTTCTCGGCTTCTCTGAGATTTCCTTTCTGATGAGCTTCGATACCGCGTTGCAGTGTCTGTTCGATGGTTAGTTCCATTTACTATTTACCAACCCTGCAAGTGTCTCACTTTTTTACGTTTATTCTAATACATCTAGTTTTTAAAATCAAAATCATCAAATGATACGCTACAAAATTTTGTCCGTCTCCGGAAGAAAAAGGTTATTAACGACAACCAAACAAAGGCAAAAAGAGAATAATGATTAGCTGCTGTAATTTCAGATGTCGATTAGTTTAACCAGCGACCTTTAAGTTTTTGTAAATCGCACTAATGGTCCCCCATGCGCACCTAAGCCTTATCCAAAATACACTTTGTCGCTCATAGACTGTTGCCAACAAGTGGTATTTTCCTTTTTCTGTTTTTGGTTTTCAGTTGCCGCCATTTATGCGGTTTCAAATCGATGTGCGGGTAATCGCATTTGAGAACAAGGTCTGTTTTCGAAAGTCCAGCTGCTTCAGCTAAGCGCATACCGCTGTCGCTAATTAGTGCGATTAGCCACCTCACTTCATCATCAAGCTTTACACACTCAGATTGTATTTTCTTCAGATAATCAGTGGGTATTGGGATCCGACGTGTTTGGTCATCTTTGTCGGGGATTAAGGCATTGGAGAAAGCGTTGGGACAGTTCAGCCCGTTCTCTCTGATGGCAAAGTTCACAATAGAGCGTATTGAGGAAAAGGTTCGTTTGACGCTGCTTGATGAGAGACCACGATCAAACAACCGGTCTCTATATGTAGCCGCGTCCAGCGATGAATAGTCAGCAACATTCCGATCACCTAACTCCTCAATCTCATATTTCACAAAGCGCGATGAGGCACGAAAGAACAGTTCATCTTTTCCAATGCCTCGAAGCGCGTGGTATTTCTCTAACGCCTCAGACAGCGTAATTGCTACGTGTCTATCGTGGTGATCTGTCCCGCAAATGATCGATGGGATTTGCAAATCAGCGATACGGAGGGACATCCAGTAGTCATCAAGTCAACTAGTTATCGCAGCAGCTGATCGTCTAACTGCTTTGCTACTTTTTGTTCGCAAAGACATAACAATGCGAGTCTCGTAGTACCGGCTCAGAAGATCTTTTGGAATTCTGCGGCAGTAGTAAAAGACATCATCTTTGCGGTAAGTGTGGGGAGGATTTTGACCTACTTCTCACAGTTACAAACACATTCAAATGCTTGTATCTAATTGAAATATATAGATGATCTGTCGCCGTTTTTACCGGCGTTTAGAGCGGGTGAAGGGATTCGAAGCCCCTCTCTTGATCCATCATCTGAATTCAGACAAGCATTTCAGCCAGTTTCTATTATTTTTTCTTTATCGATAAGGATGCTCATCAAGCTCGAAATCAACGAGTTTGCCTTTGAACTCAATAAGTATGCTGGAATATTCGATGTTTCTTTCTTTTATCTCACTAACAATATCAAGAGCTCTCCACTGAGAGGGGATGAAAATCAAATCCCAAGATTTGTTTTGTAGTATCGATGGGCACTGTATTAGTTGGCCCATCCCCGGAACATAGGTGCCAACCTTGTCTTCGTCAGAGTCTACCACAAGAGGGAATGTGTTATCTGTTAAACCATAATGCTGAATGAAGGTAGCAGCTTTTCCAACACCGCCCCAAATTACAGCAGAGCCGCTCAATTTGGAGAGTTTTTGAAACTGCGATTTCATTGCCGAAACGTTCGTTTCAGTTTTTTGAAAAAAATTTTCTGCAGATTTTTTTTGATTACGCATATTTTTTGACAATCCCAATTGAGTTACACCACTAACCACCTCCTTGCCATATGCGGTTTCAAATTGGAGCAAATCACCCCCAGCTAGCATCATCTTTTTAAAAGACTTCTCCGTAAATTGTGAAGGGTGCTCGTAGTAAAAATCAACGGCACGCTGATTTTCAATCGCTAAGTCGATACAGGGTGTTTCAGCGAAAAAATAAATCGGTTTGTCTACCTCGATAGCGCTATTCGCAAGCTGCTCTATGAATGTCGTCGGTTCCGTTAAATGTTCCAAAACATGCCTCATAATTATCAGGTCAGGTGCGAATTTTTGAACATCTTTATCTGGGTAAAAATAACTCGGTACAAATTCAATCCCACGCCCACTTTCACTGGAAATGTTCGGATCAAATCCAACAAATTTGCCGTTGTTTTTAAAAAGGTTTGCCAGACCTCTAATAAAATGTCCTTCTCCACAACCAATATCTATCACTGTAGGATTTTCTGGCAAATATTGCATTAGTTCACAGCGAACCCGTTGAAGATACTCATCCCAGTATTTTCCGCTGTTGTACATTCTATTGGGCTTTTCTTCATAAGGAATATCCTCATACTTAAATTCTTTGTTCCAGATGTGGCTGCAATGGACGCACTGGACATAGCGCAATGGAAATACATCCATGTCAACGGCTTCTTGTTTTGAAGATGGCCAGCCAACTAACGCTAAAGGCTTTGAACCACCATCAAAAAAAGGTACTGACAAGGAAGAGCGACAAGTAGGGCAATTTTTCATATTATTGCCCATTAAACAACTCGCTGGAAATATTTGATTGTTTCTTTGAGACCGTCCTCCAGCGTCACTTTTGGGGACCACCCAGTTAGTTTTTGAATTTTGCCGATATCAGGTTGCCGTTTAGTTGGATCGTCCATGGGTAGAGGCTTTAGAACAATTCTGCTGTTTGATTTTGTATATCTGCAGATTAATTCGGCTAATTCCAAAACACTCACCTCATGCGGGTTGCCCAAGTTAAATGGTGTAGCAACAGGCCCACAGGCGTCAAAGGCTAAAATCCCATCTATTAAATCATCTACATAACAAAACGATCTCGTTTGGTTGCCATTTCCGAAGACAGTGATATCGGCTCCCGTTAGGGCTTGGACAATGAAGTTGCTTACTGCACGCCCATCATCAATCTGCATTTTTGGTCCGTAAGTGTTAAAAATCCGACCCACCTTTACATCTACTTCAAACTGCCTGCGATAATCAAAAAACAAGGTTTCAGCACATCGTTTTCCTTCATCGTAGCAAGCCCTTACACCAATTGGGTTTACATGACCCCAATAGCTCTCCTCTTGCGGATGAATACTTGGGTCCCCGTAAACTTCAGAGGTTGATGCCTGAAAGATTGGGGCTTTTGATATTTTGGCTACATCTAACATATTTATCGCGCCTAGTACGGCTGTTTTGATTGTCGATACAGGGTCCTTTTGATAAGCAATCGGACTTGCTGGACATGCCAAATTAAAGATTTGGTCGACATTTATATTTATTGGCTCCCAAATATTATGCTCAAGTATATTAAACCCGGGGTTTTCGATTAAATGGGCAATATTTTCACGCCTACCGGTCTGAAAATTGTCGAGACAAATCACGTTTTTTTCCTGGAGCAGAAGACGATCACAAAGATGGGAGCCGAGGAAACCGGCTCCCCCGCTTACAAGCGTTACAGATTTCATTCAACTCTTCTCTTTTTTTGTTTGATACATTTTAAATAACAGTTTTTCAAAATCAGAAGCGAACAGCTTTGCATCAAACAAGGGACTGTTTAACGTTTTTTCTCGTCTTTCCATCCTAAGTTTATTCAGCATCGGTATATCTTTTGTCAATTGCACTGCAAATGAGATGTATTCCTCTTCATTCTTTGCACAAAAATTCTCATTTCCAGAATTATTTGCTATAGTCTCACCAACCCTTGAAAGAAAATTCGCCCCTTTTTTTGTGATAATTGGAACCCCCATCCACAAGGCCTCACATGTAGAGGTTCCGCCCGGATAGGGAAAAGTATCGAGGCAAATGTCCACATTATTGTACGAAGCGAGAAAATCTTTGCGATTTGTTTTTTCAGCGAAAAACAAACGATCTCTTTTCACGCCATTTTTCTCAAAATCATTGATTATTATATCTTTAATGGGTTTATCGTAACCAGCACCCCGAAAATACATTGACGAGTCCACGACTTGTTTCAAGATTTTACTCCACACCTTGATCAGTTCTCTTGATAATTTATCTGCTCTGTTTAAGCAGCCAAAGGTGATGCCCCGTTTGTTGACAGCGGGGCTCTCGGTGACCTCTAGTTCAAGATCGGGCGCTGAGAAGCAACAATATGCCCTGGGCATTCGTATGATTTTTTCTGTAAATTCATCACTGGCAAAATGTGGAGTCACAAACTGATCACCTATTATGAAGTCGATGGTTTCTATACCTGTAGAAGCAAAATAACCAAGCCACGTTGCTTGAATTGGTGCCGGCTTGAGAAAAAACATAGGTAATCTATTTCCACCAGTGTGGCCCGATAAATCAATCAAAATATCAGGCGCTGTGTGATAAATCAGTTCAGCTGCTTCTTCATCCCTAATCTCAAAGATAGAATGCCATTTCTGAAAAAATGGTTTAATTCTAGAAGTCAATTCTGTTTCTTTTTCCGAATTACTGAAGGCCATTAATTCCAATTTCTCTAGATTTATTTCTTTTAACAAATTCTCTAAAAAGTACCCAACCGGATGGTCCCGAAAATCTGCCGATACAAAACCTACTCTCAAACATCCATCTGGTGATTTTTTCTGCCAGTCTGTAAACTGTTTCGGATTTGTTTTTTTGATGCTTTCATTAAGTTGAACCAGCGATTTTAGGTAGTTTTGATTTCCAAAGGTGTTTTTACTAGCGATGAAGTATGCTTTTTTGCTAGCTGCGCCAAACAAGTTGGGCTGTAGCCCCACCGCTTTCTCAAGAGCTTCAATGGCCTCTTCTGATCTACCCAACTCCCACAGAACATTGCTCATATTATTATATGCTTCGGCATAATCTAGTTTTAAGCGTATACATTTTTCGAACTTGCTTAACGCCAGTTTGGCGTGGCCTTTTTTACGGTAAATCTGAGCTAATAAATGCAGGGCCTCAGCATAATTTTCATCGAGTTCTAATGATATTTTGAGATAATTTTCAGATTTTTCAGTGTTGCCTTTTTCGTTGTTAACATAGGCTAAATTGAAGAAAATTTTGGCGTTTTTTGGCTGAAGTTCAGCGGCTTTTACAAATGCTTTTTCCGCTTCTTCAATCAAACCCTCAAGAATAAGTGAATTGCCAAAATTAAAATGTGCCTCCGCATAATTGGGGTTGATTTGCAAAGCAATTTTATAAGCATCTGAAGATTTTCTTTTTTCTCCGGTTTTTTTGTACAACACCCCCAGCAAATTCCACAGAAAGAATGAATACGGGAAACTCTCGAGCAAGTATTCAGATCTTTTGATAGCAAACATGAATTCGTTACGGTTGTGGCAATCAATGATTTCATCAATCGCAGCTTTTGGAGGGTGAGACATTTGCTCATGATCTAAATTAACAAATAGTTTACGGATACCATCTTGGGCTCTCTTGTTTGAGGGGAATTTGATTAGCACTTCTCTAAATAATGCCAACGCTTTTGCTGTCTCACCTTTTTTAGATAACAACATTGCTTTTCGTATAAATTGGTCAGCGTTCATTCTTTAACTGCCATAAAAAAGTAAATGATAATTTGTAGGCACTTGAAATATCCACCTGAACCATCGAATTAACGCCGTTGTATTTTAACGGAAGAGCACGGAAGCAAACATTAAAGTCACATTTAATTTCAATCATAGCGCTTCCAGATCACTTTTTGAATTTAGCGCAGCCAATAGAAAAGGATTGAGATATAAACACGCAAACTATAAATCTAGTAAATTAACTTTACCAAAGGTTCGGATCCTTCGAGATGCTCAAAATGCGCGAGGTTACGACCCAGAACGTGTGCTTTAACATAATCAATAACGGCTTTTTCTCAAAATTCCTTTTAACATGGGGTCAAAAAAGTAATTGAAGATCTCCGTCCCCATTGTGATAGCGAGCAATATTAATAACTGAAATTAGATAATTACTGTATGGCCTTTACGTTATTATTTAATTTAATTTTTATAGAAATTTTATTATCAATCCCTGGAAGCGGTCTGTTTGCCCAATGGATATGGGTATGGCGGAAACTAAAGATCCCCTAAAAGCAGTAATTAAAATGGGAAAATATTTCTGGCCTTCACTACGTGAAGGTTTTTTAACCCGTAGCGAGGGTTTTTCATGCGCCAACATAATTTTCTTAAATTGAAACAAAGCTGTGAACTTTTTCAAGTATACCCAAAAACAATTTACATTTGGAGGAAATCGCTGAGGTTTTGGCAGCTATACGAATATGAAGACGAGAACTTTTATCGCTTGAAGTGGATTTCCTTGATTTTTGGATAAAGAAAACACTGGTCTCGCAGTAATGGGTACGCCCAATGACTAGGCAAATGAAGGATGTAGCTTCAGCGGTCGTTCAAAAACTTAACATAATTGAAAACAGGCTTTGCCAAAATTTTTACACAACTCTAAAAATATATGCCCATGTGACGTTATTGGTCAGGATCGGTATAATGAACGGGCTTTGTGTTGCGCAGGCAGCGGCCGTTATCGCATTGATAGGGTGCTTTGGGAACAATCCCAAACCTGCAGCCGAAACAGACAGAAGAAAGACAGTGAGGCTCGCCACGGTGAAACCTGTAATTATAGCAATCGCTTTGAATTTGTTCGGCATGCCTTCACTGGCACAAGCACATTTTTTGAGCCATCACCCTGAAAATGATCAGTGCAAATGCGCTGAGGTCAACCAGAGCTGGCATTTCCATTTCATCCAGCAGACATCAAAATTCAAATCAATCACAAGACTGGATCAAGGTCTGGACTCCGAAGAGTCCTGCAAAACACTCCGCGGCGACCGGCTGAAGTGGAGTGTTTTCACCTGCCCCTAACGACCGATTGAGCTATAACGCAGCCCGGCATCTGTCATTTCCTCTGGCGCATAGATATTGCGCAAATCAACCATGACCCTGCCCTTCATTGCGGCTAGATATCGCTCCGGGGTCAAGGCCCGAAATTCATTCCATTCGGTAACCAAAACAACAGCATCGGCATCAGTAATGCAATCCTCCGCGCTGTTCGTAAAATGGACAGTTTCTGGCAAGAGATGCTTTGCTTCATCCATGGCCTTTGGATCATAGGCACTGATGTTTGCGCCCGCGGCCAAAAGGTGTGAGATGATATCCAATGATGGGCTGTCCCGCATGTCGTCTGTTTCCGGCTTGAAGGCGAGACCCAATATCGCGATGGTCTTGCCCTTAACCTCGCCACCCATTACATCGCTAACCCGCCGCGACATTGATTGTTTGCGCGCGTCGTTATAGCCAACAACTTCATTGACGATGCCTATGCGGACATCATGGTCCTGTGCAGTCCTGACAAGGGCCAGAGTGTCCTTGGGGAAACATGATCCACCATATCCCGGTCCCGGGTGAAGAAATTTGCTGCCGATACGTTTATCAAGGCCGATGCCCTTGGCAACATCATGCACATTCGCGCCGACCACCTCACACAAATCTGCCATCTGGTTGATGTAGGAAATTTTGACAGCAAGAAAGGCATTGCCCGCATATTTGATCAGCTCTGATGTCTCTAGGCCGGTAAACATGATTGGAGTCTCGATCAGAAAAAGGGGGCGGTACAGCGCCCGCATGACCTCCCTAGCGCGGTCAGTTTCGGCGCCAACCACCACCCGGTCGGGCCGCATGAAATCACCAATCGCCGCGCCTTCACGCAGAAACTCCGGGTTTGAGGCAATGTCAAAATCCGCGTTGGGATTGGCTTGGCGGATAATTGCGCTTACCTCTCGGCCCGTGCCAACAGGAACTGTCGATTTGGTGACCAAAACAGTATAGCCAGTCAGATAGGCGGCAACCTCCTCAGCTACCGCATAGACATAGGTAAGATCGGCGTGCCCATCACCACGGCGCGTGGGGGTGCCAACAGCAATGAAGACGGCATCCGCTGCTGCCACAGCCGGGCCAATGTCGGTGGAAAAATGCAGCCTGCCGGCTTCGACATTGCGCGCAACCAAATCCTCCAATCCCGGCTCATAAATCGGCATCATGCCATCACCAATTTTTGCAATTTTTTCAGCATCATTGTCGATACAGGTGACATCAAAGCCAAATTCTGAAAAACACGCGCCAGACACTAATCCAACATAACCGGTACCAACTATCGCGATCTTCACTTTGCCGTCCTTTGCTGACCAATGATTGATGTTACCGCCATGCCTGTGCCTTTTCGCACCATATCACTGATGACCAAGAATTTGTTCAACGGTGAGTGTGATGACGTGGCCAAGCGCTATATGGGCTTCTTGAACATACATTATTTTTCGACTGGGAACACAGATAGCGATGTCGGCGTGGCTGCAGATCTCACCGCCTGCCTCGCCGCTAAAGGCAATCGTGCCAATGCCTGCGGCACGCGCTACCTGCATTGCGCCAACAACATTTTTCGAATTTCCACTGGTTGAAATGCCAATCAGAACATCTTCCGTCCTGCCAAGCGTTTCCACTTGGCGTGAAAAAATGCCATCAAAGCCAAAATCGTTGGCATAGGCCGTGATAAATGAGGTGTCCGTAGTCAAGGCGATCGCAGCGAGTCCCGCACGTGGCCGCTGGTGGTCAAGGGTAGCAACAAATTCTGCTGCCAAATGTTGCGCATCACCAGCGGAGCCACCATTTCCGCAGAGCATCAATTTGCCCCCGCTCTGAAACGCTGTTGCGATCATTTGGCTTGCCGCGAAGGCCGCAGAGCTACATTGTTCAGCCGTAGCCAATTTGACAGCGGCGGATTGGGTCAAAATGTTGGAGATTGCTTGTGCGGACATCGATCCCACCCTTTGTCACCTGCTGTTACTTGACCATCTCTTTATGGGGCGGTACTCCATGTTTATCAATAGCCAAACTATTTGCTCTCTATTGAAGGTTGTCCGATGATCAAAAAAGCCATTTTTCCTGTTGGTGGCCTGGGTACCAGATTTTTACCTGCGACCAAGGCCCTGCCCAAGGAAATGCTTCCCGTTGTGGACAAACCTCTGATTCAATATGCCGTTGAAGAGGCTGCCGAGGCCGGTGTAGAAGAATTCATTTTTGTAACAGGACGGAACAAAAGCGCCATCGAAGACCATTTCGATCACTCCTATGAGTTGGAAAAGACACTTATCGCCAAAGGCAAAACTGATGCACTTGCCATAGTGCATGACATGATTCACAAACCGGGATCAGTGAGCTATGTCAGACAACAGGATCCTGCGGGTCTGGGGCATGCCGTCTGGTGCGCCCGCAACATGGTCCATGATGAACCAGTGGCCATATTGTTGGCGGACGATCTGATCCTTGGTCACAGCTGTATTGCAGAAATGGCAGATTGTTACCGTGGCGGCAATATGGTCGCGGCAATGAATGTGCCAAAAGACCAGACCCATGCCTACGGAATCATCACACCGGGTGCTGATGACGGCAAACTTGTCGAGGTCACAGGCCTTGTGGAAAAACCAAGACCCGAAGACGCGCCATCGAACATTGCTGTCGTCGGCCGCTACATAATCGACCCGGCAATATTCCAGACTCTGTCCAACGGCGAGCGTGGTGCCGGTGATGAAATCCAGCTGACAGATGCGCTTGCCCAACAAATTGGAAAATCTGATTTCTACGCATTGCGGTTTTCTGGAGAACGGTTTGACTGCGGCTCAAAAATGGGGTTTCTGCAGGCAAATATTGCCTTTGCCATGGCGAATGAGACGCTTGCACCTGATCTGCGAAGCTGGATGAAGGATCGTTTTTCATGAACGCTAATGTTCTTCATCCCAGCATCCTTCGTGCCTATGACATCCGTGGCATTTGTGATGAAACCCTCAGCCCCGCAGACGCCACAGCAATTGGCCGCACCTTTGCCGCTTGCCTTGCCAGTAAGTCTCTTGGAAATAAAGTGGTTGTTGGGCGTGATGGTCGCCTCTCATCCCCACAACTCTCTAAAGCGCTGATTGACGGATTGGTTGATGGCGGCGCAACGGTGACAGATATCGGCTGTGGGCCAACACCGATGTTGTATTTTGCCGCAACACATCTTGATGCCGATGGAGCAATCCAGGTGACCGGTAGCCACAACCCCCCGACACATAACGGTTTTAAAATGGTGATGGGTGGAAAATCATTTTTTGGTGCAGAGATCACTGAGCTCGGTGCCTCATGCGCTGCAGGGGTTCCCTCGCAAAGTGGTGGCGGCTGCGAGACCCGATCAGTTTTCAACGAATATGTAACCAGACTTTTACAATCCGCTGACGCTGGCGATCTGTCGGTTGTCTGGGATTGCGGCAATGGTGCCAGCGGGTCGGTAACCGATGCTGTGGTCGAGCGGCTGACGGGACAGCATGAAGTTCTGTTTTCTGAGATTGACGGCAGCTTTCCCAACCATCACCCCAATCCGGTGGATCCCAAAACACTCGAAATTCTGCGAGCAGCCGTCAAATCAAAAGATGCCGATCTAGGAATTGGCTTTGACGGAGATGGCGATCGGATTGGTATCATAGACGCCAAGGGTCGGCAGGTGCCGGGCGATCTTCTGACAGCTTACCTTGCCCAAGATGTTGCCAAGCGACACCCGGGTGGAACGATGCTGCTTGATGTGAAATCATCACAGTTGGCAGTGGACATGCTATCTGCTGCAGGGGCAAACGCCGCAATATGGAAAACTGGACATAGCCATATGAAGAAGAAAATGGCTGAAACAGGATCACCCCTGGCCGGTGAAATGTCTGGCCACATATTCATTGCCGATGATTACTTTGGTTTTGACGATGCCATTTACGTTGCGTTGCGCATCCTTACCCAAATGGTTCGCAGCGGCCAATCCATCACCGCCTTTATGGACAGCTTGCCAGACCAGCATGCAACACCGGAATTGCGGATCGACTGCACAGATGGCAGAAAATTCTCTATGATGGAAAAACTTCAATCAATCGTCTCACAAAATTATGAGGCAGATGCCATCAACACCATTGATGGAGTCCGCGTGACTTGTTCCACCGGGTGGTGGCTGGTTCGTGCGTCAAACACCGAAGCCGCGTTGGTCGCGCGGGCCGAGGCTGACAGCCCAGAAGCTCTGAAACAGCTCATATCGCAGATTGAGGCCGCGTTAGCTGGTGCCGGTCTCAGCTGGTCCTTTGGCTAAGTTGGGAAAAACCACACTACACAAACCTGCCATCCCCGTACCAATGGGGCTGAATTGGGAGTAAGTTAGACTAACGAATTTTTTTCGCCATGTTAGCGCTGATTATGCTTGTTCTGCCGCAATGTTTGACTGTATTCAAACGTGCTTTTCTCTTATTTATTTCCGCGCCTCTCACTCCGGAGTGAACTCATGTCCAATTTCACAAATTATGGAAACCTAACCGTCAATACGAAACTATATAATTTTGTCAATGATAAGCTTCTTAAAGGCACCTCGATATGCACTGACCATTTCTGGGCAGGGTTTGATAAAGCGGTTCATGCGCTGGCACCGCGCAATCGAGAGCTGCTCGTCATCAGACAGACAATGCAGGATCAAATTGATGACTGGCTTAAAGACAACGCGCAAAACGGCATTGATCAGAACGCCTATGAGGGGTTCTTGAAGGATATAGGCTATCTGCTTGATGAAGGGCTTGATTTTCAGGTCACGACAGAAAACGTCGATGCCGAAATTGCCCAAGTAGCCGGACCTCAACTAGTCGTGCCAATCACCAACGCCCGCTATGCGCTAAACGCTGCAAATGCCCGTTTTAACAGCCTCTATGACGCGCTCTACGGAACCGATGTGATTCCTCAGGCAAGCGCCAAGGCGCAGACATCTGGTTATGATTTGGCGCGGGGCCAACAGGTCATCGCCTATGTGCACAAAATAATGGACACGGTGACACCGCTGGCCAACGCCTCATGGACCGATGTCACGAACCTCGCCATTGTTGGTGACACGCTAGAGGTCAAATGTGAAAGCAGCAAAACGACCCTCGTCGATACAAGCAAGTTCACGGGCTACACAGGCACTTCAGCAGACCCACGATCGATCATTCTTAATAACAATGGACTGCATCTGCAGATCATGATCGATCGCGGCGGCGCCATTGGCAAAGACGATCCTGCTGGCATCAACGACGTTCGCGCCGAGGCCGCGATCTCAAGCATCATGGATTGTGAGGACTCAATTGCTGCTGTCGATGCGACGGACAAAATCCTGGCTTATAGCAACTGGAACCAGCTGATGCGGGGAACGCTTCAAGACAATTTTCAAAAAGCCGGCAAGATGGTCACCCGCAAACTAGTCGATGACATTATCTATGCCACGCCAGATGGGGATGAGGCGGTGTTGCACGGCCGTGCGTTGATGCTGGTCCGAAATGTTGGGCATTTGATGACCAATCCCGCCATCCATCTTGCAGATGGCAGCGAGATTCCTGAAGGCATCATGGACGCTTTCATGACAGTTGCGGGAGCGCTTCCTGATCTACAGCGGAGAGCAAATTCAGCTAACGGATCAATTTACATAGTGAAACCCAAGATGCATGGGCCAGATGAGGTGCGCTTTGCCACGGAAATCTTTGCTGCTGTCGAGGATGTTTTGGGTCTGGATACCAACACCATCAAGATGGGGATTATGGATGAGGAACGCCGCACAACCATCAACCTGAAGGAATGTATCCGTGTTGCAAGCGAGCGGGTCGTGTTCATCAATACAGGATTCCTTGACCGCACAGGTGACGAGATCCACACCTCAATGGAGGCCGGGGCGATGATCCGGAAGGGTGACATGAAAAATGCTGCGTGGATCACGGCCTACGAAAACAGAAATGTCGATGTCGGTCTTGCCTGTGGCCTTGGTGGCAAGGCTCAAATTGGCAAGGGAATGTGGGCGATGCCTGATCGCATGGCCGACATGATGGAACAGAAGATCAATCATCCCCTGTCCGGCGCCAATTGCGCATGGGTGCCCTCACCAACCGCAGCAACGCTTCATGCTCTCCATTATCACACGGTGAATGTATGCGATCAGCAGAAAAAGCTCGCCAAGCGCACCCCGGCAAACCGCTCGGAAATCCTGTCCGTGCCTATCTCATCCCGTCCAAACTGGTCTGACGATGATATCCGCCAGGAATTGCAAAATAATGCCCAGGGCATTCTCGGCTATGTTGTAAGATGGGTCGATCAGGGTGTCGGTTGTTCAAAAGTTCCTGACATTCACGATGTTGGTCTTATGGAAGACCGGGCAACCCTTCGGATTTCCTCGCAACATATTGCCAACTGGATTCATCACGGTGTCTGCTCACAGCAGCTCGCGATGGAGGTGATGAAGGAAATGGCGGCGGTAGTTGACCGACAGAACGAGGGTGATCCTCTCTACCGGCCAATGGCAGATGATTTTGAAGCATCCATTGCTTTTCAGGCTGCCTGCGATCTCGTTTTTGAAGGGCGGGCACAACCATCAGGATATACCGAACCTGTGCTACACCGCCGGCGACTTGAAAGAAAGGCACTTGATGCCAATGCCAGTTAACTTCGACAGCTTTATTTCGAAAACACCCGGATTCCCCAAAGAGGGCATCACCTTTTATGACATAAGCCCGATTCTCGAAGACAAGGTGATTGTCAAAGCGGCAATGTCTGCTCTGTGTGGTCTCGCGCAGCCAATGAAGCCAGACGTCATCGCCGGCATCGATGCACGCGGCTTTCTTTTTGCCTTGCCATTGGCTATGGAGCTAGATTGCGGGGCTATCATGGTTCGCAAGGCCGGCAAGTTGCCCGGTAAGGTTCTGGAGCAATCCTACACGCTCGAATATGGCGAGGCGCGGTTGTCGCTTCAGGCAAGCCGACAACTCCACAACCGACGCATTGTTCTGTGCGACGATCTTCTGGCAACTGGGGGAACTCTGTTTGCTGCAACACGGCTCGTGAAGCAGGCCGGTGGCGTTCTGGCCGGAGCTGTCTGTATCATTGAGCTGACAGGCCTGAAGGGTCGTGACCGGCTTGACTGTCCGGTTGCTGCCCTGCAGACATATGAATATTAACGCGACCCAAAGCCTGTGAGCATAATCCTGATCGTGCGGACAATGATCGTCATATCAAGCAGAAAAGACAGATTTTTGATGTAGAACAGATCGTAGGTGATTTTCTCACTGCTACTGTCGACATCATAGGCATATCCCTGACAAACCTGTGCCCACCCCGTAATTCCAGGCCTTACTGAATGGCGGAAAGGAAAAAGCGGGATCTCTTTGACAAGCTCATCGAGCAAATTTTTTTGTTCAGGGCGCGGCCCAATCAGGCTCATATCGCCACGCAACACATTGCAAAGCTGTGGTAATTCATCAATCCGGTATTTTCTGATAAATTTACCGACACGCGTCACACGTTTGTCACCCGTGGCGGCAAATTGTGCACCACCTCTTTCAGCATCGGTCACCATCGATCTGAATTTATACATGGTAAAGGATACACCCCCCAGACCAATACGTTGCTGTGCAAAAATGGCCGGGCCAGTGGTTTCAAGCTTGATCACCACCACCACCAGAGCCATTGGAATGCTAAAAACGAACAAGAGTAGCAGGCTGCACACTGCATCAAACACCCGTTTTACAAACAAATAAGTATCAGACGACCGGACATGCAAAAGTTCGGTGAAGGTAAAATTTTTTAGATCCACACAGCCTGTTTCTGCTTCGATGTAATCACGAAGCATGATTACGGGTACAGCATTCAGCGCACACCAAGACAGAAAGGGCGTCCAACCCGAGTCGGACAGTTGCTCTTCTGAAACAAGCACTGCATCGATTGCGTCTTCTGGAAGCGATGCGCTGTCCATAGGAACGAACGCACCGGTACTGTTGTCAATCTGGTCGATTAACCGCGCCGGCACCCCAAGACGCATGCTTGAGCGTTGTGAGAGTCCTTTGGCAAACAGCAACAGAATAACGGTTGCCGTTGGGTAAATCAAACCCAGGAACGTAACCGAGTAAGGAAGGCGAAACATCATCAAGCCGAGCGTGCCGGCAAGGCCTAAAATCAACCACACTGACAAAAGCTGTTCCCCAATGCGAAAGCGTATCCATCTTGAGAGACGCAAGGCAACTAGAAATATAATCAGGTAAATGCCCGTGATCAGCAGCGCTGACACTCTGATCGTGTCAGAGGCACTGAGCAGATAGCGGCCTTCCAAAAGCAATGAGAGGATTGTTTCAAAAGCAACAAGACAAAATAGCGACAACAACATTCGGCCAATATTCACCAGTTGCCGCCGCCCTGCACGGTGACGAATCTGTGCAACCTGTTGAGTTGATTGAAGTGACGATACCATTTCAATTCAGTGAAGTTTTCCAGACAGACAATAACAGAATTTTCTAATGTGGTGGAAGTTAAACCGCGTTGATCGAAAAACACATAATAGACTGGTCGAGCGCTATCTGGAATAGCCCTGAATTTTTATCGATCGGTGCAGAGTGGTACTTTATTTATCGCCAAAGTCATTAGACTCCCGCAAAGCCTCACGGAAACTATCAATGGATACATCTGCGCCGTTGCGCTCCACGTGCCAAAAGGTCCAGCCATTACATGATGGCAGAGATTGCAGCTTCGCACCCAGCGTATGAATCGACCCGCTCTCATGCTTGGCGGTGACAAGAGAACCATCGACCCGGACCTGAGCCGAGAAACGCCGCCGCGCGTCAAACAGCCTGTCCCCGGGATGCAGAATGCCCCGCTCGATTAGAGTGCCAAAAGGCACTTTCGGCTTGGCTCGCTTTGGCGGTGTTGCCAACAAGTCTGGCGAGCCGATTGGCGTAATGTCGGCAATTCGCTCCCGCGCCAGCTTGACGTAGGAGGAGTCCTGTTCAATGCCGATGAAGTTACGGCGCAATCTCTTGGCAACAGCACCTGTGGTCCCGGTACCAAAGAACGGGTCGAGAATAACATCATCGCGGTTGGTCGAGGCCAGAAGAATACGCGCCAGCAGCGATTCAGGCTTTTGCGTTGGGTGGGCCTTCTTGCCAGCGTTCTTCAAACGCTCAGCCCCAGTGCAGATTGGCAGTTCCCAATCCGAGCGCATCTGCACATCATCATTCAACGCCTTCATCGCCTCGTAATTAAAGGTGTAGCGTGATTTTTGGGATCTCGCCGCCCAAATCAGCGTTTCATGTGCATTGGTGAAACGCCGCCCACGGAAATTCGGCATGGGATTGGTTTTCCGCCAGATCACGTCATTCAGAATCCAGAAATCCAGATCCTGAAGAATCGCACCAATCCGAAAAATATTATGGTAACTGCCAATGACCCAGATGGCTCCATCCGGCTTGAGTACACGCCGTGCCTCGGTCAACCAGGCATGACTGAACGCGTCATAAGCTGCGAAAGATTCGAAACGATCCCACTCTTCCTCGACCGCATCGACATGCGTATGGTCGGGTCGTGACAAAATACCACCAAGCTGTAGATTGTAGGGCGGATCAGCAAATACGAGATCAACGGAACCGCTATCGAGCTTTGCCAGCTTCTCGATACATTCACCACATTCGATCACATTCGTTTTCACTGCAAGCGTTCCTATCCCCGTCTAAAAGACCGGCTGAAAATTGCGCCCAAACACCAAAAAAATCTGTCAAATCGGTTGGGTTTTTTGATGAGAGACACCTAAAAGAATCACATTATAACGTAAAGTCAACATGTTAACTGGCGAAGTTAAAGTGATCACAACATGTTGTGGTGATATCTGGCAGACAGCATTCATCTAGTGGGTCGCCATTAGGCCAAACGCTTAGTCAGCCAACCAGAACGGCCAAACCCATACAGTTACAAAGGTGTGTCGCAAAAAAATGCTGATGTCATTCGCCGATGTGAAAAGTTGGAAAATGCAGAGCGTTTACAGTTGCAGCAATCGTTTGATCGGCGCGAAGCTTCGGCGGTGATGTTCGCTGACGCCATGCGCCTGCAGGGCTTCTGAATGGATTTTGGTCCCATAGCCCATATTGCTGTCCCAGCCGTAAACATCATAATCTCGCGCAAGGCTGCGCATCAGATTGTCCCGGGTTTCCTTGGCGATGATGGATGCGGCCGCAATTGAACAAGATAGGGCGTCTCCCTTGATCACTGTCTTGGTCGGCAGTCCCAGGTTGGGGTCTAGATTGCCGTCGACAAGACATAACCCAACACCGAGATGCTGACGGCTGATCAAAAGCTCCTGTAATTGTGTGGTCGCTTGACGCATGGCCAGAAAAGTGGCGGCGAGAATACCAATCTGGTCTATTTCAGCAGCGGCTATCGACACCACGGAAAATGCATGCTCACCACCGATCAACGCGTTGTAAACGGAAGCGCGCTTGGCTGGGTTGAGCTTTTTCGAGTCATTCAACTCTGGTGGGATCCGATCAAAGCAATTTGGGTTGAGCCAGAAGGCGGCGGCCGTCACTGGGCCTGCCCACGGTCCGCGTCCAGCCTCATCGATACCAATGACAACACCGTGGCCTGTCGCAAGGTGTCGATTTTCGAGCAAAAGATCGGGCATTATCCTCGACGTCGCTGGATAACCGACTCGGTCAAGCGCGGCATGATCTCGACGAAATTGCAGGGCTTGTGACGAATATCAAGCTGATAGCGCAGGATCTCATCCCAGCCATCACGACAGCCAGATGGCGACCCGGGCAAAGCAAAGAGATATGTACCACCCGCAACACCCGCAAGCGCCCGTGACTGTACTGTCGAGGTTCCAATCTTCTGAGAGGAGAGATAGCGGAACAATTCGCCAAATCCTTCAATCTCCTTGTCAAAAACAGCCCGAAAAGCCTCCGGCGTCACATCACGCCCGGTGAGGCCTGTTCCGCCCGTGGCCACCACCGCATCAACCGCCAGATCATCAATCCATTCTTCAAGCCTTGCTACAATCTTTGGCTGATCATCAGTAATGATTGCTCGGTCTGCCAGCACATGGCCATCCTCAATGACACGTGACGCCAGCAGATCACCCGACCGATCATCTCCGGTCGTGCGTGTGTCAGACACCGTCATCACGGCAATATTCACAGGTTGGAAAGTGATGGATTTATCAACCCGGTCATCATTGCTGCGCATAGGTCTCGCCTCCCTCAGTCATCGGCCTCTGTTTGTCCTGCAAAAGCTTGCTTTGTAACCGCGCTGTCCTGACGATGGGTTGATCAATCAGGGACACGAAGGTTCCGCGCCGTCCCGCAGCCAGCGCTTTCAGAGCTGGTGCTGATTGTCCAAACTGCATCCTGTACATCGCCAAATTCGTTATCACACTCTTTATGTAGGACCGTGTTTCACGGGAGGGAATGGACTCAATCAACAGAAACGGGTCATCCTGATGGTCAACCTTTCGCAGCCATTTACTGAGATTGCCCGGGCCACCATTATACGCCGCCAGTAATTTGACGAGTGAGCCATCAATCACCGGTTCATCAAGAAGATGGCGAATATAACGTTGGCCAATCTCAAGGTTGATTGTTGGGTTTAGCAGCAAGTGGCGCTCATGTGAGCGGTATGAGCGTTTGCGCATGATGAAAGACGCTGTCGATGGCATGACCTGCATCAGGCCAGCGGCCTTTGCCCGGCTTTTAGCGCGAGGGTTAAAGCCTGACTCTTGGCGCGCAATGGCCCAGACAAGCGCTTGGTCGACGGTGAATTCAGCTTCAAACTTTGGCACGGGATAAAGTGCGCCATACCACGTTTTTCCTTCATTCTTTCCCATCAGAGCGCCAGCACGATAAGCGAGCCCAGCCATGCCGTTATCAATCGCAAAGCGCAATGCTGACGATAGCAAATGAACTGGAATATCAGCCCACAGATAACGCATTTCACGCTCGGCATCATTGATCAGGCCGATCTGCATCAGAGAAAAAAGCCTTTGGCCACCCTTCTGCTCTTCGAGCCAGGTCATAAAGCCCGGGTCATACGCCGGCAACTTGAATGAAATATCAATCTGCTGGCCGCTGGCCTGTCTGGCGATCACACCATAAAACCCTTGCTGTACACTTGCTGATAGATCAAGAAAGCGCGCAGCCTCCTCGGGCCTGCCTTGCCGCAGCGCCACCCGCTGCGCCCAGAAAGCCGCAGCGCTCCGCAGCTCATCAAAGACAGTTTCTTGATCTGCGAGAGATCTGAAAAACTGCCCAGCCAGATCATATTGTCCGCTGCGCCATGCCGCCAAACCCCCAGCCCAATACCCCATAAACGCTGACTCGCGGCCAGCACCAATCGCATGCCGTGCTTCGCGAATTGCTTTTTGATCAAGGCCAAAAATGAAATAGGCGTGGGCAATCTCACCGCGCAGTTGCGCTTCCTCAATCTTCGTCAAATAACGCCTGTTTTCCGGGTCGTTAACGACCTTCAGCGCGCCCGTTGGCCAGCCGCGGCGAATTGCACGGCGAACTTCACTAGCAACACGCCTTGTTGTCCGCGGCGATGCCCGACCCACCGAACTAAGCGGCATCGATGGCCGGTACTCATTTTGCGAGATCAGTCCGAACCCGTTCAGATACCCGGCCTTTGGCGCTGTCGGCGCTTTTGCATTTCCCGGTCGACGGCGTTTGGCCAGCCAATAAATGCGGCTTGCATCCGGATGATCGTTATAGACGCGCAGCCAACGATAGAGCTGCTTGTAGGTAGATCGCCAAGCTGTTGGATGCAAATAACGTTTTGATAGCAGGTGACCCATCAAAATGTCATTCTCGATACGGCCCACCTCGCGGATCGCCTGCTTCATCCGGCCAACTTCCTGCAATTGAAAGAGCCGCTGATACTGACCAACATCAAAGTCACTGAGCGGCCGTGGCAGTGATGGACGTGTCTGTTGCGCAAATGCTGCCTGCGAAGACATCATGAAAAGCCCCGCAAGCAAACAGCCAATGCCCATGATCAGATAGCCCCTGATCAGATAGAGGGCAGGCCGGCTCGGACGGGATGATTTGCGGTGGTGAAAATGTTGCATGGTGCTAAATCCTAAGCAAGTCTAGCGCGCAGCGAAAGCAAATCATCAAAAGACAGGCGTTTTTGCGCCGGTGAGCGGAGCAAATAGGCCGGATGCAAACTGCAAAGGGTTGGCCGGGCGGCACCATCACCAAAATCAACATCACGCCAAACACCGCGCAACTTCAATATCCCGTCCTTGGTGCCAAGAAGCGCCTTTGCTGACGAGCCACCCAGAATCAGCAGATATTCGGGCTTTGCCAATTGAATATGGCGACGCAGATAGGGCAGAAGAAGCCGTGTTTCCTCAGCAGTTGGTGTCCGGTTCCCCGGGGGCCTCCAAGGCAACAGGTTGGTGATATAGACCGCCGACCTGTCCAGCCCAATGCTAGCCAGCATCCTGTCAAGGAGCTGGCCAGCGGCGCCAACAAAGGGCAAGCCGACACGATCCTCATCACGGCCGGGCGCCTCACCAACGATCATCACACGTGCGCCCGGATTTCCATCACAGAAAACCAGGTTGCCAGCCGTGTTCTTGAGTGCACAGCCCTCAAGCCGCTCCAGCGCAACACGGAGTGCGTCGAGCGATGTGATAGCGGCCAATTCATCCACGGCAAGCTCGATCAACGGCGGTGATATTTGTTGTTTTGTGGCGATTTGTGATCGGGATGAGTGGGCAGCCACCGGGAGTATTGCAGGTCGCACCGAATTCTGGCGTGCGCCAACAACGTTGGCTTGCCCCGCGGCGGACGAAGCCGAAAGAAAGGATTTGAGGGGAACAAAGGGCTGATCATGAGTTGCCTGATTGCCAATCGCCTCATCTGCGCCACACGCAACCTGCCAGTCAAGGCAGGCTATTAATTCGTCACGGGTCAGATAGTTCGCAGACATATAACTTTCCGTCAAATTCCGGTTGTTTTGGTTGTGGCAAAAAAGCCTATATGAAGCCTATGTTGTTTATACTAAACAATACTAGAATTTGTAGCGTAAAGCGAAATAGATAAAGTCAGAGGTTGGGGAAATGGAACGCGAATCCATGGAATTCGATGTGGTAATCGTCGGCGGGGGGCCATCTGGCCTGTCAGCGGCAATAAAACTGAAGCAACTTGCCGCAGAAGACGGTCGCGACATCGAGGTTTGTCTGATCGAAAAAGGCAGCGAGGTCGGTGCCCATATTCTGTCAGGCGCTGTGCTGGAGCCCCGGTCACTCAATGAGTTGATCCCTGATTGGCAGGAGCGGGGCGCCCCACTTGACACACCAGTGACTGATGACAAATTCATGTTGCTCACTGAAACCGGCTCCGTTCGCATGCCAACGCCACCCAGCATGAATAATCATGGCAACTACATCATCTCGCTTGGCAATTTTTGCCGGTGGCTAGCTGAACAGGCCGAGGCACTTGGCGTTGAGATTTATCCCGGCTTTCCAGCTGCTGAAATTCTCTATGACGAGTCCGGTGCTGTTCGGGGAATCGCCACTGGTGACATGGGGATCGGCAAGGGTGGTGAGCCAACTGATGGCTATGTGCGGGGAATGGAACTGGTCGGCAAACAGACCATTTTCGCCGAGGGTTGTCGCGGACACCTGACCAAGACTCTGTTTGAGAAATTTGATTTGCGCGAGGGCAAGGATCCTCAGACCTTTGCCATTGGTATCAAGGAATTGTGGGATGTTGACCCGGAGAAAGCAAAGCCCGGTCTCGCGTGGCACTCTGTTGGCTGGCCACTTGCCTCAGACACCTATGGCGGCTCATTCCTCTATCATCTCAACGGCAACCAAGTTGCTGTCGGCTACGTTGTGGCGCTTGATTACAGCAACCCCCACCTCTCTCCTTTTGAGGAGTTCCAGCGTTTCAAGACGCACCCAGCCGTGCGCTCGGTTTTTGAGGGTGGTCGCCGTGTTTCCTATGGCGCACGTGCGCTCAATGAAGGCGGATTTCAATCTGTGCCTAAACTGACATTTCCGGGCGGCTGTCTTGTTGGATGCACGGCTGGCTTCCTCAATGTGCCAAAAATCAAGGGCACACATACCGCAATGAAATCAGGAATGACTGCCGCAGAAGCGATTTTTGAATCGCTCGAAACAATGTCTACCGGTCATGAGCCAGTGTCCTATCCCGAAAAGCTGCAGCAATCTTGGCTCTGGCCAGAGCTTTACAAAGTGCGAAACATTCGCCCCGGATTCGGCAAGGGACTTTGGCTTGGCCTCGCTTATGCGGCGATCGACACCTATCTGCTGCGCGGACGCGCCCCATGGACGCTGAAAAATCATCATGACCACTCGGCCCTGCAAAAAGCATCGGAAGCGCCGAGGATCACTTACCCAAAACCAGATAATGTAATCAGCTTTGATCGCAACTCATCAGTGTACCTGTCCGGGGCAAACCATGAGGAGAATCAGCCTGCACACTTGACGCTCAAAGACACATCGGTGCCTATTTCCCATAATCTTCCCCTGTATGACGCGCCGGAACAGCGTTACTGTCCCGCCGGTGTCTACGAAATCGTCACGGGTGATAATGGTGATGCCAGGTTACAGATCAACGCACAAAACTGTGTTCACTGCAAAACCTGTGATATCAAGGACCCGACCCAGAATATTGTTTGGGTAACGCCCGAAGGGGGCGGTGGGCCGAATTACCCGAACATGTAAAGGGCAGAAACATGCGACAATGGCGAACTTTGGGATACTCTGATGATATCAGTGCGCCCAACTCAAGGCCTTTGTCTGTCCCGCGTCATCTGATGGATTTTGGCATCTTGTCCATGCTTATGGTTGGTCTTGCAGGATGTGAGGGTAATCAACTGGGCGATGGTGTTCTTGCCAGCCCCACCGCGCCCATCCAACTACAATCAAAAACAGAGAGCGGTGCTGGTCATTTTCTGGCGGCGCGTCAGGCGCTCTATTTCAATGATATTGATCAATCAGCGAATTTCTTCCTCGAAACGTTGCGAGACAACAGTGACAACGCTGATCTGCTTCGCCAGACCTTCATGACGCAATATTATCAGGGAAATATCACCAAAGCAGCAGCTCTAGGCAGGCAGATGGAACAGCTTAACATCTCCACTGCTTTCAGCGCCGAACCGGCAACAGCCATCGCCATTCAAGATCGCGATTGGCAGGCGGTCATGGTGCTTACCGACACTATGAGCGAGCACTCTCCTTCACGCCAGCTTGCCGGGTTGATCAAAGCATGGGCGCTTGTTGCCACCGGTCAGGGTGATGCTGGCATCACATATTTGACAGAAATGCGTGACGATGGTGAAGAGGCCAGTGCGTTACCAGCGCTTTACATTGAGCTTCATGCTGCCTTGATGGCCGAATATCTTGGACAGACAGATGAAGCCGCCAGACGGGGTTTACAACTTGCCAAGACACCAATGTCACCTCTGGCCGCGCTACACCTTGCAGGGCTGTTGGCGCGTAATGGCGAATTACAGGCGGCGGAGACACTGGTTAGCCTGCGACTCAACACCAATTTCAACCGAACAGTCGTCCTCGCACTACTGTCGCAGGAAGCACAGAACGAGCCGATTTCGCTTCTCTCCAATATGGTGCATGGCATCGTCGATTTCTCATTGCTGGCGCAAGATCGCTCCGAAGGGCAGTCACTTGTCGCCCGCTTGCAGCTCGCACGGTTCCTTGACCCTGAAAACAATGTCCCCCGCCTGCTTCTTGCCCAGCAGCAGATAAAGAAAGCAACTTACAGCGACGCCGTTGACAATCTGTCTGCTATTGACAGTGCCGGCCCCCTTGGCCAGCCAGCAATGATAGCACTTTCCGACATTGCCAATGAAAACAGGCAGTTTTCAGAGGCGGCCTCGATATTGCAACAGGCGATCGCCATCAACCCTGAGGATGGCTATCTCTATAAATTGCTCGGCGACAGCCATCGCCGTGATGCCGATTACAAACGCAGCCGGAAGGCCTATGAAACCGCCTATGAGATAGGCCACAGCACCAGCAATCTTCACCGTAATCTGGGTGTAACCCTGGAACGCCTTGATCAGACACAGGCCGCAGAAAAGCACCTTAAAATAGCACTTGAAATGAATCCTGACGATGCGTTTGCCCTCAACTATCTGGGTTATTGGTGGGCCGATCAAGGCCGCAACCTTGACGAGGCGATTGCATTGATTGAACGTGCGGTAGAGCTACGGCCAAACAGCGGTTACTTCGTCGACTCACTGGGTTGGGTCCATTTTCGTCTAGGTGATGCAGAAACAGCAGTTCAATTTCTAGAACAGGCAACCGAGCTGGAACCGGCCGATTCCGAGATTACAGGTCATCTCGGCGATGTCTATTGGCATTTGGGACGACGCAACGAGGCACGGTTCAAATGGCGGCTGGCAATAACCCTTGCCGACACAGAGGCCGAAAAGGAGAAATTTCGCGCTCGCCTTGAAACCGGAGTGCCGCCGTCGGAAATCAATGGCTTGTCGGAATGACAGCCAAAGATCTTATGTTTCCCGCCTCGCTCCATGCTGCTGCCAAGATCAATCTTTTTCTGCGTATTACCGGCAAGCGCACTGATGGGTACCACACGCTTGTGTCCGGTGTCGTGTTCACTGAATTTGGTGACAGGATCACCATTAACCGTGCCGCGGCGGATGAAATTTGCCTGAGCGGCCCTTTTGCGGGTGACCTCGTCAAAGACGGCGGCGGTAATATCTGCGCTTCCTGTTTGGGCAAGTTCCGGCAGGCAGGTGGGGTCGTTGAGCCTCTAAAAATTGTGATTGAAAAAAACATTCCAGTTGGTGCTGGTCTTGGTGGTGGTTCTAGCGATGCTGCGGCGTTGCTACGCCACCTCAACCAACATGCAACAACACCTCTTTCGCCTGATGCACTCTATGGATTGGCACTCCAATTGGGAGCGGATGTGCCAGTTTGCCTGAACATGACATCCGCACATATGAGCGGTATAGGTGAAATCATCTCGCCATTAGATGTTAAAAATGCCGGCTCCATCCTGCTTGCCAATTCCGGCAAAGCGCTGGCAACAGGCGATGTTTTCAAGTCCCTAACAGATGCTGGCATGACCGGAGACCGACTTGCCTCACACCTTCCTCCAGATGGTGCAACCCCGTCTGAACTGGCGCGATATGGCAATGATCTCCAAACACCTGCTTGTCAGTTGATGCCCGAGATCGGAACCCTGCTCACCACTCTGGCAGGACAGGAGGGTGCGGACACCGTTGGCATGTCGGGTAGTGGCGCGACTTGTTTTGCCATTTACTCCTCACACACCGCCTGTGAGGCAGCGGCCAGCCAGCTTCTTGCGAAAAAGATCTGGGCGGTTGCAACGAGGATTATATAGCAGAATTCGCCAACTTATGGTCATTATCTCGAGCGATACCGGTTATGCTGGTGGTCATTGGGCCAATGTTTGATTTTTGTGAGGGCGCGCCACTTGTTTAATCGCGGACATCTGGAAAGGCTGCTCTCTTGGCACCGGCATGTCATGGACAGGCCATGGCTCGTGGTGTCTGGACATCGAATAATCCATGTCACCAGCGCAGTTTTGATTTGTCTTGCCCTGTTTGCATCCGCACATATGCGGGTCTGGCAATATGACCAGTGGAGTGATGCACAGGATATCTATTACGTAGAGGGTTTTCCGGCCTATTCGACAACTGATGCCGCCTATTTCCTTCTGGTGGCGCAGGAAATCAAAACTCACGGCACCAGTAAAGATCTATCACGGTACCGCAGCTATCCTGATTCTATTGATAATGTGCCAGAACTGGAACGTTCGATCCTAGATGAACCGCTGTTAGGCGTTTTCATCAGTTATCTGTCTCCCAACGCATCACTCGAATCCCTCTCGATGACGGCGCACAGATTGCTTCCGATTTCTGTGATGTTAACGGCTTTAGCGGTCATTCTTGCTTTCGGTGCCGCTGGCTTTTGGAATGAAGGCGCCATCGCCGCGCTTGGCAGCTCACTGTCCAGCGCTTTTCTTGGGCGCACCTCAGCAGGGAGACTGGACACTGACCAACTCAATCTCGGATTTTTCTATCTGATCATTGCCCTGATTATAGGGGCAGGCAGGGTAAAAAACATCTGGCTGGCGTTAATGCTTTGTGGCGCGGCGGCGGCGGTTACGCACCTGTTTCATTGGTGGTGGCCAAAACCCATTCTAAATTGGTTTTATTTGCTTGGCCTTGTCTGGCTTACCTATTGTTTCAGCCGGTCATTGACGCGCACAGCCCTGTTGGGCGTGGTCTATCTTGCCTTGATCAGCACTCTCAATTTTGGGCCCTCCGTTTATGTCAGTGAATTCACGGCCACAATCACCTCTTTCGGCCAAATGAAGCTGCCAAACACTTTTGACGCTATTGCCGAATTGGAAGTTCTCTCAGCCGGCGAGTTTCTGAGTGCTTTGGTGGGAAATGTCTGGCTTGGGGGCCTTGCCATTCTTGGGATTGCAGGGTGGGTCTGTGTCTCGCCAGTTTTTGCCATAATCTTCATTCCGGCAATCTGCCTTGCAGCGATGAATACTGTTTTTGGCAACCGTGTTGTTTTCTTTGCTGCACCGGTATTCTGGTTTGGCCTTGCCTGGTTTGCGCTGACCTCTGGCAGATATGTTGTTTGTCGTCTGATACAGAGAAATATCACAACGCCCTCAACGGGATTTGCCGGGGTGCAGGCATGTCTTGCCTTTGTCATGCTTACGACAACCTATTTTGTCTCATTCAATCCGCTGTCAAAACCTTATGTTCCAGACACCGCCTTTTCCCGCGAAGTCGTTGAGGGATTCAGGTATTTAGGTTACTATGCGCGCCAAACCGAAAATAAACGCCAGCCTGTAATTGCAACCTGGTGGGATTACGGCTACACGGCCAGCCTGTTCAGCAAGCTCCCCACCCTTATCGATGGCGGAACGCAGCGCGGACCCCAGACCCATCTTCTGGCGCGCGCGCTGATGTCCCGCGATCAGGGTGAAAGCGCACGAATTCTCAAATTTATTGGCAATGATGGCACCGACGGCGTTGCGCAGAACAGTGCCAGTAACGCCGCCCTTGCCGCGGCCTTTTTGCGCGGCCCAACGAATGACAGATTGGATATCTACCTTGTCCTTACCAATAAAATGTCGCAATGGATGCCATCCATCACCGCGCTTGGTCTGTGGGATAGCGAGACCGGCACAGCACTGCCCGTCCACCGTGGCTCAAACCAGCTCTTTTATAGTGATCTTGCCTGCAATGGAAATGGCGCGCTGATCAACTGCAGTGGTAGGCGCTACAATCTACAGGAAGGAACGGTTGATGGCAGGGCCGTGCTTTCAGGCGCGGTGCAGACCGATGATGGCAGGCGTGGTGCCAGCATTGATTACCCGAACCCGAGCGGCTTTTATCTGCAGTTCAACCGACTTGGCGGAAGGGTCTGGTCGGACCAACTAATCCATCCGCGACTGTATCATTCAACCTTCAACAGGCTATTCTATCACGGTGATTTCAACCCGGATCACTTTACCCCACTGATCGATGCCTATCCCCATTACCGAGTTTACAAAATCAACTGATCCAGCGGGTCATTTAATGGGTTGATTGACTGAAAAATGGCGGCTAGATTGCAACCCGATCGGATTGGGGCGTGGCCAAGTGGTAAGGCATCGGTTTTTGGTATCGTGTATCGTAGGTTCGAATCCTACCGCCCCAGCCATCCGGTCTTCCCCACACGTTCACCGGCCGCATGATACCTGTACAGGCTGGGTATCAGGGAACAGATGCCAGTGAATAGCCTGTCTGGGTTGTAAGAATGACCGGCTTTTTGCAGATACGGCGGATTTTTTGGCGCAGGCGGTAAATATGTGTCTCAACAGTATGTGTGCTCAACCCTGTCTGGAAACCCCAGACTTCTGTTAACAGCTCTTCCTTCGTCACACCGGCAGGGTGCGCCCGATAGAGATATTTCAGTATCGTCGCCTCTTTTTCCGTGAGGATGACCTTCTTGCTGTCGTCCACCGATTTCAGCAATTTATTTGCGGGAACAAAGCTGAGGCCGGATATCGAGAATCTTACCGTGTCAGAGGCCTTGTGCTGCCAGAGTTGCGAGCGAACCCTTGCCAGCAATTCGCCCATGCGCATCGGCTTGACAATATAATCATTCGCGCCCGCCTCAAGGCCAGCGACAATATCATCCTCTGAATTCTGTCCCGCAAGCATGACAATCGGCTTGGTAAAGCCGCACTCACGCAGTTTTCGACAGATTTCCACACCATTTCCATCTTGAAGACAAGCATCCAAAAGGATCAGATCCGGGTTGGCGTCTGGCAGTTTGTCGAAAACCTCAAGCAGGGTTGAGGCTTCAACGACTTCATTGAACCCCTCACTTGCCAGCTGCTGCCGCAATGTGGTCCTCAGAAAAGCGTCATCATCAGCGATCAACAGCCGCGCATTTATTGACGAATCCCGGACCACATCATTTAACAAACCTTGCATTTTCATAAGCAACTCAATACATGGAGGCTCTAAAGAAAGACCAGAATAACCGCATAAACCAAATTGCAAAAACCTAATATGGTTTTTCTGCAATCATTGACGGGCCAGTGCAGTGAAACAACCAGTAAATGGCAAAGCCTACATGAGGATTGACCGCGCATCAGCAGAGCTGCGGCGAGGCGGAATTGTTATGTTGCGTCTTGCCAATGGCGAGGCCGGCCTGTTTCGTGCTGTTGAGTTAATGCGTGATGGTGATGCCAGTAGATTGGCGCAAATGAGCGGGTCAGGGGCGATGCTTGTGCTGACCGACAACCGAATCAACAGCCTTGGCCGCTCCCTTCGTGAAACACATAGCTGTGCAACCATCCCAGTGACAGGCCACACAATCTCCACTCTGGTTGACATCGCCATCAGTGTGCCGGACGCGGATATTTTGGGGGCGCAGGCCTCAATTGTAGGTGAGCGACGCGACTCACTTGCCGATATGACCACGCGCCTGCTGCGAACTGCCAAATTGATACCCAGCGCAGTGCTTGCCCGCATTCCCTCACGCGACAGAATCTTTCAGGAACGTCTCGCACGGGACCAAAATATCCTTGTCATCGAGGCACGTGACATTGAGCAATATGGCAGACAGGCGGCAGAAAGCCTGAAAATTGCAGCGCGTGCAAAAGTGCCGTTGGCAGTGGCTGCAGAGGCGGAAATTGTCATGTTCCGCGCCGATGTTGGCGGTGAGGAGCATTTCGCCGTTCTTGTCGGAGGCAAAGTGCCAGAAAAAGTGCCGCTGGTTCGCTTACACTCGCAATGCATCACTGGTGATGTTCTAGGCAGCCTGAAATGCGATTGTGGTGACCAGTTGAAAGCCGCTCTTTCCTTCATGGCGAACAATGGTGGCGGTGTGCTTGTCTATCTGGCGCAGGAGGGCCGTGACATAGGGCTCCTCAACAAGATGCGTGCCTATGCGCTGCAGGATAATGGCCTGGACACGGTGGATGCGAATCATGCGCTGGGATTCCAGTCCGATGAGCGGCTGTTTCTGCCTGCCGGCAAGATTCTGCGCGAGTTGGGAATCAACGAGGTGCGGCTGATCACCAATAACCCCGATAAGATCTCACAGCTTGATGACGCCGGGGTCACCGTGTGTGAGCGCGTGCCCCTGACAAGCCAAGCCAACGCACATAATCAGCGATATCTTGACACCAAGCGTGACCGTTCAGGCCATCTCATCGACTAGCGGGCGGTTTTGCCCAACGCTCTACTGTTGTTCACGGGTGCGGTTCACGCGCACCAAATATGGCTGAGCCAACACGCACCGATGTGGCGCCAAAAGCGATCGCTTCCTCAAAATCCGAACTCATTCCCATCGACAGTTCGGGCAAATCGTTGCGTTTCGCCATTTCACGCAGTAGCGCGAAATGCATCGCCGCCTCCTCATCCGCAGGGGGGATACACATCAAACCGACAACATCCAGCCCACAATCCTCGCGGCAAAAGCGGATGAACTCATCAGCTTCACCAGGCATAACGCCTGCTTTTTGCGGCTCCTCACCGGTGTTTACCTGAACAAAACAAGGCAAGTGTCGGTTCTGGCGCTTCATTTCAGCAGCTAGGATTTTTGCCAGCTTCGACCTGTCAACGACCTCGATGACATCAAACAATGCAACAGCATCTGCCGCCTTGTTGGTCTGTAATGGCCCGATCAAATGCAGTGTCAAATCCGGATATTCTGGTCGCAGATGCTTCCAGCGGTGCTGCGCTTCCTGCACACGATTTTCGCCAAAAACCCTTTGCCCAGAGGAAAGACTTTCATCAATCTTGTATTGGGGTTGACGCTTGCTTACGGCTACTAACTTTGGAAAAGTTACAGATCTATCGTTTAAGCTTTTCTGCACCTTAATTATTTTGTTTTTTATGTTAGCGATATTGTTAGCAATTAAAGTCATGAATTAACCTCGTTTCTTGCATGCCAGTGGTTTGCAAAACGCATCGGTACTTTCAATGCTTTGCTATCTCACGTAGACTGAACTTAATGGAGAATATCATGGAACAATTAAAGCTTGTCGATCTAGATCATGTTTTCTCTTGTCCAATATTAAAGCTCCAGGTTCCTGGGTATAAAAATCTAAACAAGAAAATTTCGTCGGAAGCTCGTTTGTGGCGCAAAACTGCGCAAGGTATTAATGTGTCAAACAAAGGTGACAGTTGGCACTCCCCAGACGGGTTGTTGTCCAGGCCAGAACCTGGATTTTCTGAGATATCAGCAATGTTCCCAAAGGCAGCTGCTATATATGTAAAAAAAGTAGGTTCTGACATTGATTTAGCTGATTATACTTTTGAAGCAAACGCATGGGTAAATATAAATAAGAGAGGTGGTTACAACGCTATTCATACTCATGGTAGATTTCACCTATCTGGTGTTTATTATGTCAAACAACCCTCTGTGGTTAGTGGCGAAAGTGGCATGATTGAATTTGTAAACTCGAGATTTGATCACCACATCTTTCGAGAGTTAAACACTAATGCATTTGCTCCAAAAATTTCACTACGCCCGAACGAGGGTGACATGATCGTCTTTCCATCTACGCTATTACATTCGGTGTACCCTAATGAAACAGATGAGGAACGCATAACAATTGCTTGGAATTTAATTTTTCAGAGGAAGGACAAGGCAACTGCTACTATACCAAATCCATCCCAACTTTTGAAAAAGGGTAAGGCAACATTGAAAATTTAATTTTCTCATTCAAGTCGTGATTTTTAGATAACCACCGAGTTGAGAAAAGGGCGTGCTAAATTCTATATCCAAATTTTTTCACCCAAGGCGCAAGGATTGGTGTACAACTCTCGAGCTCATTCGCATAGTTGGTCCACCTGAACTTAGCTGTGTTATATATGGGCTGAATCACTTGAGAATAGCTTGGTGTACGAATTTCAGACCTTTCGAGCGCCGTTCTTTGGTAAGCTAAGACAGCATCATCCCATTGAAGGTTTAAAAAATTGAGGAGGTTTTTTACAACACTTTCAATGTCTTCAATTAATTCTTCATACTTGACAAAATGTGTTTCTAAAGAAAATTTTTGATGAGAAATATCAAAAATCTCCATCACATTATCATACAATTTTGCTGCATCTTCTAAATCAAGCATGTTTGACATAGCTTCGTTTAGTTTAAAATTTTGCATAAAACAACTAAGGACTGCGTCCAAAGGGTGCCTGGATACAAAGACAAACTTTGCCTTTGGAAAAACTCTAGCAATTAGGGGTGCCTCCACCAAATTCAAAGGTAGCTTATCCACCACAATTTTTGAATTCTGTAAATCAACATATTTTTGTAACTCCTCGAAATACGCTTCCTGTGCAACAACAACGTCTTCAATGGTCATTGTTAGGATTTTTTCCACAGTGTTTTTTTCTGGGATAGCGGTTTGCATTTTACTAACCGTCGGCATTTCTTCCAAAACTTGAACTTCACTGTGCGAGCGCAAGATTGTATCAAGTAACGTAGTGCCAGACCTTGGAAAACCTACCAAAAAGACGAGGTTGTGAGATTTTTTGTTTTGTACAGGCAGCTGCACTAAATCTATTTCCCTAAGCTCGGCTTTTCTCTTAATCAATCTATTTAAGTAGTCTTGTTTGCTCTGATGATCATATTCTAGTGAATTTCTAAAAAATTGGTTCATTTCTTTAAAGGCAGAAAAAGCAAGCGGATATTCACCCGTATTTTCATATGCTTTTGCCTTCAAGTGTAAGAACCCAGTTACCCGTTTTTTTGACATTTTTTTCCAATTAATCTTCTGGCATTGGTCTTTGCATTTAACGTATTTTTTCTCCCGAAAACTAACCAGAGCATGGTAATATTTTATATCTTCCTTCTCCAACAAGGTGGGGCTAGACACAGAGTCGAGCAAATCCTTCAGCTCTACAATCAAATTTTTTTTCTCAAATGCTTCACATAAATTAAAGAAAGCTTGTGCAAAATTCGGATTGTTTTTTAAGGCCCTTTTATACATCTCTATGGCTTGATTTATTTTTTCAAAATCACGATATATTGTCGCAAGATTATTAAGAGCTTCAGGGTACTGTGGTCTGAGACTTAAAGCTTTTTTATATGCTATCTCCGCTTTACCTACATTATTTAATAACCTTTGTAACACGCCGTAATTGTAGTACGGTTCGGCGTAAGTTTTATCAAGGTCGATGGCTTTTAAATAGAATTTTTCAGCTGCCCTGAAGTCGGACATTTCCTTAAAAAGGGTGCCTAGATTGTTTGCCAAACGGCTATTTTTTGGATTTAGTCGGAAAGCTTTCTGGTAATTTAATTTTGCTTGATTTAGATCACCATTACGGAAACAAAGGTTTCCAAGATTACAGTAAGTTAGTTCGCTAAGAGGTGACTTTTCAATCGCGATTTTAAAACAGTGCACGGCGGCTTCATATTTATTACAATTTCCTAGTGCAATAGCTCTTAAGTTTAAAAGTTCGACAGAATCTGGGGCCTTTGCCAGCAAAGTTTCCGTTTTAGAAACCACAGATGTTTGTTTGCCATCGTGTAATTCTTGCAGCAAGGAGTTAAGAATTCTGCTTGAAACTTTTGACAAGGGATTGCTCCATCATTCCGCTGATAACTATCTCTTTTGTTCGATGAGGCTTTTTGCTTGGCGATGTTTGCTACATTCTTTAAATCTATTCTATGTATTGAGATAGCGATCTAAACATGACGTTTCGATTGCAAAGACTGTGGACCCATTCAATCCCCTCAGATATTAGGTCGTTTTGTTCCACAGCAGTTTTTTCAATATTCTGTTTCCTTTTTTCAAAGCCACCCAGAGAAAGTCCTTTGGAGTTTGTTTCCCACACATTAGCGCTTTTAATATCTGTTGAATTGGAAATCGAAATGGGTAGATGAAATGTCTTTGAGAGGCTGTCAACTATAGAAATTCTATCCTGGGTCTCCAAAACTTTGTCGAAATTAAATAGCTCGTCACCACGTCTCTCATCAAATCTGTTCAAAATCTTGATCATTTCAACAACCCAAATAAGTGCAATGAGTTGTATTTTGCTCAATGTCACAAGTGCCACTGTATCGAGTGTAGAAACTTGATTAAAAAATTTGATCCGCGCATCAGCTCCGTTCATAGCATCCCATTGTGCACCTGAAGAAGATAAGCCATGGCACAAAAAATTTATTAGCGAAGTGTAAATAAACAAAACTGGTTTAGGCTCACTTTCAGTAGTTTCGGCAAAATCTGGAATAATTAAGTTCTGGCTTGAATGCTTTACAATAGCATTTTTTTTACCTCTCATTAAGAGCCGACATATTAAATCATATAAAACAGAGAGCTCTTCAGCACTAAATGGTGTCACACCATCTTGAGCCTCACGGCATAAAAATGCTATGCCTTTGAAAATAGTTGGTTCTCGAAAAACATCTACTTCGAAAAATGTGTCAAATAATCTCGCAACAAATGTAGATCCAACGTGAGAAATATGGAAAATATGATTCAAATATCCCTGAGGAGAGATTGCATGTCTTTTCTCCAACAAATGGCTGATTGGGATTTTAATTGTTCTACCAGTCTTACCAACGGCCCGGCTGTCAAGGAAAGGTGAGTCTTTTAGGGTGTGTTCAGAAATCTCCTCAAAAAGCATGTCATTAAAATTTAGGTTGCTGGGCATCCAGTATTTGTTTTGTAGAAGTTCATCGATTTTCATTTTATGACCATTTTCGAAATGTGACAAATTACATTATTAGCGGTAGTTAGGCCTCATATAGCCCAGTTTTATCTGGCAAAAACATATGTAAAAGCCTTTGCTTAACCCACTGTTCGTTGTTTTGTTGCAAATATACAACACACACTTCAGAAATAGTGTTCAGAATGCAACTAATTACTAACATTTAAATTCAATTGGGTCTAAGAGTTCTACTCAACATTTGTGTTGATCAATCTCTAAAGGGAGAATTTCTAATGCGTAAGGTACTTCTTGCAACTACTGCGCTGGTGGCAGCCGGTGGCGTTTCAGCAGCATCTGCTGATGTGTCAATTTCTGGCGGTTACGAGGCACAATACCTCTCAACTGACGTCTCGGGTGGAACAAGCGTAAACTTGCTGAACACAGACAATCTTGATTACTCCATATCTTTTTCATCTACACTTGATAACGGAATGTCGGTAGGTGCCACTGTGAACACTAGCGAGGCTGGCACTGAGGAAGTTGGTGCAACTGTCTCAGGTGACTTCGGAACAATTGGTTTTGCACCACTCGGTGAAAGCATGACTGGTTTTGCAACTGCAGTGGATGTAACCCCAGATGAAGGCACGCCAACATGGGTGACAGGTCAAAACGCGACTCAAAACGCTTTGGAATACCAGGTGCTTCCAGCAGACGAGTCAATTGGCGATCCAGACGTGACATACACGTCACCAGCTATGGGCGGATTTTCATTCGCTGTTGGCCGTGGTGACAGTGGTGCAGCAGAGGAAACATATTATGGCGTAAAGTTTGTCACCGAGGCAGCTGGCGCAAATGTTACTCTTAAGTACGCCAGTATGGAAAACGACACCGGAACAGCGACTACAGAAGTATCTGCTCAGTCACTTGGTGTCGTAATTGGTCTTGGAAACGCAACAATTACAATGGCTCAAAACGAGAAAGATACTGGTAACACTGTGACAGAATCAATGGTTGGCACAGGCGTTGGCGTTTCTTTTGCTGCGTCAGACAACCTTACACTGACCGCCTACACAGCGTCAGGCGACGACGATAAAGACACAGCATATGAAATGACCGACACAGGCGTTGGTGTCTCTTACACTGTTACACCTGGTATGGTGTTGCACGTAACACACAACGATCAAGATCTTAAAAACTCGGCTAACGTCACGACTAGCACCTCAGCTAGCCGTACTAGCGTGAACCTCAACATCTCTTTCTAATTGATGTGAGATAGACTACTGTGAGGGGGCTGTCCGCAGCCCCCTTTACTTTTGGAGAAAACGAACAATGTCATATCTTGGGCCTCTTTTGTTTCCCTTGCTCGCTCTAATCGCAGCGTGCTCTGGAATAGAGCCTCCGAGCCCGAAGAAAGACGATGGGCCGGTATCAATAATAACTGGCAAAAGCGGTGGAACCAAAATTTCGGAGTTTTTTGGTAATTCTCAAGAAACCGTTGGCATGCCGGTAAACGCTCTTTTGTGGCGTGCAGCATTAGATATCTTATCATTTGTCCCTATCGAAGATGTAGACACGTTCGGAGGCTCAATTATTACTGACTGGCACTCTTTACCAAGCGATACATCGCAGAGAATTAAAATAGCCGTGTTCATAGTCGGGCGGGAATTACGTTCAGATGCTGTATCAGCACGGGTTTATGTGCAAAATCTAATTAACGACTTGTGGGTCCAATCAGGACGGGATGAAGAGCTTGAGAGAAAGCTTGAAGATTTGATTCTAACTCGTGCTCGTGAGTTACGGTCCTCAATGATTGAAGCCAACGTGGAATAGTTTGAAATTAGCAGAGGGCTGTTTGGGCAGCCCCCTGCAAGACCTGCCTTTTTGGGGTAATGAACATGGTTCAGTATGACGCGCCCGCCATTGAAAAAAAATGGCAAACTCGCTGGGCAGAGGCAAATTCATTCGCTGCCTCGTCGGACATAACAAAGCCGAAATATTATGTGCTGGAGATGTTCCCCTATCCGTCAGGCCGGATACATATGGGACATGTTCGCAATTATACGCTGGGTGACGTCGTTGCACGGTTTCGCCGTGCTAAAGGCTTCAATGTGCTGCACCCGATGGGCTGGGATGCCTTTGGCCTGCCAGCAGAAAATGCCGCTATCGAGCGCGGCGCCCATCCGGGAAGCTGGACACGCGAAAACATTGCCTCCATGCGGGTTCAGCTGAAAAGCATGGGACTTGCCTATGACTGGGATAGGGAATTTGCCACCTGTGAGCCAGATTATTACCAGCATGAACAATTGATGTTCCTCAAATTCCTCGAAAAGGGCCTCGCCTATCGCAAGGAAAGCTGGGTCAATTGGGACCCAGAAGAGAATACCGTTCTTGCCAATGAGCAGGTCGTTGATGGACGGGGTTGGCGTTCTGGTGCCATTGTTGAACGAAGGCGCCTGTCACAATGGTTTCTGAAAATCACCGAATATGCCGATGACCTTCTCGCCTCCATTGAGACATTGGACCGTTGGCCCGAACGGGTGCGGTTGATGCAGCATAACTGGATTGGCAAATCAGAAGGTGCGCGTGTGGAATTCAGACTGAGCGGCAACACTGTGCCATTAGACGCCATTGAGGTTTTCACCACCCGTCCTGACACATTGTTTGGCGCTTCTTTCATAGCCGTTGCGGCAAACCATCCACTTGCCCTCGCCGTCGCTGAAAACAGCAAGGAAGCAGTCGATTTCATCGCCGAATGCGCCAAGCTGGGCACATCGGAAGCTGCGGTGGAAACCGCCAAAAAACGGGGCTTCGACACCGGCCTGTCGGTAGAGCACCCCCTGATTTCCGGCAAGACATTACCCATCCACATTGCCAATTTTGTGCTAATGGAATATGGGACTGGCGCCATTTTCGGGTGTCCCGCACATGACCAGCGCGACCTTGATTTTGCCAATGCCTATAACCTGCCAGTCACACCCGTTGTTTTGCCAGAAAATACCGATCCTACCGATTTTATCATCACCGATGAGGCCTATACCGGCCCGGGGACGCTGATAAACTCCGGTGATTGGGACGGGCTTGATGTCGAGTCCGGAAAGCAGGTAGCCCTTGACGCTCTTGAAGGTCTTGGCGCTGGCACACGGGAAACAACTTTCCGCCTTCGTGATTGGGGCGTTTCACGCCAGCGTTATTGGGGCTGTCCGATTCCCATCATCCATTGCGATGACTGCGGTGCTATTCCTGTGCCAGTGGGAAATCTTCCGGTCACTTTGCCCGAAGATGTCGATTTCTCGAAACCAGGCAATCCATTAGCGAACCACCCAAGCTGGAAGCACACCAGCTGTCCATCCTGTGGCAAAGCGGCAATCCGTGAGCAGGACACTTTTGACACATTCTTTGAGAGCTCCTGGTATTTTCTGCGCTACGCGGACCCAAAAAGCGCCCATGGGTTCAGCCGTGAGGCGGCAGAATATTGGATGCCTGTCGATCAATATATCGGCGGTGTCGAACATGCCGTCCTGCATCTTCTCTATTCACGCTTCTTCACCCGCGCTCTGGGTGAGGTTGGCTATCTTGACCTTGCCGAGCCGTTTGCCGGACTGATGACACAGGGAATGGTCTGTCACCAGACTTATCAGGACAAGGATGGCAAATGGCTGTTCCCCACCGAGGTCACGCAGAATGGTGACAGTTGGCGGCATGGTGAGACAGGTGAGGCCGTCAGGGCTGGTAGAATTGAGAAGATGAGCAAGTCCAAGCGCAATGTCGTTGACCCAGAAATCATCATTGAAACTTATGGTGCCGATACCGCCCGCCTGTTCATGCTGTCAGACTCGCCGCCAGAACGTGATATGGAATGGACTGAGTCGGGCGTTGAGGGTGCGTCGCGCTTCCTCAAACGTATCTATCGCATGGCCAATGATGACTCGCTGCCCGCCACCGGGACCACGCCACCGACAGAAGGCGAAGGGATTGAGTTGGTGCGTGCAGCCCACAAAGCCATGTATGGTCTATCACAGGACATTGAGGGACTCCGGTTTAACCGCGCCGTTGCCCAGCTTCATACATTGGCAAACGCTATCACCGACACCAAGGGTGCGTCACCCTCTATCACGGCAGCACGCCGCTTCGCCATCGAGACATTGGTGCAGCTGATTTCCCCACTTGCGCCGCATATTGCTGAGGAGATGTGGAACGCACTGGGGCACCAGACAATGCTGGCAGACAGCGGCTGGCCCACAGCCGACGAAAGCCTGATTGCCGATAATGTGATTGAGATTGCCGTGCAGGTTAATGGCAAGCTGCGGGACACCATCACGCTGCCGCGCGATTGCCCGAAGCAGGACGCCGAGGATGCGGCACTGGCATCACCCACGATAGTGCGATATCTTGACAAACAGGCTCCCAAACGGGTGATCGTCGTTCCCAATAGGATCATCAATGTCGTGGTTTAAAGCATTATCTATTATACTACTGTTGGCAGTTGCCGGCTGTGGCGACTTCAAAGTTCGCACGCTGTCAGGCGGTGAGTTTGACAAGATTGCCAGCATTCAGGTGGTCGGCTCGTCGGGACGGATCGGACAGATTTACACCCGCCAGCTCAAAGATCAGTTGATGATCGATCCCGTAATCACCCCCACCCATCGGCTCAAATCAAAGCTTTCAGTCAGTTCGGCCAGTACCTTGTCGGTTGTTGGCTCATCCTCAAACCTGAAAAAAATGACGATGTCCGCGTCGTTCACGCTGACCAACCTCACTACCGGTAAAATGGAATTGACTGAGTCAATCTCAACAAAGGCGACGCTTGGTTCCATTTCCTCCTATTATGGACAGGATGTATCCGAATCGCAGGGACAGGAAAGGCTGGCAAAACTTCTGGCTGATCGTGTTGCCAATCGGATGCAGCTGTTTTTCATCACCCGTTATAACTGATGAAAGTGCCACCACGGCAAATACCGGGCTTTCTCAGACAACCACCAGCTGACATACGTGCGGCCCTGCTTCATGGACCAGATGCCGGGCTGATCGCCGAACGTAGCAAAGCGCTGGCGCTGTTCTATGCCACCGATCCAGATGATGTCTTTTCTGTCACCCGTCTTGAGGGTGATCAAGTAGCGCGGCAGCCTGGTCTGATCGCCGATTCTGCAGCCTCAATCGCAATGTTCAGCGACCTCCGCCTCGTCATAGTAAAGGGCCGGGGTAGCGAGTTGCTCGAAGCCTGTAAACTGACGTTGGCCGGGGATCTCAGCGCATCTTTTGTGGTGGTTGAGGCAAGCGACACAACAACAAGGCATACTCTGGTCAAGCTCTTTGAGGGAGCAAGTAATGCCGCGGCAATTGGCTGCTATGAGGACAGCGATGCCGATATTGCCGGACTGGTCCACGAGATCATGACACGCGATAGAGTCACGATTGCCGATGACGCTATTCGCTTGATCACCTCAAGGCTGGGCAGTAATCGCATGGCTTCTAGAATGGAAATAGAAAAGCTGGCGCTGTTCGCTGGACAGGGCGGGTCGCTCTCGCTTGACGACGTCGCGCTGTCTCTTGGCGACAGCGCAGCCCTAACCATCACCGATATTGCCAGTGCCGCGGCCGGTAGCAACAGCACCATGCTGAAACAGGCTCTTGCCAAGGCGTGGCATGAGGATATGAGCGCGATTATGGTCCTGAGGGGTTGTCAGGGTTATTTTCGGCAAATCGAAATGGCGGCGCTAGCAATGGCAAATGGTGCGGCGGCGACAGCGGCGATCCGGACATTGCGTCCATCAGTCCATTTCAAATTACAGGCAAAGATGGCAGAACAGATAAAGCTTTGGCGTGATCCCCATGGCGGTGATGCGCTAAACCGGCTTCAGGACGCCGAGCTGAGAATTAAATCTGGCGGCCTTGATGATCGGGTAATTTGTTCGCAATGTCTGTTGGGATTGTCGTTGCGGGCACAGAGCCTTCGCTGATCCATTTTTCGCTATATCGCGCCCAGATTGAGAAGAATGGTCTCCAGCTGTTCACGTGAGCAATTCTTCAGATGCACAGAGCCATTGTCCCTGTCCTCGTCCCACTCGATGATCACAGAGACACCCGTGGCGGCGCTTGCTTTATCCTCAAGATCTCGAATATCAGCAGATTTTTCTGGCCGGGTTTTTGCAGCATGTGATCCATCACCCCTTTTTGCCAGCGCCTCAGCCTGGCGGGCTGACAGTCCCTTTTTCACAATCTGCCGGGCTAGCGCCACGCAATCCTTGTGATTGATGATCGGGCGAACCTGTCCCATCGAAAGCAGGCCTTCGATCACCATGTCCTGAACTTTTTCAGGAAGCCTCAAAAGGCGCAGGTGGTTGGCAATATGACTTCTTGATTTTCCAATTATTTCAGATAATTGCTCTTGTGTATATTTATGGTGATCCAATAATCTCTGATAGCCCTGCGCCTCTTCAATGGCCGATAAATCAGCCCGTTGGATGTTCTCGATAAGCGCAATTTCGTAGGCCTCGACATCCGAAAATTCCCGCACGATAGCCGGCATAACATGGAGCTGTGCCAGCTGCGCCGCACGCCATCGCCGCTCACCTGCGATCAGTTCAAACCGTGTCGGTCGATCGGGGCGTGGACGAACCAGAATTGGCTGAACGATCCCCTTCTGGCGGATTGAATTTGCCAATTCAACCAACGCATCCTGGGCAAAGACACGCCGTGGTTGCCACGGGCCTGTATTGATCCATTCGATCGGGATCTCACTCAAACCAGTAAGCCTGTCGGGGGCCGCATTCGTCACATCGCCATTTGACACAGCAATACCAGCGGCAGCGGCCACACCCACATCACCGAGCAAAGATGACAAACCCCGACCAAGCCCACGGTTGCTCGCTGGGGTGTTGCCTTTTTTAGTGCCGGGGTCTTTAGTTTGTTTTTTATCAGTCATGCGGCGTGCCTTTCCTGCGTCAATACTTCAGCAGCCAACGCCGCGTAGGCCTGTGATCCGGGGCATTTCAGATCATACATCAAAACAGGCTGGCCAAAGGATGGTGCTTCCGATACCCGCACATTGCGCGGAATCACCGTGTCATAGACCAAATGCCCCAGATGACCACGTACATCATTGGCCACCATCGATGACAATCTGTTACGCGTGTCATACATCGTTAGAACAATACCCTGCATTAACAAATGTGGGTTGAGGCCAGCGCGAACCGCCTCAATTGTGTGCATCAGCTGCGTTAGACCTTCAAGCGCATAAAATTCACATTGCAAAGGCACCAGGACAGAGGTTGCCGCCGTCAGTGAGTTTACTGTGAGCATCCCCAAAGATGGTGGACAATCAATAATAACATATTGATATTCACTACAAATTCCAGAAATCCCATCGGCCAGTTGATATTCGCGGCGTTCCATATCCGTCAATTCGACCTCTGCTGCGGATAAATCCACGACGGCCGGGATGATGTCCAATCTCGGCACAAGGGTAGATTGAACCGCCTCCCGCGCCGAACAGCCGGATGTGACCAGCCTATAACTGTTGAATTTACGGTCAACAATGCCAAGCCCGGTGCTGGCGTTGCCTTGTGGGTCAAAATCAATCAACAGGACCTTGCGCCCACAAGCTGCAAGCGCTGTTGCCAGATTGACCGATGTTGTGGTCTTGCCAACGCCACCTTTTTGATTGGCAACAGCGACAATTCGCAGTGGGGCAGCCATTTTACAGCTCCGTATTGGGGTGGCGAGACGTGTAGAGCTCAAGGACCGCACCATCCTCACTCGTTACACTTGGGTAAATGCAATGGTCTATAGTGGGGTAGCTTTGCAAAACGGTCAATTCCTCTTGTAGCGATGCCCCCTTTAAAAACAGACATCTCTCAACAGATGGCAATTGTCTTTCCAGTAATTTCAGAAGTCGTTCGACAGAAGCCAACGCCCGTGCTGTTACAATATCGGCTCCCAATGTCGGAATTTCCTCAATCCTGGCATTCTTGACGCTGGCAGTCAGACCCAATTCGCGTATGACTGTCTGCAGAAAGACCGTTTTGCGCTGGTCTGTTTCAACCAAGGTGAGCCTATTGCCAGTGATGATTGACAGCACAAGCCCGGGAAAACCTGCACCACTGCCAATGTCGAGAATGTGGGCATCATTTTCGGGAAGGAAAGATACCAGCTGCGCAGAATCAAGGACATGCCGGCGCCACGCATTGGCCAGCGTCGACGAGGAGACAAGATTGATCCGTGGTTGCCATTTTTCCAGTAGCGCCAAATATAGTGTCAATTGGTCAATTGTTTCACGTGAAACATTAAGTTGATCGACCACACCCTGATCAAGCGGGATTTTCCCAGCGCCGCTCACCCTTACTGCGCCTCGCCAGCTAATTGAGATATAAGCTCACCCGAGGTGTTGGGTGATGCAGGCGGTACCCGTTTCAGGTGACGAAGCACCGCAAGAACAGCTGCCGGGGTCATACCGGGTAGTCGGTTCGCCTGAGCAATCGTATCGGGACGATGGCTTGTCAGCAGATCACGGGCTTCGGCTGACAGGCCCCCAACGAGAGAAAAATCCAAATGCTCCGGGATTTTCATTGACTCATCACGCTTCAGCGCATCAATGTCCACTCGTTGACGTTGCACATAGCTGGCATACCTGCAATCCGCTTCCAACTGCTGATGAAGCTGGGCCGGGATTTGGCCAAGATCCGGCCAAACTGCCTGCAATCGTGATAATGTAATGCCCTCAAGCGAGAGAAGTTCGGCTGCGGAGCGCGCTGCCCCATCGCGTGGCACAGGTAAATCATGCGAGCGCAGCATCTTTGGCGTTGCCGACAGCATGGCAAGTTGATCCCGCGCCCTGCCAAGCCGCGAGGATTTTTCTCTCCATGCCGCGATGCGCTGTGCGCCAACACAGCCAAGCGCAACACCACGTTCGGTTAATCGCTGATCGGCATTGTCGGCCCGCAATAGCAGCCTGTATTCAGCGCGTGACGTAAACATTCGGTATGGCTCAGGAGCGCCCTTGGTTGTCAGATCGTCAATCATCACCCCGATATACGCATCAGAACGATCCAGAACAAAATCAGCAACGCCACCAGCAGCCACCAAGCTGGCGTTGACGCCAGCGACCAGTCCTTGCGCTGCGGCTTCCTCATATCCAGTCGTGCCATTTATCTGACCGGCCAAAAACAAGGTCGGCAATTGGCGCAGACCAAGGGTGCGGGTAAGCGCTCTTGGATCAATGAAATCATATTCAATGGCATAGCCATATTGCATGATCTTTGTAGACTCCAGCCCTGGGATTGAGGTAACCAGCGCGTCCTGAACGCCACGCGGCAAGCTGGTTGAAATGCCGTTTGGATAAACGGTGGGATCATCCAACCCCTCAGGCTCCAGAAACAGCTGATGCGAGGTTTTTTCGGCAAAACGGTGGACCTTGTCTTCGATTGATGGGCAGTAGCGTGGCCCCTGGCCCGAAATCTGTCCGCTATAGACCGGCGATAGGTGAATCGACTCGGCAATGATCTGATGTGTTTTAGCCGTCGTTCGGGTGATACCACATTCGATCTGCGGCACGTTAATCTGGCTTGTTAACGTTGAAAAGGGAATCGGCGGGTTGTCTGCTGGCTGCATTTCCAGCAAATTCCAAGCAATTGTCCGGCCATCAAGGCGTGGCGGGGTTCCAGTTTTCAAGCGCCCCACCGGTAAATCAAGCGCCCGCAAACGCGTAGCCAAAGCCTTAGAGGGGGACTCGCCTATCCGGCCAGCTGGCGTTTTTTCCGCTCCCAGATGAATCAACCCGTCAAGAAATGTCCCTGTTGTCAAAACAACGGCACCTCCGCGAATGATTGCACCCGCCTCTGTAACAATGCCACGGCATTCGCCGGCCTCCACATGAAGATCACCAACAGCGGCCTCAATGAACGATATCCCTTCCTGTTCAGAAAGTAGCGCCTGAATGACGGATCGGTAGAGCTTTCTGTCAGCCTGCGCCCGAGGACCATGCACCGCCGGTCCCCGAGACTTGTTCAGCATGCGAAATTGAATGCCGGCACGGTCTATCGCTTGTCCCATCAGCCCGTCAAGCGCATCAATTTCACGGACGAGGTGTCCCTTGCCAAGCCCTCCGATCGCAGGATTACAGGACATTTCACCAATTTTTGAAAGGTGCATGGTGACCAGTGCCACGCGCGCGCCCATCCGTGCCGCAGCAGCAGCGGCCTCGCTGCCGGCGTGGCCTCCCCCAACAACTATTACATCGTAGCTCATCACTATGTCCTATCGGCTATCACATTCAGTGTTATGCCGAGCTTTGGGTTATTTTCCAATGCAAAAGGAAGAAAAAATAGCCTCAAGAAGATCCTCAGCGTCAATTTCACCGGTAATCCGGCCAAGAGCCGTCGCAGCCAAGCGAAATTCCTCTGCAACCAGTTCGGGGTTCTGTTCAAGATCTAGCACCAGCCCTGCTTTGAGACCACGTATGGTCGCCTCTAACGCCTGACGATGGCGCGCCCGGGTGATAATAGCACTGGTCTGTGCGCTGTTGGCCCGTACAACCTTTGCGGCCAGATAATCAAGAAACTCATCAATTCCGCAGTCATCGACAAATGACATCAGAAGCGCATTGGCAGGCGGCATCCCCACAATCCCTAAATCCGTTTTATTAACAACCAGAATATGTTCGTGCCCAGCAATTTCGGCAAGCGCTTCATAATCTCCTCGCCATTCATCGCGTGATCCATCGACAACGATGATTGTATAATCAGCATCACCAGCGGCGGACAGTGCGCGGGATATACCCTCTGCCTCCACCGCGCCTGTGTTCTGACGGATACCCGCAGTATCAGTCAGCATTACCGGGACCCCACCGATGTCAAGGCTGACTGGTACAAGATCCCGTGTTGTTCCAGCCTCATCCGAAACAATGGCCACAGGCCGGTTGGCAATCCGATTTAGCAGGGTTGATTTGCCAGCATTAACCGGGCCCAAAAGCGTGATCTGAACACCATCACGAACAATTTCGCCAATCCTGTTGTCGTCAAGACAGTCAGAAATTTCATCAATTAATGTCTCAGCCCTCTTGCTGATTGACGCCACCACAGATGGGGGTATCTCCTCGTCAGGAAAATCAATGACGGCTTCCAGCTCGGCGGCGGTCTTGATGACAGCTTCCCGCCATCCTGTCACCGGATCACGTAACGCACCCCGCATCTGAGACCAAGCCTGCACCAACTGCCGATGTGTATCAGCATTAATGATATCAGCGAGACTCTCAGCGCCCAGCAAATCTATCTTGCCATTATGAAACATCCGGTGAGTGAACTCTCCCGCATCCGCCGGCCTTAGTCCAGAAAGGTTTACCAAAACACCAAGCAACGTCTGGGTAATGGCAACGCCACCGTGACAGTGGATTTCAACCACATCCTCACCCGTGCTTGAACGTGGCGCAGCCATGAATAGCAATAACGCCTGATCGATCACTGCGCCTGTCCCATCAGACAATGTCTGGAGAGAGAAACAGCCAGGCTCAGGACATTTTGCAGCCAGCGCACCCGGAACATCAGCCGCTTGATCACCGCTGATACGAATCACAGCAATGGCCGATTTTCCAGGCGGCGTTGCCAACGCAAAAATAGTGTCGGTCTCGCTCCCCATCAGGGTTGCTCCAAATTCTCTTTCACTGGGCTACGAATCTGCCTAGACTTATCTTTAATCTCACCTTTCAGCAAGTTTGTTTGTCTGGATGCTATTCCTTGATTGGTGGCTCACACTTACCCACAAACAGGAAATTGTGATGATGACCCATTATCAAACAAGTTTTCACTCACCCCTTGGCTGGATACGTGCAGTCAGCAACGGCTGCGCCCTCATTCGCCTCGATTGGGATCAGACCCGTTGGGACGATCCAGACAAACCCGATGATGTTTCACGTGAAACCATCGGCCAGCTAAAAGAATATTTTGCCGGCGACAGAGTTGGTTTTGATTTGCCAATCAATCCTGAGGGAAAATCAGCAACCGCGCGACATTGGCTGGATATTATGATGCATATCCCCTATGGTAGCACTCTCAGCTACAAGGAGTTTGCCATTGCAGCGGGAAAACCAAAGGCGTCACGCGCGGCTGGTGCCGCCTGCGCCTCCAACCCAATTCCGATCATTTATCCGTGCCACAGGGTAGTGAAATCAGATGGCACAATCGGACATTATGGCGGGGGAAGCTCGATGCCACCTGATAATGCAGATAATCTTGCCTGTAAAATGGCGTTGATTTCTCTTGAGAGCCAATTTTCCTAGCTGTTCATCTGATCAAAGAAATCATCATTGCTCTTTGAGTTCTTGAGTTTATCAATGAGAAACTCCATCGCGTCAACCGGCCCCATCTGCATCAAGATGCGGCGCAGGACCCACATTTTAGCAAGCGTTCCCTTGTCAACAAGCAGCTCTTCCTTACGTGTTCCAGAGCGGGTAATATCGATAGCTGGGAAAGTACGCTTGTCTGAAAGTTTCCGATCGAGAATAACCTCACTGTTGCCGGTTCCCTTGAATTCCTCAAAGATCACCTCATCCATCCGTGATCCAGTTTCGATCAGGGCGGTTGCAATAATCGTCAATGACCCACCTTCCTCGACATTCCGTGCGGCGCCAAAAAACCGCTTTGGACGCTGAAGTGCGTTGGCGTCAACACCACCGGTCAAAACCTTTCCAGATGATGGCACAACCGTGTTATAAGCCCGTGCGAGGCGGGTAATGGAGTCAAGAAGAATCACAACATCACGTTTATGCTCAACCAGTCTTTTGGCTTTTTCTATAACCATTTCAGTAACTTGAACATGTCTCGATGCAGGTTCATCAAAGGTTGAGGAAATCACCTCACCCCGAACGGAGCGCTGCATATCAGTCACTTCCTCAGGCCTCTCATCGATCAGCAAAACGATCAGATAAACCTCAGGATGATTTTCCGAAATTGCGTGCGCGATGCTCTGCAGCATCATTGTCTTACCGGTTCGTGGCGGTGCCACAATCAAACCGCGCTGGCCCTTGCCCATCGGTGACACGAGATCAATAACGCGCGGTGTATTGTCCTTTTTATCCGGATTGAATGCCAGCTCCAGCGTCAGTTTATTTTCAGGATAGAGCGGCGTGAGATTATCGAAATTAATTCGGTGCCGAACCGCGCCTGGTTCTTCAAAATTGATTGTTTCAACTTTTAGCAGCGCAAAATACCGTTCGCCGTCTTTAGGGGCGCGAATTTCGCCTTCAACCGTATCTCCTGTGCGCAAACCGAAACGCCGCACTTGGCTTGGTGATACGTAGATATCATCTGGGCCCGGCAGATAATTCGATTCCGGAGCCCTCAAAAACCCAAAACCGTCTGACAAAACTTCAAGCACACCGCTGCCATATATTGCCACATCATTGTCAGCGAGCTGCTTTAGAATGGCAAACATCATATCCTGCTTGCGCAGTGTGCTTGCATTTTCAACTTCCACCTCTTCAGCGTATGCCAAAAGGTCAGCCGGCGACTTTTGTTTAAGTTCCTGGAGATGCATGACATCAACTCAATGGATAATGGACGTGGAGGGAAAACAGGACAGAACTGAATGACTATCCATCACGCCTACACCAAGCACGCAGGCAGCTAGATAGTAATCTTTGCCACGAAGATGTCAACAAACCAAAATCAAATTGGCTTGGCCACCGCCATGATCACGATGATCACCATTAACCCTGTCGGCACCTCATTCCAGATCCGATAGTTTTTTGAGGATAATGGTTTCTCATTATTTTCGAGCAGACGCCGCATTTTTGAAAATTTTCCGTGGCATGCCGCCATCAGCGCAACACTAAAAATTTTCACATGCATCCAACCTTCAGATAACAAGCTGGGATTCAGGACAAGCATCCAGGCCCCAAGACCAAATGTTACAATCATCGCCGGATTCATGATTGCTTTGAGCAAACGTCGTTCCATGACCTTAAAAGTTTCAGCTTGCACAGAGCCAATATCCGTCTCAGCATGGTAGACATAAAGACGTGGTAAATAGAGCAAACCAGCCATCCAGCTCATAGCCGCGATCAGATGGAATGCTTTAATGTATTCATATCCCATTTTATGACTTTCTAACCCATTGAACCATCCGTTCGACGTTACAGATTGGTGTTGGCGGCGTAATTCCGTGTCCGAGGTTGAAGATATGCGGCCGATCCTTGAAACTATCAAGTATATGGTCGATTGATTTTGTCATTTTAGAGCCGCCCACAAGCAAACTGAGTGGATCCAAATTTCCCTGTACCGGCATGTTTTTCGGTAGGATTTTGTTAACCCACGCGGCATCAGTCATATGGTCAATTGCTAACGCGTCGATTTCGGCTTCTTCTGCATAATTGATGATCCCTTCACCAATACCTTTTGGAAAACCGATTACTGGCTGTTTTAAGCCTAGTTTGCGCAATGCTCGTATAATTCTGCGGATTGGCGCAACAACAATTTGCTCACGTCGTTCTGCGGGTACCGCGTTTGCCCAGCTGTCAAACAACATTAGCACGTCAGCACCTGCTCTGGCCTGCACCACTAAAAAATGAATTGTTGCTTCTGTCACATAATCAAGAAGCGCTTCAAATTTTTTTGGATGGAACCAAAGCCATTGTCTTGTGTCAGTAAAATCACGTGAGGATCCACCTTCAATCATGTAGGTGATAACAGTCCAAGGGGCCCCGGCAAAGCCAATCAAGGCCTTCTCAGCGGCCAGCTTTGATCTTGTCAATTGAACAGTTTTTCCAATGGGTGCTAGGCGTGTGCTTATTTTATCAAGCAGTGTGTTATCGAGTGGTATATCTATAGTCCAAGGTGTCAGCTTAGGACCGGTGCCAGGAATAAAATGTACATTCCTGTCGAGTGCCCAAGGAATCATCAAAATGTCAGAAAATATGATAGCGGCATCAAAATCAAATCGCTGGATCGGTTGTAACGTTACCTCACAGGCTTTTTCTGAATTAAGACAGAAGGAGATAAAGTCTGACTGGCTTTGTCTGACCGCCCGGTATTCTGCAAGATATCGGCCCGCCTGTCGCATCATCCAAAGCGGTGGTCGTGAGGATTTTTTACCTGCCAATGCGTTCAGTAGAGGTGATGATGTCATCAGGTTCTCAATTACTAAGTAGATATTAGTATATATAGTTAGATGTTGTAGTAGTGCTTGTGAATAACAGCCCTTGACCAAAAAATCGCTATTTATCCACAGCTTTATCCCCATTTTTTGCTAAGAATAGACATATTTTTCAACAATATGCGATGTTAATCGCGACATTAGGATCTCGGTGTGATTTTTCTGTCCACAGTTGTTAAACATCAGGATATATGTGGATAAACCAGTCTTTCATTAAATCTCTGGCATTTCATCCCCACAGCCGATCGGGTTATACCTGAGTTTTTACCAGGTTTGTACACAAGATGTCGTGGCCTGAGTGAAGGCTGATTTTTAAAGACGATGAATCGGGGTGACAAGATGTTGAGGAGAGGATAATTTTTGCGAATGATGGCGACACCAAAAATTCATATTCACCTTGTGTCCGACTCAACAGGTGAAACTGTTCATCAAATTTCGCGGGCGTGTCTGGCACAATTCCCTGACGTTAAAACAACCGAGCATGTTTGGACACTTGTGCGTAGCCAGCAACATCTCGAGGCTATTTTTACCAGCCTTGAGCGCTATCATGGGATATTGCTGATGAGCATTCTAGACACCGACCTGCGAAGCAAGATCGAAGAAAAATGCGATTCTCTACTTGTACCACATGTTTCGGTTCTTGATCCAGTGGTCGATCTTTTCGGCACTGTTCTTGGCCAAAGTTCACGAAACAAACCCGGTGGTCAGCGTCAACTTGATGGTGATTATTATCGCCGGATCGCGGCGATAGATTTTGCCGTCAGCCATGATGATGGGATGAATATGGGTGCGTTGAAGGATGCTGATATTCTGCTTGTTGGTGTGTCACGCTCCTCAAAGACACCGACCTCAATGTATCTTGCTCACCGTGGCTACAAGGTTGCGAATTACGCGTTGGTACCTGGAACTCCATTTCCGATTCACCATCTCGATGGTTTGAACATCATTGTTGTGGGACTGACCAATGATCCAAAACGGCTGAGTCTTATCCGCCGCACCCGGCAGATTGCAATGTCTGACGATGCGAATGAGGGCTATGCGGATCTGGAGGCCATTACCGAGGAGGTGCGCCAGGCACGCCGCTTGTTCACCCTGAATCAATGGCCGGTGATTGATGTTACCCGGCGGTCCATCGAGGAAACAGCAGCGGCGATCATTCAGCTTCACACCACTTGGAACGAAAGTTAGCACTGACGGTATGCAAAAGAAGTTTTCTCTGCCAACGGGGGCGCTTGTTTTGGCCTCGCAAAGTTCGACGCGCCGCAAAATGCTGGCTGACGCGGGCATTCAGTTCATTGCCCGCGCGGCACATGTTGATGAGGAAGGTTTGCGTGGGTCGGCCACGGCCTCTTTAATGCCGGCTGAGGATATTGCCGTCCTGCTTGCTGAGATGAAGGCGCGAAAAGTGGCGCATGATAATGGTGACCACCCCTCCGGCTTTGTCCTCGGTGCTGACCAGATTCTTGTCTGTGATGATCAAATCCTTGGCAAACCCAAGACGCATGAAATGGCGTTGTCGCAACTCCAGCTTTTGTCTGGAAAGACACATCAACTCTTAACTGCCACGGTGATCTATCGCGACGGTGAGCGGATTTGGCATCATATCGAAGCCCCATCACTGACAATGCGGCCGCTGACCGATGGGTTCATTGATCACTATTTGCGGGCTATCGGCGATGCCGCCTCTGCCACTCCGGGATCTTATCAGATTGAAGGATGGGGCGCACATCTGTTCAGCAGTATCACAGGGTGTTCCTACGCAGTGCTTGGTCTGCCTATTTTGCAGGTTCTGGCCTTTTTGCGGGGTCATGGGTTGGCGTTGCGAGCGCAAAAATGATTGTGGTTGGCCTGACTGGTGGAATAGCCACGGGAAAATCCACGACCGCAGATATGTTTCGTGAGCGCGACATTGCCGTGTTCGATGCAGATCAGAGTGTGCATGACCTTCTTGGGGTTGGGGGGGGGGCGGTGTCCAAGATTTGTTCAGCGTTTGGTGATGATGTTCTGAGTGGGGATGGGGCTATCGACCGTGATCGTCTGGGGCAGCGTGTTTTCCAGAATCCGGAAGATCGAATTATTTTGGAGAAGATTCTCCATCCGCTCGTTGCCGATGACCGCGAAGAGTTTCTGGCGCGGCATCGTCAGAATAATGCGCAGATGGTGGTTCTTGACGTTCCTCTTCTTTTTGAGGCGGAAACACATAATCTTTGCAATCTGGTTGTCGTTACAAATGCGCCGTTTGAAATTCAGCGTGAACGGGCGCTGTCTAGAGATGGGATGACAGATGACAAATTGACAGGAATCCTGAATAGTCAAATACCACTCAATAAAAAGGTGGCTAGGGCTGATTTTGTCCTCGACACCGGAACGGATTTGGATGTGACCCGCCAGCAGCTGTTTGATTGGCTTGACCGGCTGTTGACTTGAGGCGACAATTTGGTTTTGTGGCGAGCAGCAATGGAGTTGTAATGCGCGAAATTGTTTTGGATACCGAAACGACGGGAATAAGCGCGGCTGAGGGCCATCGCATCATCGAAATTGGCGCGCTGGAATTGGTCAACCACATTCCCACCGGCAACAATCTGCACCTTTATATCAATCCTGAACGTGACATTGAGGATGGCGCTTTTGCTGTCCATGGTATCAGTTCCGAATTTCTTGCCAACAAACCTGTTTTCGCTGACATCGCTCAACGTTTCATGCAATTTGTCGGTGAAGATCAGATGGTGATTCACAATGCCAGCTTCGACATGGCTTTCATAAATGCGGAGCTGGCGCGCCTCTCATTGCCGGAGTACCCGATGTCACGCGCTGTTGATACGCTGGCCATAGCACGCAAGAAATTTCCCGGGGCACAGGCCAACCTCAATGCTTTATGTCGCCGATTTGAGATTGACAATAGCCACCGTGATCTTCACGGCGCACTGGTTGATGCCGATCTTTTGGCTGAGGTCTATATTGAATTGCTTGGCGGTCGCCAACCAAATCTGTCACTTGATTTAGCGCGGACTGAAAAACAGGAGCAACAACCAGCCAGCGAAACACCTATCGTACAGTCAGGCTTTAGCATGCGGCGCGATGCCGCGCAGTTCTCAAGACCGCATATGCCCTCGGAAGCCGAGCTTTCGGCGCATGAGGGTTTTCTGAAGAAAATCGAAGATCCAATCTGGAAACGCTGAGAGAGAGCTCTCAGGCTGGTGACGGATCAGCGCTTTATTGCTTGGTCTTTTCTGCCGCTTCCTGCTGCTTTGCCAGATTATGTTGATACACTGCGACAAAATCGACGGGCTGTATGTTCAGAGGCATAAAACCTCCATCACGCGTGACGTCAGAGACTATGGCGCGGGCGAAGGGAAATAGCAAACGTGGTGCTTCAATCATTACCATTGGATTGACATCTGCCGCCGCTGTACCCGGGCAGGACACAATGCCGGCATAAGTCAGATCAACAAGAAAAAGCGCTTTGTCATCGGTTTTGGCCTTTGCTCCCAGATTGAGCATAACTTCGTATTTTGCATCGCCAAGCGGCCGAGCTCCAACATTCACTGTGATCTCAACATCGGGCTGGTTTGGCGACTCCATCAGAATCTCTGGCGCCTTCGGATTCTCGAAGGAAAGATCTTTGATATATTGCGTGTGAACAACGATCTGCCGATTGGCTGTCGGCTCACCGTTCTGCGTCGCGTCTGTCGATTTGGCTTTCTTGTTATCTTCACTCATATGGCGGCCTCCTCGGGGAACCAAAACCTAATCGACAGCGACATAGCATGGAACGAGTTCTAGCGGCAAGCATGCAGCAACCTTGCTTTCTGATGTCCGGCCAAACGATTATCTGACGCATGATGGATTATTTCAGTCTTTGGGATGGATAATCGGCTTTCTCCTCCACCTCACCCTCAATGATGGTAAAGTCGTCGCGCTGTTGTCTAGACCATTCTGGGCTATGACGGTTATTGTCAGCGGCGCTTTGACCGGCATTGTGAAACCCGGCAGTTCCAGTTCCCGCAAAGGTACGAAACCGTGCGTTTTTGAGAAGCCTGCTCATGATTGCAAGACCAACAATCCTGCGCAGCCCCGGAACAAACAATAACAACCCGACCCCGTCTGTGACATATCCCGGGATCAGCATCAATATGCCGCCAATAAGCAAGGACACGCTTTCTGCCACCGCGGCAAGTGGCGCCTCACCAAGCGTCACCTGATGTCTCAGATTTGCCATTACATTTGCTGCCTGGCGTCGTAGCAGCCACAACCCCACAACAGCGGTGAGAAACACACCAATGAAAGTCAAAAGCCCGCCGATTTCACCCCCAATAATGATGAATGCTGTGACCTCTGCCCATCCCCAGAGGATGATTAGGGTTAAAATGAGCAGGCCCATTGGCTTTCCTCTTTGATATTTTCATCGATCATGGGTTTTTGTACGGTGCTATGATGTTAAATTAAATAGGCTAGACGCTGCTTCTGTGCTAGATATTGAGGCAAACAATAACCATATGCAAATAAGCAATCATGTATGACGCAGGTGAACAACGTGCCGTTTATCGATATTCTCATTTTCGCGGTGATCGCGGTGTTGCTGGTTCTCCGGCTGAGGTCGGTACTGGGGCAAAAAACAGGCTATGAGGATCAAAGCAGTGGCAAGGAAACGGCTGAGCGATTTGAGCAGAAGCCCATACCGGTTCGGCCCGATGTACAGGCGGCGGCCAATGATGGTCACGGCATGGACGCATTGCTGCGTGCCGAACCCTCGTTCTCGGAAGCGCAATTTCTGGACGGGGCAAAAGCCGCGTTCGGCATAATCCTCTCGGCTTATGCCGAGGGTGATATGGCCCAACTCAAGCGCCTGCTTAGCTACGACCTTCTGCAAAGCTTCACCCAATCTATCCAGCAGCGTGCGAGCGATGGCGAAGGATTATCCATCACTATCGATGACATATCGCATGTCAGCATCCTGAACGCGCAGGTGTTTGATAACATCGCGTCGGTTACGGTTGATTTTCATTCAACCCAGACGCGCATGATTACGGATGAGGGTGGCAATGTGATTGAAGATGAGGGCACTGGAAAGTTGGAGCTTGTTGACATATGGACGTTTGAGCGTGATTTGACGCTTTCTGATCCCAATTGGAAACTAGCTGAAACCGAGAGCCCAGAGGATGAGGCCTAGGGTTCGGGATGTGGAACAACCATGCGCAAAAAGGATCATGGCAAGCCTGAGAATGACGATCAGCTTTGGGAAATTATTACCCGTCAAGTTAATCCCCTGAAATCAGCTCGTTATGCTGGGGTGACTGAAAAAGCTGGACACAGCCACAAGCCTGTCACACCATGCAAAATTGTCCGCAGGGCCAGTGCTCCGGTAATGGGGAGCGGCCCGAAACCGTCTCCAAAAGTCACGCCAATTGATTTGCGTGACGGCGACCATGCTGGCCTTGACAGAACAACAAGGCGAAAACTCTCCAGAGGGAATCTGCCGGTTGAGGCACGGATAGATTTACACGGGCATAATGCGCAGCAGGCCGAAACCCGACTCCGCTCCTTTATTCAGCAATCCGCAATTCTTGGATATCGCTGTGTCCTTGTGATCACTGGCAAGGGTGTTCGTGGTGAGGGTGTCCTCCGCCGTCATGTTCCCCTTTGGTTGAAGCAGCCACCACTTGACAATGTTGTTCTGGCTATTTCGGACGCCACACCAAAGGATGGTGGTACCGGTGCCATCTATGTCATGTTACGCCGTACCCGGTCATCAAAATGACACCCTTTGGCCTGAAAATGCGGGATCTGCGCGCGGAAAGAGGATTAACCCAGCAGCAACAGGCAGATTATCTCGGAGTGTCAAAGGCGTATATTTCAGCTCTTGAAACTGGCTCACGTGGTCGCCCCTCCGGTCCTTTTGTTGATCAGATATGTGCCTGGCTTGGCCTCATATGGGATGACGCTGAGGTCTTGAAAATGTTGGCATCCATGTCCCATCCAAAACCGACGATCGACGCCAGCAAATGTAGTGCTGCTGCTGTATATCTGGCAAATTTGCTTGCTCAGAACATTCATCGCCTCAACGCTGTTCAATGTGGAGAGGTGACGGCCATGGTAGAGCGCCACTTGCAGATACGAGAATCCGGGGATATGTCCGGGTAAAAAAATGACAGACAGATTTTTTCCATTATTTGATTATGTGATAGAAATGGGAAGTGGCCGTCTTAGTCTTTTAGATGCGGTGCTGCTGTTATGGAGATGAGACCAATGTCGCCAGAAATAATGAAGGGCCACGTTCCCAAACTTTCGATTGAGTCAGTCGAACGTCTCTCGACGGGTGATTTGCATGAATTATGTGACGCAGCAGAGGCCGGCATCATGTCTGGCGGTGGTTTTGGCTGGTTGTCGCCACCGCCGAAACCCGTTATGGAGGATTACTGGCGTGGTGTTTTGATGATTCCAGAGCGCCACCTTATCGTGGCGCGCCTGGACAAGGTTATTGCTGGCAGCTGCCAAATTCTGCGACCACCCCGGAACAATGAAGCGCAGGCTTTTACCTGTCAGCTGACGACTTTTTTCATCGCGCCCTGGGCACGTGGCCATGGCCTTGCTCAGATGATTGTCGCCGAAGCTGAGGCGTTGGCAAAGTCTGAGGGTTTTTCAATGATCAATCTTGATGTTCGGTCGACGCAGGATAGGGCCATCCAGTCCTTTGAGGCGCGCGGCTTTACCCGTTATGCCACCAATGATGTTTATGCACGGGTTGAAGGTGATTTTGTCCCCGGGTTCTATTACCGCAAGGAGTTGAAGTAATGTCCTATGATCCATCGAACATCTTTGCGCGTATCCTGCTTGGTGAACTGCCATGCAAAAAGATTGCTGAGGATGAGCACACATTGGCCTTTGAGGATATCAACCCACAGGCCCCTGTTCATATTCTGGTGATCCCAAAGGGTAGCTATATTGACTGGTCTGATTTCACCCTCAACGCCTCCGACGTGGAGCAGAGCGCCTTTACGAAAATGATTGGTTATGTCGCCAATATTGCGGGCATCACCGATAGTGGCTACCGGGTTATCGCCAACAGTGGCAATGACGGCCATCAGGAGATACCGCACCTTCACATGCATGTTCTGGGGGGCGCGGCAATCGGCCCGATGGTCAGCAAACGCTGAATTCTAACATATTGAAAGTGCTACTATTCTAATATACTTGCAACTTCACATACCCCTGCCCACGATGACAGTCTGATTCCGAGGGAGTGTGAAGAGAAAGTATATTCACGAATAGCTACAGCTGCATTTCGTGGCATTGAAACCATCGATGTTGAGGTCCAGGTTCATATTACAAATGGTTTGCCATCAATGGCCATGGATGGCCTTGCCGACAAATCTGTCGCCGATTCCAAGGAACGGGTAAGGGCGGCTTTTTCCTCGTTCGGGTTGGCACTACCCCCCAAAAGAATAACCATCAATCTGTCGTCTGCCGATGTTTTGAAGGAGGGTGCACATTTTGACTTGCTCATTGCTGTGGCGTTGCTGGTGGCAATGGGCGTGATGCCTGAGGGTAGTGTCATTGATTGCCTGATTTTGGGCGAGTTGTCGCTCAACGGGTCCTTACAACCTGTGTCTGGTGTTCTGTCCGCAGCCCTTGCCGCCTCAGCAAGTGACTGTCGCTTGATTTGTCCGGCGGCTTGTGGTGGTGAGGCGGCATGGGCTGGCCCGATTGACGTGATTGCGCCGAATGATCTAACCTCGTTGCTCAACCATCTCCGCGGGGCGCAGACTCTCACCCGTCAAGCCCGCATGTTGAACCTGACCAAAGCACGCCTCTCGATGTGGCGGATCTCCAAGGACAGGAGACTGCTCGCCGGGCGATTGAGATTGCCGCAGCTGGTCGTCACAACTTTTTGATGATCGGTCCGCCCGGTCCTGGCAAATTCATGTTGCCGGCGCTTGACGCAAGCGAGGCGCTTGAGATGACGATGCTGCATTCTGTGGCTGGTCAGTTAAGCGCCGGCGGCTTTATTCATTAGCGTCTCTTTCGCGAACCTCATCATTCAGCATCCATGGCGGCGCTGGTTTGTGTTGGTGTGCGGGCAAAACCAGGAGAAATCTCGCTGGCCTACAATGGGGTTCTATTTCTTGATGAATTGGCGGAATTTTCAAGGCCTGTTCTTGATGACCTGCGACAACCGCTGGAAACAGGACAGGTGGTGGTGGCCCGAGCCAATCATCATGTGACTTATCCAGCAAGGTTTCAGTCGGTTGCCGCCATGAATCCCTGCCGCTGTGGTTATTCGGGGGACCCTGCATGTGCCTGTAGCAGCGCTCCGCAATGTGGGCGAAATTAAAGCGCCCAGATCTCCAGCCCTATGTTGGGCAAGTTTGATATATTCATTGAGGTGTCGGAGGTAAGCGGTCAGCTCCTGTTCTCGAACAAAGCGGCCGAAGCCTCATCCACCATCGCTGCGCGCGTGGCAGCTGCTGCAAAATTTGCTGAAAACCATCAAGGTCTGATGGCTGATGTTGCAGACGATGATCTGTCTGCTCCATCAGACACGGCTTTGGATTTTGGCAAATACTTGTCAGCGGAAGTCGCTGAACTGTTGCGTCTCGCAGTGGAAAAACAGCAGCTATCGGCGCGAGGTTTTTACAAGGTGATCCGCGTGGCGCGGACTATTGCCATTTTTGGTCAGTCGCAACAAGTCGGGCGCGAGGATGTGGCTGAGGCACTCACCTACCGCATGATGCCATTGCTACCGTAGGTGTGCTTGTTTTTTTCAATGGTGTCCCAGGTCGTGCTGGCGATATTCACCCCTGACAAACTCTCTATCTCGCGTATTCCTGTGGGTGAGGTGACATTTATCTCTGTCAGATAGTCACCGATGATGTCGATACCGACAAACAATAGGCCTCGCCGGCGCAGCTCAGGACCGATCGTTGAGCAGATTTCCTTGTCGCGCGCGGTCAATGAAGTTGCACCGGCAGTGCCGCCAACATGCAAATTTGACCGGGCCTCACCCTCGTCGGGTATTCTATTGACAGCGCCCACAGCCTCACCATCGACAAGAATCACCCGCTTATCACCTTTTCGGACCGCTGGAATATAGGCCTGAACCATCACTGGTTCGCGCGATTTCTCAAAAAACATCTCGAGAAGTGAGTTCAGATTCTGGTCGTCAGGCGTCAGCCGGAACACGCCAGCGCCACCATTGCCAAAAAGTGGTTTGACGATAATGTCCTTATGCCGCTTGCGAAAATCAGTAATAGTGGCAGGATTACGACTGATCAGCGTGGCTGGCATCAGCTCCGGATAGAGGGTCACCAACAGTTTTTCCGGAGCATTGCGCACTTCTGCCGGATTGTTCACTACCATTGTCGAGGCCGGCAGCATCTCAAGGATATGTGTCGCTGTGATATAGGCCATGTCAAAAGGTGGGTCCTGGCGCATCAGGATGACATCAAAATCCGTTAATGCGCGCTCTTCCATTGGCCCGCCATCGAAGTGATTGCCAATTTCATCCCTGAGGTTGAGGCTGTGACCGGTAGCCTGAACTTCACCCTCGGCAAGGGACAGCATGTCCGGCGTGTAGCACCACAGATGATGTCCACGACGTTGCGCCTCCAGACCGAGCGTAAAACTGGAGTCACCGCGAATATTGATCGCCGCAACGGGATCCATCTGAATGGCAACGGAAAGACTCATCTGGTCTAGTCGCGCTTGTCAGATTCAACAATGATGTAGTTCACAACTTGCTGCGCGAACCGGAGTTCCTGCGCATGCGCAACCACCTTATTCATCTCGCTGACATTACTGGCCACGCCTGAGAGATAGACGGTGCCATTAACAACATCAATGCTGTAATTGAGCGACGAAATGTTGGGGTCGGCGATCAGCTTACCGCGTAGCTGGGCGCTTGCGGCAAGGTCCTTTGCCACGTCCTTGATGGAGGATTTGTCGGTAACCTGTATTTCATTGACAACTTCGCGGACACCTTTGATCTCCCATGCCAGCTTGGTTGCCAGAACTTTTTCATCAGGTGTTTTGACCTTGCCAGTTAACAGCACCGCACCATCATTTACGGTAACATCAACACCCGTGGACAGGCTGGCATCGGCCTGAATGAATTTATCGTGCAGCTTGGTGAAAATCACGCCGTCCGAAACCGACGTCGAAATTCCCTTTTCGGTGGTCGATGCGGCAACGGCTGCGCTTCCGACGCCAATAACTGCGCCGGCGCACCCTGATAGGGCAAAGCTGGCAAGCAACAACAGAACAGGGACAAGAGGGACTGCGTTTCGGTTGGAACTGTTCATGGATGTTTCCTGACCATCAAAGAGGAAGTTGCTTCTAATTTGCCGTTTTGCGAATCACGGGTCAAGCGCTTTGCACCACCTCGGATCAGTCGTCATCAAACCAGGCATTTTTAATGTGCAGCCACCATTTCGGCTATGCCGCTGGGTCGGTCCATACTATTGTGGCTGCCTGTGCCGGTACTTCACCTCGACAAAAGCCAGCGTGGATCCACGGTGGGCAACAATATCCAGCTCGCCAGCGCTGCAGCGTCAACATCGGGCAAGGATGCGGCAACCTGACAGTTTCAAAACAAAGGCAGCAGTGACCTCAGCTATCCGCCCAGATACTTAAGCAGCTTTATAGCTGGGTGTGGTGCGGCCGGATTTGGGGTGACTGGGCACAGGCCTTTGCCCGTCTGGTGGCCTAGTCTGATGGTGTGGCATTACTCATTTTCAGCGCCAGCTGGTAGATTGAGCGCTTCGGCAGGCCGGTTCTGTCAGCAATGGATTTCACGGTATCGCGCAGGCTCCGCTGGCGCAGCTCCTCTTGCAGCATCAATGTCACATCGGCCTCGTCGAAAATAGTGTCATCAGTCTGCCGCCCCTCAACAAGAACGACAATTTCACCCTTTATACTCTCTCGCTGCTCAATCATGGCAATCAGGTCAGGCAGGGGAGCGCGGATCACCTCTTCATGAATTTTGGTCAATTCGCGTGCAACCACCGTCAATCGGGGGCCGAGAATATCTGCCATCAACGTCAGTGATTTCAGCAAACGCCGCGGTGTTTCAAACCAGATGATTGTCATTGGCAGGTCACTGACATCCTTAATCGCCGTCTCACACGCCTTTTTGGTTGGTGGCAGAAACCCGGCAAAGGTGAATTTGTCGCTTGGCAGACCAGATACGGTGAGCGCAGCAAGAGGGGCGCTTGGCCCGGGAACCGCTGTTACCGTGAAGCCACGGTCATGGCAGCCAGCGACCAGTTTGTATCCGGGGTCTGAAATCAACGGTGTTCCAGCATCGCTGACGAGGGCGACGATCTTGCCATCACTTATGTCAGCCAGCAGCCGTGGGCGCATGGTTGCGCCGTTGTGATCATGATAGGGAACAAGCTTTGCGGTGGATGTCAGGTCAGACAGCGCTAACAGCTTGCGCGTCATCCGCGTATCCTCGCAGGCGATGATGTCCGCCCCCCCAAGCGTACGCGCAGCGCGTTCGGAGAAATCACCAAGATTGCCGATTGGCGTAGACACTATCACCAGACGCCCGGACATTGACGGAGTTCCACTTGGGTCGATTTGACCTTGGATGGCACTATTGCCACACCGACCCAATCTTAGCGCATTAATCACATTGGTGCAAAAACGTCTGCGTGATACCATTGCGCCCAAGGAGATTTCACATGCGTCAGCCGCTCTATCAATGGCTTGTAATCTGGCTGTTTCTGGGCCTTGTGGCTTGTGGCGGAACAGTACCATCCGGCCCCGCATCGACCAGCGGCGAATCTACCGACGAAGAAGCTGCGCCCATGGCAAAAGGTGACGCCAAACTGGCGTCTGCCGGGTCCGAGACATCGACGGAGGAAAATGGCACAGCTGATGAAGTTGAGCTGGCAATGGCGGGGTCGTCGGTGACACCACCACAGCCTAAACCCCAGACGGATCCATCGCTGGTTATCAGGCCCGGTGATGCCAGCGCGGAGGAAAGCGAGTCGGTAACGAAGAAACTGGCCCCAGAGAATGGCGCAACCACACTTGATGTGGTTGAGGCCGAGACGACTGAAAAACCGTTTACCGAACAAAATACGGATGACGTTATCAACAACATCATCTGGAAAATCCAATCTGAGGTGGCGCGCAAGCCCAAAGAACCAGAGGCAAAAGTACCAGAGGGCCAGGACCCCTCGCTTGCGGATGATGCGCTGGAGGCCGCGTTTGCGCTACTCGCCCAAAAAGCCAAACCAGCTGCCACTGATTTACCAAAACGTGAATGGTCCGCAAAAAAAGCCGAAGGTGTAACCCGTATCGCTCTTTTGCTTCCGATCACGGGGGTCTATCAGCAAATGGGTGAGGAGCTGCGTAAGGGCGCAGAATTGGCGCTGTTTGCCGCACGTAATCCCACTGTTGAGTTGATGGTGTTTGACACGATGGGCGGCCAGCGTGGTCGCCGGGCCGCTGAGGAGGCTGTCGCGGCACAAAGTGACATAATAATTGGCCCGCTGTTTTCTGGCGCGGTTGCCGAAGCTCGGGCCACTGCCGATGCCGCGAACATTCCTATGCTGCTTCTATCCAACAATGCACTTGTCGCCTCCAGAGGCAGTTGGCTTATGGGCTATCTGCCGGAACAACAGCTTGATTTGCTGCTGGGCTATGCAATCGCAGACGGAAGACAGCGTTTTGCGATCCTCGCCGAGGACAGCGCCTTTGGAAAGCGGTTGGCTATGCATGCTCAGAGGCGCCTTGTGCACTCGGGCCTTCACGCGGAAGATAGTATGGTTCTGCGAGAGCAGGCGCTCAAAAGTGAGGATTTGCTGAAACGCGCGATCAGGAAATTCTCACGCTATATGCCGCCTGTCGAGAGTGAGACTGTTCCTGAAAAACCTCCTGTTTTCGATGCTTTGATTTTTGCCGGTGGTGCTGAATTTGCGCTCCGAACAGCTCCTGTTCTTGCCTATTACGATCTTGGCAGTGAGGCTGTGATGTATCTTGGTAATGCGCAATGGAATCAGCGCCGAATCCTGTCTGAACCGTCGCTGCAAAACGGGCTTTTCGCTTTCCGGCCAAGCAACACGGATGATCAGTTTGTGGCAAAATGGACGGCTGTGTGGCCAGAGAGGCCGGGGCTTTTGTCACGGTTGAGCTTTGATGCTGTCGCGCTTGCCGAAGTGCTGGCCGGTAAGGACCGCTCAAGTTGGCAAAGAGAATTGCTGTCGAGCGTGGGTTTTAACGGTTTCAGCGGGGCTTTCCGCTTTCTGCCGGGAGGCAGCAATGTGCGGGCTTTTGAACTGCGCCAGATCATCGATGGCACAGGCAAATTGCTGCAATCGGCTCCCGACAAAATATAGTGCTCACTTTGTGATGTCGGCCAAAAGGCTGTTCAGAAGGAGGCGACCTTTGGCGGTTGTGGCGAGGTGGTCACCATTGTGATCTTGCAAAAACTGCATCGAGCCAGCTTCGACATGCATTGCCAGCCTGTCCTGATCAAGCCATAGCTGGCGTGGCCCACATTTTTGTTCGATGAGATTTAGATCAATACCAGCTTTCAGTCGTAGCCCCATCATGAGCATCTCGTTTGCCCATTCCATCGGTGTTTCCACGCATTCTGTTTCGATAGCATGGCCGTTGAGTGCAGTTAGTTCCAACCAGGACTGAGGGCTGCGCCGGGTGGCAAGGCTGACACGCTGCCCTTGACGTTCAAAGCGGCTATGCGCACCGGGGCCGATGCCAAGCCAATCATGCGCCTGCCAATAGGTCAGATTGTGTCGACATTCATGTCCACAGCGCGCATAGCTCGACACCTCATATGAGGCAAGTCCAGCCTCTTCCATTGTGGCATTTGTCATTTCAAACAGACCCGCAACCAAATCGTCTGATCCGGTGAGCATCTCACCCTGACGCTGCCGTGTATAAAAGACCGTTCCCGGCTCTATGGTCAATTGATACAGCGAGAGATGATCTAGCCCCAACCCCAACAATTGCCGCAAGGTTGCCTGCCAGTTGACTGGTGTCTGGTCTGGCAGGCCATAAATGAGGTCGATTGATACCCTTTCAAAGATGGTTTGCGCCAACGCCAATGCGGCCAGTGCTTCGGTCACGGAATGTTCCCGCCCGAGAAAGTGCAGTTGCGCCAGATCGAGTGCTTGAATGCCAAGCGAGACACGGTTCACTCCGGCGGATTTGAAGCCGGTCAGTTTTGTGGACTCCACCGAGGTCGGGTTGGCCTCGGCGGTGATTTCGATATCCGTGGCAAAGCCAAAAACCTGCTCGGCCTCGGCAAGAATTGCCGCGATCAGATCAGGCGGCATCAGGCTTGGCGTTCCCCCGCCGAAGAAGATGCTGCGCAGCTTCGATGGCTGCTCCAGGTGACTGGCTAGATGGCGCATCTCGGCAATCATCCCGGTCTGAAATGCCGCATAATCAACCTGTTCGCTGACATGCGAATTGAAGTCACAATAAGGGCATTTTGCCTTGCAGAAGGGCCAGTGAACATAAAGCCCGAGTGACCGATCCTCGCGGCTCATTTTCCAAAGCTGGCACTAAGCAGCCGCGCAAATGCGTCGGCACGGTGGCCAATCGCGTGTTTTTGGTCAGGGTCCATCTCACCAAAGGTGAGTTCGTAGCCATCAGGAACAAAAATCGGGTCATACCCAAAGCCGCGACCACCCCGCGGTGGCCAGACAAGATGGCCGTCGATGCGGCCCTCAACCGTGACATCATAATCATCAGGCCAGACAAGCGAGAGTGAACAGATGAAATGGGCCCGGCGATCAGTTGATGCGGTCTTGGACAAATTTGTCTCAACCTTCTGCATGGCAATGGTGAAGTCTTTTTCTGGGCCGGCCCAGCGCGCGGAATAGATACCGGGCGCCCCGCCCAGTGCGTCAACAACCAAACCTGAATCATCGGCAAGGGCAACGAAGCCAGACGCCTTGGATGCGGCTCTGGCTTTCAGACGCGCATTGCCGACAAAGCTATCTTCGGTTTCCTCGGGCTCGTCGAGGCCAAGCTCGCCGGCGGACAGCACCGTGACTCCCCGATCGACAAGTAGTGCGCTTATTTCGCGCAGTTTACCCTGGTTGTGGGTTGCCACGACAAGTTGGTTTTCCTTGAACAGCCGGGTTTGCATGTCGTCAGGGTGCCATTTTCTGAACGGCGTCGGTCTGCAGGCTGAACAACTCGGCACAACCGATGTCTGCGAGATCCAGCATACGGTTTAATTCATCGCGCGAATAAGGACGCTCCTCACCGGTTGCCTGTATCTCGACGATGCCCCGCTCGGCACTGAGGACGAAATTGGCGTCAATTTCTGCATGACTGTCTTCATCGTAATCCAGATCCAAAACCGGTTCGCCCTGATAGACGCCGCAGGAAATGGCTGCAACCTGATCGATCAGCGGTTGTTTGGTGATCAACCCGTCGAGTAACAAACGATTACAGGCAATCCGTAGCGCCACCCACGCGCCGGTAATGGAGGCGGTCCGGGTGCCACCATCGGCCTGCAACACATCACAATCGATTTTAATCTGGCGTTCACCAAGCGCCTTCAGATCAGTAATGGCACGGAGTGAACGGCCAATCAGACGCTGAATTTCAAGTGTTCGCCCACCCTGCTTGCCACGCGCCGCCTCGCGATTGGTGCGTGTGTGTGTCGAGCGTGGAAGCATTCCATATTCAGCCGTAACCCATCCCTTGCCCGCATTGCGCAGGAATGGGGGGACACGTTCATCAACCGATGCCGTACACAGGACATGCGTGTTCCCGAATTTCGCCAGACAGGAGCCTTCTGCATGCAGGGAAAACCCAGGTTCGAGTGTGACATTGCGGAGCGCGTCGTTGGTACGGCCTGAGGGGCGGTTCATGAGACTCTCTTTCAATTTGGTAGCCATTGTTGGTGCCAGTTTCAGCCAGGTATTAATAGGGCGTACTGGTAAATTGCTGCCTATTGGGTTACCCCTGCGCTCAGGTCAGCGCAAGCGGTTTTGTGTTTGGTGCCGATCCCGGCAATCACCCCATTGACCGCTTCCATCGGTCTTCATAACATCAAGGCCATGTCTGACGTTTCGCAAAAAGACCTCTCGCCGCGTGCAATGGAGATTTTCAACACTCTGGTGGGCGCCTATATTGAAGGCGGTCAGCCGGTGGGTTCAAAGACCCTGTCGCGGCTGATGACTCTTGATTTGTCGCCTGCCTCAATCCGCAGCAACATGAGTGACCTTGAAGAAGCTGGTCTATTGTTTGCACCGCATACCTCGGCGGGGCGCATTCCTACCGAGACCGGATTGCGGCTCTTTGTCGATGGGCTGATGGAGTTCAACTCCGACATTTCCGAGACGGAGCGTCTGTCAATCGATGGCGAATGCGCAGCGCGCGGGATCAGCATCAATGAGTTGTTGGAAAAGACAAGCAAGACGCTGTCCGGCCTGTCTAGATGTGCGAGCCTTGTGCTGTCTCCGGCAAGTAATGCCGAGTTGCAGCATTTCGAGTTTGTGCCGATCGGCGATCGGCGCGCTCTTGCTGTTCTGGTGCGTACCGATGGGCAGGTTGAAAACCGGATCATTGATCTGCCGGCTGGAGTTCCTCAATCGGCCCTGATCCGCGCTGGAAATTACATGAGCGCCCGATTGGCTGGTCGGGATATGGAAGCGGCGGCAACCTTGATCCGCAGGGAAATCGCTGAACATTGGGCCGAGCTTGATGAATTGTCGGCTGAACTTGTTGAGCAGGGTGTTGGCCTGTGGTCAGACGGCAAGGGAGATGAGGGTGCGGCGCTGATCATGCGGGGACAGGCGAACCTTCTTGATGACGTCAATGCTGGCGAGCAGCTGGAATTGATCAGGGGCCTGTTCGATGCCCTTGAGGCGCGGGAAAATGCCCTGCGTCTGTTGGACGCGACAAGTGATGGCGATGGCGTCCAGATTTTCATCGGTGCAGAAAACAAACTGTTTGCCAACACTGGCTGTTCAGTGGTGATCGCCCCTTACCGCAATGCCGAGAGGTCAATTGTGGGCGCCATCGGCGTTGTTGGGCCGCGCTACATGAATTATGCCCGTATCATCCCTATGGTCGATTACACCAGCCGGGCGCTGGCCCGCGTCCTGGGCAGATAGATCACTGCCATCAGAAGCATTTCACGGTACATAATGGGCCAGCGAGAGTGACAGGACATCAATATAATAGAGAAATTCTGCAGGTAGTCGCCGAAGTGCCCAGACAAGAAGGTCAATCGTCAGCGATGAGGGCGCAGCCATGATGACTATCAAAAGGACCGCCAGCAATAGCAGATTGGCAAAGGTGATTTTCTCGAAAGACAAAACGCCGCCACTCATGGTGTCATTTGCGCAGACTGGACATAGCAGCGTCAATCTCCTGGAAAGGAGGCGTTCACCAGCAATCATCAGGCGCGTGGCGCAATTACGACAGGGTGAGATGTGATATTTATCCTTCACGGAGAAACCTGCCGTGTCATCTGACGCTTGTTTGACAAAAAATAGGCGGGCGCATTTGTGACAGGAAACTGGAACTCCATGGAATTCCCTAAAAATATTGGGAAATTTGCCAATTGTGGAGCAATAAGGACAGGAAAGCAGCATTTTGAACCAAGATTCTTGCAGGTGTTTTATTACCAGCAAGAATAGGGAATAGAATTTAACAAACCCTTAAACCCAACTTTTCTTTTGTGTTCTTTTTTGGAATTTCTCGCTTCGGAAGCGGTGAATGATCAGCCGGCCGCTTTCGCCTTTGTTTTTTTCGCTGTCTTTGGGGTCGCTTTTGTGGCTGCCTTTCTGGCCACCTTTTTTTCTGCCGTGGCCGCAGAGGATTTTTTTGCCACTTTTTTGCCAGCTGTCAGATCGACAATTTGCAATTCATTCTTGTTGCCGATGGCAGCCGCCACGATCTTTGGCAACTCTTCGGAAACAACGGATCTGACCGTGTCACGGATCAGTGTCTGTAACGTTTGTCGGTCCATGCTGATGGTATTGTTCTGCGTTGCGTCCGTTTGTGATTCGCTGGACTTGACTGCTGGAACAGTGCCGACAGCTGCCGCGATATCCGCCATGACGGCATGCACGTCCGCCTGTGCCTGCGACACCAGTGTATCGACATCTTCTGGCTGCAGCTCATCGCGGGTTTTGGGTGGGGCTGGGGCAGGACTACTGATTGGTTCCGCTGCAATCGCTTGTCCCGTGCTGGTTGGTTGTTGCTGCGCAGGTTTGGTTGATGCCTCCTGCGACGAGTCCCACTCCTCTTCGGCGTCTGCCAACAGATTCTTAATTCTCTCTTTTAATGGCAGGTTGTCACCGCTGGTGTGTGCTGAACGTGCCTCAGCATGAATTGCTGCGATGGTTTGCAACTCGGTGGCTGGATCCGACGGAGTCTCGTTGGCCGGGGTCGATTTGACGATGGCCAGCGTTGGGCCCCCTTCGGCCAAGACTGCCTCTGCTTCCTGATAAAGTGCCTCAATCGATTGTCTGACAGTGGTAGGACTCATCTATCTGGCCTGTTTTAACAACGCGGGTGTTCCGAGGTATGATTTCGCTTGCAAGGGTGCGCCAAAGCGAGATTAAAACGATTGACTTTCAGAGTGACACAATTTCGATTTTGACACAATATCTGGTGTGTGTGACACATTTTAACTATAGAAATTGTGGTCTATGGTTCTACCGTCTATTCGGGCTTTCTGAACTCCAAAAAAAATCCTGATCTTTGCTTGGATATGGATGCGGTAGGCATTAAATACTCCTGGTACTTATATCCTCTGTCCGGCCTGCCGGCAGAGCCGATTACGGCAAAGGGAATAAAATGGCCGAAAACAGAAAAGATGATGTATCTGAGACTGAGGCAGACCAGCCTGAAAAATCTGAGGCGTGGCAAGATGTCGTTGAGAATGACACTGGTGAAATAGAGATTAACCCTGAGCAGGATGACGCGGCTGAAGACGATCCACTGAGCGTTCTCATTGCTGAGCGTGACTTACTGAAAGACCAACTTCTGCGCGCGATGGCCGAAACGGAGAATATGCGTCGCCGCACCGAGCGGGAAATCCAGTCAGCCCGCAAATACGGACATACCAGTTTTGCGCGCGACCTTGTTGGTGCGATCGACAATCTGGCGCGCGCAATCGAGGCCACTGACACCACGAACAAAGACGTGGCTGAGGAAAACGTGTCCGAAAAGGCGTTTCAGGGCCTGGTCAAGGGCATAGAGCTCAGCTGGACAGAAATTCAGTCTGTGATCGAAAAACATGGGATCGAGCGGATTGACCCGGTTGGAGAAAAATTTGACTACAATCTGCATCAGGCAATGTTTGAGATGCCAACGGACGAACATGAGGCGGGCATTGTTGTCGAAGTGGTCCAACATGGTTATGTCCTGCATGATAGATTATTGCGGCCGGCTATGGTGGGTGTCTCAAAGGCACCTGATAGTCCTGCCAAAGAGGTCGATGCGCAGGCGTAATAGCCAGATGAATGACCAGACCTTGTAAGATGAGTTTGCGGCCTTATATGGAACGGAGAAAATGAAGAGCATGACACTGCCGCCCGGTGCCAAGGTGACTGCAGGTCGAAATGCCAGGGGAAGCGCAGCGATCAAAATGACTGATTGTTACTGTGCGATGAGAAAGGAGCATGAAAATGGGAAAAGTAATTGGTATTGATCTTGGGACAACAAATTCATGCGTAGCAGTCATGGATGGATCTGAGCCCCGCGTTATCGAAAACGCTGAAGGTGCCCGGACCACACCGTCAATGGTGGCCTTTGCTGATGAAGAAGAGCGTCTTGTCGGTCAGCCTGCCAAACGTCAGGCTGTAACCAACCCTGAAAAAACCTTGTTCGCGATCAAGCGTCTGATTGGGCGCCGCTTCACGGACAAGGCAACAAAGAATTTTGCCAAGCTGGTTCCTTACGAACTGCTTGGAGCAAAGAACGGCGATGCCTGGGTGAAGGTCGATGGTGAGGAGTACTCACCAAGTCAGATTTCCAGCTTTGTCCTGCGCAAGCTGAAAGAAGACGCCGAAGCGTTTCTGGGTGAAAGCGTCACCCAAGCCGTGATCACGGTGCCCGCCTATTTTAATGACGCGCAGCGCCAGGCAACGAAAGATGCCGGAAAAATTGCCGGCCTTGAGGTTCTCAGGATTATCAATGAGCCCACAGCGGCGGCCCTTGCTTATGGTCTTGACCGTAAGGAGTCAGGGCTGATTGCCGTCTATGACCTTGGTGGTGGCACGTTTGACGTATCGGTGCTTGAGGTTGGCGATGGCGTCTTTGAGGTGAAATCCACAAACGGAGACACATTCTTGGGCGGTGAGGATTTTGACCACCAAATTATTGAATTTCTGGCCGATGAATTCAAATCGTCCGACGGCATTGATCTGCGCGGTGACAAACTCGCGGTGCAGCGTTTGAAAGAAGCCGCTGAAAAGGCGAAAATTGAACTGTCCGCATCACTGCAAACGGACATCAACCTTCCCTTTATTACAGCAGATGCAAGTGGACCGAAACATCTGAATATCAAGCTGACACGGGCTAAGCTTGAACAGCTTGTCGAGAAGCTGGTGGAACGGACAATCGTCCCCTGCAAAGCGGCGTTGAAAGATGCGGGAGTGAAGGCATCTGATATCGATGAGGTAATCCTCGTCGGCGGAATGACCAGAATGCCAAAGATTATCGACACGGTGAAGGATTTCTTTGGAGCTGAACCGCATCGCGGCGTCAATCCCGACGAGGTTGTGGCATCCGGCGCAGCCATTCAGGCTGGTGTGCTGACAGGCGATGTTAAGGATGTGTTGCTGCTTGATGTGACGCCATTGTCACTTGGCATTGAGACTTTGGGCGGCGTATTTACCCGGTTAATCGATCGGAACACGACCATTCCGACGAAAAAGAGTCAGGTGTTCTCAACGGCCGATGACAATCAATCTGCTGTGACGATTTCCGTTTATCAAGGTGAACGTGAAATGGCCGCAGACAACAAGCATCTGGGCCAGTTCAATCTGGAGGGAATTGCCCCTGCCCCACGCGGTGTGCCGCAGATTGAGGTCGCTTTTGACATCGATGCCAATGGTATCGTTAAGGTGAGCGCCAAGGACAAGGCCACCGGCAAGGAGCAGGAAATCAAGATACAGGCGTCTGGAGGTCTGGACGACTCGGACGTCGAACGGATGGTTGAGGAAGCCGAAGCCAACGCCGAAGAGGATAAAAAGCGCCGCGAGTCTGTTGAGACACGCAATCAGGGTGAAGCGCTTACCCATGGCGCACGCAAGGCCATCGACGATCTTGGCGACAAGGCCGATCCGGATGCCAAGGCCGAGGTTGAGGTTGGCATTGAGGCCCTGCAGACCGCGCTTGACGGTGATGACATGGAAGATGTCAAAAACAAATCTGCCGAGCTGTCACAGGCGATGATGAAGATGGGTGAGGCAGCCTATCAGGCAGAACAGGATGCCACCGGTGATGCCGGGCCTGAGGACTCCCCGAACGCGGACGACACCGTTGTCGATGCTGAGTTTGAGGAAGTCGATGGCGATGCAGCGGCCGGCGACAAGAAGTAAGCCAAACTAAAACCAGTTTACCGGGACAGGTCATCTGGCCCGGTGTCTTTTTTGATCATAGACGGCAGGCACCATGAGCAAACGTGATTTCTATGAGGTCCTTGGTGTTTCGCGTGATGCTGATGACAAGGCGCTTAAATCCGCCTACCGCAAGCTTGCGATGCAAAATCACCCCGACCGCAACCCTGATGACGAGGCTGCAAGTGAGCGCTTTCGTGATGCATCTGAGGCTTATGACATCTTGAAAGACCCGCAGAAACGTGCGGCGTATGACCAGCTTGGTCACGCGGCTTTTGAGAATGCTGGCGCAGGCGCTGGCGGTGGTTTTGGTGGTGGTGGTTTTGCCGACATTTTTGACCAGATGTTCTCGGAATTTTCCGGCGGTGCACGCGGCGGTCAGGGCCAGGACCGGTCCGGTAGTGATCTGCGTTACGACATGAATGTCACGCTTGAAGAAGCCTATTCAGGGTTGCAGAAGGACATCACAATCAATGTTCCGGTATCCTGCGGTAAATGTGATGGGTCTGGCGCCGCCGGCGGTAGCAAGCCCAGCACATGTGGCACCTGCGGCGGTGCTGGCAGGGTTCGTGCCCAACAGGGTTTTTTTGCTGTGGAGCGGACCTGTCATGCCTGTCAGGGTATGGGTCAGGTCATTTCCGATCCCTGCAGGGATTGTGGCGGTGATGGCCGGGTACAACAAAGCAAAGTGTTGTCAGTCTCCATACCGTCAGGTGTCGATACCGGCACAAGGATCAGGTTGTCGGGTAAGGGTGAGGCCGGGGTTCGTGGCGGCGCGGCTGGCGATCTATATATTTTCGTATCAGTGAATTCGCATCCGATCTTCACCCGCGATGGTGCCAACATTTTAACCAAAATTCCGGTGCCGATGACGGCGGCGGCGTTGGGAGGCACAATCGATGTGCCGACTGTTGAAGGCAAGATGGCGCGATTGACAATCGAGGCAGGCACCCAGTCCGGGCGGCGTTTTAGAATGCGTGGCAAGGGCATGCCGGTACTGCGCCGGAGCACAAATGGTGATCAGATTGTCGAGGTTCAGGTTGAAACACCGACCAATCTGACGAAAAGGCAGAAAGAGCTTTTGCAAACGTTTTCCGAGGCGGGAAATACCAGCCCGGAAACCTCGAGCTTTCTAGACCGGGTAAAACGCATCTGGGCTGATAGCTGACGCCTGTTCTGCCCCCACTGTGATTTTCCACCGACGGCCAAACGCACTTTATGGCTTGCCGGCTGCGCCGTGCCACCTATAGTCTCGGCTGACGGAAGACAGAACAGAAAGTCACATTAATGAGCGACGCGACAGTGAAAATAGCTATCCCGGGGGCCGGTGGCCGCATGGGCGGCATGTTGATACGCGAGATTGCCGCGGCTGAGGATTTACAGCTTGTTGCGACAACGGACCGTCCGGATAGCCTGGCGATTGGTGAGGATGCCGGATTGGTGGCGGGTCTTCGAGAAAATGGGGTGATCATTGGTGATGATCCGGCGGCGCTGTTTGATCAGGCCGATGTGGTGATTGATTTTTCCAGTCCAGCCGCAAGCCGCGCGCATGCTGAACTCGCCGCCAAATTTGGTGTCGCGCTTGTTGTTGGCACCACTGGCCTGATGCCAGAGGACGAGGCCGTTTTGGAACGGGCTGGTGAGAGAGCAGCGCTTGTCTATTGTGCCAATACATCGGTCGGCGTAACGCTACTTGGCCAGATTGTCGAACAGGTTGCCGCGCAGCTGACCGATGGCTGGGATATTGAGATTGTCGAGGCGCATCACCACCACAAGTTGGACGCACCTTCGGGAACGGCGCTTGCGCTGGGCAAGGCGGCGGCGCGTGGCCGCGGTGTCGAGCTGGAGGGCGTTGCCGATATGGTACGCAAAGGTCAGACAGGTGCCAGAAAACAGGGTGATATTGGTTTTGCTGTGCTGCGTGGCGGCGATGTCACGGGTGAACATTCGGTGATTTTCTTCGGCCAATCAGAGCGTGTTGAAATCTCCCACAAGGCGACTGACCGGGCTATCTTTGCCCGTGGTGCAGTGCGCGCAGCCAGATTTGCCGCCGGCGGGAAGCCCGGTTTTTACACTATGGAAGACGTGCTCAACGGCTAGGACATAGCAATGCGCCAGTGATAGCGACACAGCGAGACATACTTCTCGTTACCACCAATCTCGACCTGCGCTCCATCCCGAATCACCTCGCCAGATTCGTTCTGGCGGACCACCATCGTCGCTTTACGTCCACAATGGCAGATGGTGCGGATTTCCCGCAAATTGTCAGCGATGGCCAGTAGACGGGCGCTGCCAGGAAACATATTTCCCTGAAAATCGGTGCGCAGCCCGTAGCACATGACTGGAATATTTAGTTCATCGACAATTTCTGCAAGCTGCCAGACCTGATCATCTGTTAAAAACTGCGCCTCATCGACAAGAACGCAGTTGATTGTTGTCTGTTCATAATGTTCAGAGACAAGCGCCGCCATGTCTGTCGTGTCGGAAAACACAAAAGCGTCCGCGCTCAGACCTATCCGTGAGCCAATGCGGCCTTTGCAATGTCGCCCGTCCAAGGCAGCGGTCAGCAACATGGTGTTCATTCCCCGCTCCTGATAATTATGTGATGATTGGAGCAATATGGTTGATTTGCCGGCATTCATTGCCGAATAGGAAAAATATAACTTGGCCATTGAAATCCATTCCATCCCAGAGCGGTCCATTGTGATGGCAATTCCATTTTTTGTTAACGAAAAACCCGGTTCTGAATGGAAAAAACACCACTTTCACGATAGATTGCTTCGATCCCTTGCAATCAGGAATTCTATCATGTCGGTCCACACCCAGAATAATGTCCATGTTCTTGTCCATCCGCTTGTTTCGCACAAGCTGGCGATACTGCGGGCCAAGGAAACACCATCCCACCATTTTCGGCAAACTCTACACGAGCTATCTTGGCTGTTGGCCTTTCCAGCATTGCAGAAATTGCAGGTGATCCCGGTCGAAGTCCAGACGCCGCTGGAAAGCATGACGGCTGAGACGATGTGTGATCCAAAGCCCTGTCTGGTATCGATTTTGCGGGCTGGCAATGGCCTGATTGATGGTTTCAGCCAGATCTGTCCCGAGGCAAGCGTTGGTCATCTGGGCCTGTATCGTGATCATGAGACGGCCGAGCCAATTTCCTATTATTCCAGCCTTCCCAATGAAATGGAAAAGCGCCAGGTGATCCTTGGCGACCCGATGCTGGCGACTGGTGGCAGTGCTGTGATGGCCATCGAAACACTGCAGTCAATGGGTGTGACGGATATCGTTTTTGCCTGTCTTGTTGCCGCCCCAGAGGGTGTTGCCGCGGTGCATGGGCAATTTCCGGATGTTCCTATTGTAACGGCCGCGCTGGACAGAGAGCTGAATGAGATGAGTTATATTTTGCCGGGATTGGGTGATGCGGGTGACCGAATCTATGGGACTGTGCGGTCCTAAGCCAGATTTTCTGGTCCAAAACTATGGGGCAACAGCGCGCCAAGTGTGAGGTTGGCCCGCAGGCTGGTGGCGTCACAGATCAGAACGTGCGTCATGTCCGTGGCAAATTCCCGGATGCGCTGTCGGCAACCACCGCAGGGGGTGCACAAATGGCTTCCATCACCACCGGAAACGGCAACTTTGATGATCTTTGTTCCCCCCTGTTGAACCATCATCGCAATGGCCGCTGTCTCAGCACAAATTCCATTCGGATAGGCGGCATTTTCCACATTTTGGCCCGTATGGATGCGCCCATTCTCATCGAGAAGCGCCGCACCAACCTTGAAACCTGAATAGGGTGCATAGGCTCTCTTGCGGGCATCGATTGCCGCAGTGATCAAGGCGTCATCATTCACCTTCAGCGTTCCTTCACATAAGGCTCGCCAATGGCGCGGGGCGGCATTGCCTTTCCGACAAAGCCGGCGAGCAGGATTACAGTCAAAAGATATGGAAGCGCCAGAATCAAATCAACCGGTGCCTCGCCAATTAGCGGAACGTCAACACCCTGCAAGCGTGAGGCCACAGCTTCCAGAAAGCCAAAAAGCAGGCACGCAAGCAACGCACCTCGTGGCTGCCATTTTCCAAAGATCATAGCGGCAAGCGCGATATAGCCTTTGCCGGCGGTCATTTCGCGGACAAAGCCGCTGCCATGGGCGGTCGACAGATAGGCCCCAGCCATTCCGCACAGAACGCCGGCAACGATCAGCGCCAGATATCGCGTCTTGGCCACGGAAACACCAGCACTATCCAATGCTTCGGGCTTTTCCCCCACGGCCCGCAAGCGCAGGCCAAAACGGGTGCGTGTCAGAATGAAAGCGGTGAACAACACGGCAGCAAGCGCTACCCAGACGAGAATGTTATGTCCAGAGATGACTTCACGATAAATCGGCCCAATAAGAGGCAGATTGCCAATCTGTTCGGCAAATGGCAGTTCGATTGGCCGGAACCGCTCGGCACGGGAAAGATTGGGAGTTTGGCCACCCTGTTTAAACATCGCTATGCCAATAGTAACGGTCAGCCCAGATGCCAGAATGTTGATCGCAAGGCCGCTAATCACCTGATTGCCGCGCAGCGTGATTGATGCCAACCCATGCAATAGAGCCAGAAGCACGGAAACAACGACTGCGGTCATCAACCCGGCAAGTGCTGAGGATGTCAGGGCGGCCACCGCTGCGGCAGCGAAAGCTGACATAAGCATTTTGCCCTCAAGTGAAATATCAATTATGCCAGATTTTTCTGAGAAAATGCCTGCCATTGCACATAAGATCAGCGGTGTCGCCACCCGCAAGGTGGCGTCGACGGTCAGCAGAAACTGCAGCCATAAATCAGCCACGCCGCCCTCCTCGCACATTACGCGGTGTTAGAAGAAAGCCTAGAAAATGTGCCAATGGACGGTTGAACATATAGGCAAGCCCGCCTGAAAACAGGATGATCAGACCCTGAATCAACAAAACCATTTCCCGTGTGATCGTGGAAAACTCAAAATCGAGCTCAGCACCCCCCTGATAGAGTGCACCAAACAGGAGACTTGCAAGAACAATTCCCACAGGATGGTTTCGTCCCATCAGCGCCACCGCAATACCGGTGAAGCCATAGCCCGAGGTAAAGCCGAGAATCGTCCGGTGTTGAACGCCAAGGATTTCATTGATTGCCATCATGCCGGCAAGTCCGCCGGAAATGGCCATCGTGATGATGATAATGGTGCTCACCGGAATGCCTGCATATTCGGCGGCGTGCGTGCTGTGGCCCGTCGCCCGGATGGCATAACCAAGGCGTGAGCGCCAGATCAGCACCCAAATTCCAACGCAGGCTAGCAGTGCGACAACAAAAGACAGGTTCAGGGGTGAACGCGCTATCTCCATGCCGAGGGCATTGGCGATGTCATGGATGAATGGCAATTCTGCATTTGGCGAGAAGGATCGTGTTTCAGGTGACATTTGCCCCGGCGCTTTCAATCGTCCAGCCAGCAGCCAGACCATTATTGAAGCCGCCAGAAAATTGAACATGATGGTCGTAATGACGATATGGCTACCGCGCTTGGCCTGCAGATAACCCGGAATGGCGCCCCAGACAGCACCAAAGCCGGCTGACGCCATGATCGCCAGCGGTATCAGAACAAGCGCGGGAAGCATGCTGTCAAACATCAGGCAGACCAGCCCAGCCCCCAACCCCCCAAGATAGGCCTGCCCCTCGCCACCAATATTGAACAGCATCGCATGAAAGGCGACAGCAACGGCAAGACCGGTGAAGATGAAATTTGTTGCATAATAAAGCGTGTAGCCAAGCGACCCCTTGTAAACAAAGGCACCCTTGATCATCACCATCATCGCCTCAAAAGGGTTCTCTCCAATGATGGCGACAACGACACCAGAGACGATCAGCGCCGCAAGGACATTGATCAGGGGGATCAACCCAACATCCGCCCAGCGCGGCAAGGCAGGAGGCACGCTCATGATCCGGCTCTCATCTGCGATGTGGTGATGCCATCTTCGGCGCCGATGCCGGCCATCATCAGACCAAGCTGTCGCTCATCGGCCTCCTCACGCGCCAGTTCGCCAACTATCTGGCCATTATTCATCACCAGAATGCGATCAGACAGGCTCATGATCTCGTCAAGTTCAACCGAGACAAGAAGAATCGCACACCCCTCGTTACGCAGCGCAATCAGTTGTTTGTGAATGAACTCGATCGCGCCAATATCAACGCCGCGCGTTGGCTGGCCAACCAACAGCAATTTTGGTTGGGCTGAAATTTCACGCGCCAGAACGATTTTCTGTTGGTTGCCACCTGAAAAATTGGCGCTTGCCAGGCTGGGAAGTGGCGGGCGGATGTCAAAATGCTGCATCCGGTCAGAGCAATTTTGCTTAAGTGTGGACGGGCTCAACCACCACCCCTGTTTTTGCTCGTCGGTGCCGCTATAGCCCAGTATCATTGATTCAGCCGCTGAAAAGGGCAGGATGATTCCGCATTTGTGACGGTCCTCAGGGACATGGGCCACCCCAAGGCGGCGCAGCTTTGACGGATCGGATGGCTGCTGTGTGGTGATCTTGCTTGTGCCCACGTGAAAAGAGCCGCTTGTTGGCGCTGTGATTCCAGAGAGCACGTCCAGTAATTCTGATTGCCCATTGCCTGAAACGCCAGCAACGCCGACAATTTCACCTTCGCGCAAGGTCAGGGAGATATCCTTTAAATGGTCAATGCCATTGGCCGTGGTTAAACATAGATTCTCTGCCTGCAGAACGGGCACACCCGGCTTTGCCGGCGTATGATCGACCTCGAGCAGCACTTTGCGGCCAACCATCAATTCGGCCAGTTCGGCTGGCGATGTCTGAGCGGTTTCGAGATGAGCGACCATTTCACCGCCCCGCATCACCGAGACATCGTCTGTGATTGCCATTATTTCTTTCAGCTTATGGGTGATCAACAGGATGGTTACACCTTGTTCGCGGAGCGCCCGCAAAATGTCAAAAAGCTGTACGGTTTCCTGTGGGGTCAGGACGCCTGTTGGCTCATCAAGTATGAGAATTTCGGCGCCGCGGAACAGCGCTTTTAGAATTTCCACACGTTGCTGTAGGCCAACAGGCAGATTTTCAACAATCATGTCGGGGTCCACCGCCAGACCAAAATCCTCGGATAGTTTGTTCAAAACATTGCGGGCTTTTTGGGCGCTGGCCTCGACGCTCAGGCTGCCTTCATGGCCGAGCATGACATTTTCCAGAACGGTAAAATTGGGCACCAGCATGAAATGCTGATGAACCATGCCGATGCCCTTGCCAATGGCATCAGCTGAATTGCGAATGGTGGTGGTTTGGCAATGGATACTGATCAGGCCGTTATCGGCGGCATAGAATCCATAGAGAATGCTGACAAGCGTTGATTTTCCCGCGCCATTTTCACCGATGATTCCATGGATATGGCCAGACACGACCTTCAGGTTGACGTCCCTGTTGGCATGAACGTCGCCAAAACTCTTATTAATTGCGGATAATTCAATAGCCAACGGCGGGGTTGAGCCGCCGTTGGTCATCTGTGACGCATCGGTCATCACGTGATTACAGACAATAAACCCTTAGTATGGGCAGCTCTCATCACTAAAATAGTCATGAACTTTCACCTTGCCCGAGATGATGTCAGCCCGCGCTGATTCAATGGCAGCCTTCATGTCATCTGTGACAAGACTCGCATTGTTCTCGTCAAGCGCCCAGTCAACACCGCCTTCGGCAAGACCAAGAACATGAACACCGGCTGAGAAATTGCCATTCTTGACATCGATAAAGGTTTCATAGGCTGCAACGTCCACGCGCTTGAGCATTGAGGTCAGAACACTGCCCGGTGCCATGCCATTCTGGTTCGAATCAACACCGATGGCCAGTTTTCCGGCATCAGCTGCCGCCTGGATCACACCAGCGCCTGTACCGCCAGCTGCGTGGTAGACGACATCCGCACCGCGGTCGATCTGTGACTGAGTCAATTCGGCGCCCTTGGCCGGATCGTTCCATGCAGATGGGGTTGTCCCTGTCATGTTCTGATAAACCTCGGCATTGGCATTGACGGATTTGACACCGCCAACATAGCCACAGCCAAACCGACGGATCAGACCGATATCCATGCCACCCACAAAGCCAACCTTGCCTGTCTTTGAGGCTTTCGCCGCGGCAACACCGACAATGTAGCTACCTTCATGTTCCTTGAAGGCATATTGGCGCAGATTCGGTGCATCCAGCCATGATACGTCAATGATAGAGAATTTTGTGTCGGGAAATTCTGCGGCAACCTTTGAAATGGCGTCTGCCTGGGCAAAGCCCACACCCAGAATAATGGTGGCACCACGTTCTGCCATGCGGCGCATCGCCTGCTCACGTTGGGTTTCGTTAGTGACCTCAAATTCCATCACCTCGATGCCGGTTTCGCTGGTGAATTTTTGAACACCGTTATAGACACCCTCATTGAAAGATTTGTCGAATTTGCCGCCCATGTCATAAATAACAGCAGGCTTCATGTCTGCGGCAACAGCCGTCGTGCTAACCGCTATCGCAGCTGCAGCAATCATAGTTTTGATACGCATCATCATTTACTCCCTTTATGACGCAGTCTGTGGTTTCAGGCCAATTTCTGTTAATCGTTCTTGTAGATAATCATCGGCCGTTGTGCCCGGTTTCAGTAACACCTCGGGCCGCGGGTGCAGAAACATTGGCATAGAATAGCGCGATTGATTCTGCTTGGCATCTGGATTTATCACCCGATGCGTTGTTGATGGGAAATAGTTGTCGCTGGTCATCGCCAGCATATCGCCATTGTTGATCGTGATCATGCCGGCGTCACAGGCAATTTCATGCCAGTTACCCGCGGCATCCTTTGCCTGTAAACCAGGCTTTGACCCGGATAGAAGCAGGGTTATGAGATTTATATCTTCATGTGCCGCCGCCCGTATAGCATCATGCTCGGCCTCCTCAACGGGTGGATAATGCAGAATGCGGAGCAGGCTCTGATTGCTGCCGGCCATCATTTTATCAAGTGGCAGGGAAAATCCCGTGCGGATGTCATCTGGCGTTTCCTTCTGGATCCATGATAACAGCTCTACTCCCAGCGCCTGAAGATCAGCATAAATGGCTGCTGTCGCCGCGCTGAGCGCCTCCGGCAGGGGTGAGTCTGGATAGACATGAAAAAATTCTTTCAGGTCCTTTGTTGGCGAGCCCTTGGCGTTTTCTGAGCGAAAGGCAAAATAGCCATCATGACGTGGCGGCTGCACCGCAAACTCAAATTTATCCTCGCTGGCAAAAAAGCTGCACCATCCGTCATAAATATCGGCAATTCGCTCCGC
>CACCQD010000002.1 GCA_902547925.1 uncultured SAR116 cluster alpha proteobacterium | reverse complement strand
TCGACACTTGGGCACCGACGCTTCGGCGTTGACAATAAGGCGTCAATACATTGCAAAATTTAGTGCATTTGATGGTTGCCTTGGCGGGCATGTTTTGATAGAACGCGTCTCCACGGTAGCGACGCCAGTGAAACCCGAAAACAGCTGATCGAGGGCGATGGCTCTGGAACTGCGTTTTTTGCGCTTGTTTTCAACAGGGTGCACATGTCCACACCGTCATTATTGGAACTTGAATTGGCACCTTGATTGATGGCAAATACATCACCCGCGCAGTTTGTAAGACAGGTCCGCCAGGAAATATCAAAGATTTCTTGGGCTACTCGCCGCGAAACCGGAACCGCAACATTGACTGTCTTTGTGATGGTAACCATTGCCGCGCTGTTCTTCCTGCTTGTGGACATGGTCCTGTCAAGTGGTGTGCAGTTCGTCTTAGGTATTGGCAGCTAGAACAAGGACACGTGGTTCAGGTTTGAAGAACGGATTGGAATAGGTGGATTATGGCCCATCGCTGGTATGTTGTTCATGTTTTCTCAGGTTCTGAGAAAAAAGTGGCTCAGTTGATCCGTGAGCAGGCGGAGACGCATGGTCTTACCGATCTGATCGAAGAGGTGATGGTGCCGACTGAGGAAGTGGTTGAGGTCAAGAGGGGCGTAAAAGTACAGAGCGAGAAGAAATTTTTCCCCGGCTATATCTTGGTGAAGTTGGAATTGACTGATGAAGCTTGGCAGTTGGTCACAAGCCAGCCGCGAGTCACTGGCTTTTTGGGGGGCAAGGGTAAACCCGTGCCGATTACCAATGCCGAGGCAGAGCGCTTGATCAAGCAGATGAGTGAAGGCGTCGAGAGGCCACGCTCAACAGTTAGCTTCGATATTGGGGAACAAGTCCGCGTGTCAGATGGGCCATTTGCGTCCTTTAATGGATATGTCGAGGAAGCTGATGATGACAAGTCGCGCCTGCGAGTGACCGTGTCAATTTTCGGCCGGTCAACGCCGGTCGAGTTGGAATACTCACAGGTTGAGAAAATATAAATTCTAAGGTTCAAGACCGGGTCATGGCGACGCGGCGTTAGGGAAAGACGATTATGGCGAAGAAGATTGACGGCTATATCAAGCTGAATATTGCTGCAGGCGGAGCAAATCCGTCGCCTCCAGTTGGACCAGCGCTGGGTCAGCGCGGTGTGAACATCATGGAATTCTGTAAGGCGTTCAATGCGGCGACAGACTCGCTGGAAAAGAACATGCCGATTCCGGTGGTCATCACTGTCTATCAGGACAAGTCGTTCACCTTTGCTACAAAGACGGCGCCCGTCAGTTTCTTCCTGAAGAAAGCTGCTGGTCTGCCAAAAGGTGGTCAGGAGCCGGGCCGAGCTGTTGCTGGACAGGTGACGATGGCGCAGGTGCGCGAGATTGCCGGTCAGAAAATGGGCGACATGAACGCTGTTGACGTCGAGGGTGCCATGAAGATGGTTATGGGTTCAGCCCGCGCTATGGGCCTCGAAGTAGTGGAGGGTTGAGCCAATGGCTAAAATTTCAAAGAAAATGAGAGTATCTGTGGAAGCCGTGGACCGGACAAAGGAATATGTGCTTGCGGAGGCAGCGGCACTGGTTAAGCAGAACGCAGCCAGTACGAAGTTTGATGAAACCATCGAGATTGCAATGAATTTGGGAGTTGACCCACGGCACGCCGACCAGATGGTCCGCGGTGTTGTTGCCATGCCAAATGGCACTGGCAAAAGTATGCGCGTAGCGGTTTTTGCCAAGGATGCCAAGGCTGATGAAGCTAAGGCAGCTGGTGCCGATTTGGTGGGAGCTGAGGATCTGGCCGAAGCAATTCAGGGCGGACAGTCAGATTTTGACCGTGTGGTTGCATCGCCTGACATGATGGGTGTTGTTGGCCGGCTTGGTAAGGTGCTTGGTCCACGCGGCCTGATGCCAAACCCCAAGTTGGGAACAGTCACAGCTGACGTTGCCGCCGCAGTTAAGGCGGCAAAGGCCGGCGAGGTCCAGTACCGTGCCGAAAAGGCTGGCGTCGTACATGCAGGGATCGGTAAGGCGAGCTTCACAGCCGATCAGATTACAGAAAACGCAGCCGCCTTTATCGATGCTGTTCGCAAGGCGCGTCCAAGCGGTGCAAAGGGAACCTACATCAAAAAGATAACACTGAGCTCAACAATGGGCGTTGGCGTGTTTGTTGAGGACGTCGCCTAGCAGGCGGCGAACACCGAATTTGCCGTCCGGGGTAACCTGGCTGGCGAACAGGGGCTGTATCTGAGTATGTGGTGTGGCCCCGCACCTGTCCAAGACTGCAGGGGCCGGAATGGGCAACCTTTCTGGCTTAATCTCCTGCAATAGACGGGGAGCAAGAGCAGAATTACTGCTTGACCTTCTTATGGGCAGGCCAGCGAGTTGGTGGTAATCACCAGCTCATTTTGCAACCGAAGATAGGTCTTGCTGACTTATCTTCATGAAAGAGAGCGGAGACGATCGGTGAACAGATCTGAAAAAGCCGAACTGATCGAAACGCTGCAATCGACCTTTAATGCGTCATCCACAATTGTGGTGGCGCATCAGGTTGGTATGACCGTTGTAGAGAGCAGCGACCTGCGTGGAAAAATGCGGGAAGCTGGAGCTGGCTTCAAGGTAACCAAAAATAGGATTGCCAAGCTGGCTCTCAAAGGCACACGCTTTGAGGAACTTGAACCACTTTTCGCCGGACCGACTGCCGTTGGCACGTCGGCTGATCCGGTGGCGGCGGCCAAGACCCTCGTTGACTATGCCAAGGGTAATGACAAAGTGACCATCGTTGGCGGCAGCATGGACGGAAAGATTCTCGACAAGGCTGGCGTTGAAGCGTTGGCCAAGATGCCGTCCCTTGACGAATTGCGTGGCACGCTTGTCGGGCTTCTACAGGCGCCGGCAGCTAAAGTGGCACGTGTTACCCAGGCTCCGGCCGGCAAGGTAGCGCGCGTTATCAAGGCACGAGAAGACCAATTGCAGCAGGGTTCCTAACCGACCCGATCAGAAGTTCAAGCCCAATGGAGTAAATCATGGCTGATATCGAAAAAATCGCAGAAGAACTATCCAACCTTACAGTGCTCGAAGCTGCTGAGTTGGCAACATTGCTCGAGGAGAAGTGGGGCGTTTCTGCCGCTGCTGCTCCTATGCCTGTTGCTATGCCGGCTGGTGGCGGAGATGCAGGCGGAGCCGCTGAGGAGAAGACGGAATTTGACGTCGTTCTGACAGCCGCTGGTGCGTCCAAGATCAACGTGATCAAGGAAGTACGTGCCATCACCGGTCTTGGCCTCAAAGAAGCCAAGGATCTTGTCGAAGCCGCACCTAAAGCCGTTAAGGAAGGTGTGTCCAAAGACGAGGCAGACGAAATCAAAGGAAAGCTGGAAGAAGCTGGCGCGACTGTCGAAGTTAAATAACTTTGACGGTTCAGCATCTATCCAGACGCTGAATACTGAACTTGCACCTGATGGTTTTGCCATCCGGTGCAAGGTCGTTTATTGATCGGACTTTTTCAGGCCGGTTGAAGGCACAGGTCAATGACAACAATTTGTTGAATAACAGATTGTTTTGTCACGAATTTTTAAGAGGATCTTCTACATGGCATCTCAGATAAGCACACTTGACAGTCGCAAGCGCGTTCGCCGTACTTTCGGGCATCTCGAAGAGATCACGCCAATGCCGAACCTGATTGATGTTCAGCGTTCGAGCTATGATACATTTTTGCAGATGGACATCCCGGTCAATGAGCGGGGCGATCATGGATTGCAGGAAACGTTCAAGTCTGTTTTTCCGATCGAAGATTTTGCCGGCCGGGCAAAATTGGAATTTGTGTCTTACGATCTCGAGACACCGAAATACGACGTTGAAGAGTGCCAACAGCGCGGCCTGACCTATGCCTCGCCGCTGAAGGTCACACTCCGTCTTGAGGTGTGGGAAGAGGATGAAGACACCGGCGCACGGTCAATCCGCGACATCAAGGAGCAGGACGTTTACATGGGTGACATGCCTTTGATGACGTCAAATGGAACGTTTATTGTCAATGGCACAGAGCGGGTGATTGTCTCGCAGATGCACCGCTCACCTGGCGTATTTTTTGATCATGATCGTGGCAAGACGCATGCCTCTGGAAAATTTCTGTTTGCCGCCCGGGTCATTCCCTATCGTGGGTCGTGGCTGGATTTTGAATTTGATGCCAAGGACATCCTCAATGTTCGCATCGACCGCAAGCGTAAATTGCCGGCAACGACGTTGATGATGGCGCTTCCGGATGAAAAGTCGCTGTTCTACGCCGATAAATGTGCCGAGGCCGGCGAGGCTGTTGATCCTGCGAAGATTGAAGGCATGAGTCGTGACGAAATCCTTTCGCATTTTTACCGGTCCGTCAGCTACACGCGTGATGGTGAGGGCTGGAGCTATGCTTTCGACACTGACTCGCTGAAGGGCAGCAAGTTGGTCCGTGATCTGGTCGACTCCAAAAGCAAGAAGGTGCTGGCCACGGCTGGCACAAAGATGACACCGCGTTCGCTCCGCAAACTTGCTGAGAGTGGCGTTAAAGCAATCCATGTGCCGGACTCGGACCTGTTGGGGCGCTATGTGGCCGACGACATTGTCAATATGAGCACTGGTGAGGTGTTTGCTGAGGCTGGCGATGAATTGACCGAGGATCTGCTGGTCAAGCTGGTGGAGAATGGCGTTGACGAGGTTGACGTGCTGTTCATTGACAACGTCAATTTCGGTCCGCACCTGCGCAACACGCTGGCGGCTGACCGCAACACCTGTCGTGAGGAGGCGCTGGTCGACATCTATCGGGTTATGCGTCCGGGTGAGCCGCCAACACTGGAAAGCTCACACGCGCTGTTTATGAGCCTGTTCTTCAACTCTGACAGGTACGACCTGTCGTCTGTTGGCCGGGTAAAGATGAATTCACGCCTGGATCTCGACACGGATGACAGTGTGCGCGTACTGCGCAAGCAGGACATCATGTCAATTCTCGAGGTTCTGATCGGGCTGAAAGATGGCCGTGGCGACATCGATGACATTGATCACCTTGGCAATCGCCGGGTTCGTTCCGTTGGTGAATTGATGGAAAACCAGTATCGGATCGGACTGCTCCGCATGGAGCGCGCAATCCGCGAGCGCATGGGCTCGGTCGAGATTGACACCGTGATGCCGGCTGACCTGATTAATGCCAAGCCAGCCGCCGCCGCCGTTCGTGAATTCTTCGGCTCGTCGCAGCTCTCACAGTTCATGGACCAGACGAATCCGCTGTCTGAAATCACCCACAAGCGCCGTGTGTCGGCGCTTGGGCCGGGTGGCCTTACGCGGGAACGGGCCGGTTTTGAGGTGCGCGATGTGCACCCGACGCATTACGGTCGTATCTGCCCTATCGAAACACCTGAGGGCCCAAATATCGGCCTGATCAATTCGCTGGCTACCTATGCCAAGATCAACCGCTATGGGTTCATTGAGACCCCGTATCGCAAGGTTGTTGATGGTAAGGTCACGAACGAGGTGAACTATATTTCGGCGATGGAAGAAGGTCGCTATACCATTGCGCAGGCAAATGCTGAGCTGAATGACAAGGGTACTTTTGTTGGTGAATTGATCCCAGTGCGCCGTGCGGGCGAGATTGGTCTCGCCCGTCCGACTGACATTGAGCTTATGGATGTCTCGCCAAAACAGTTGGTATCGGTTGCCGCAGCGCTTATTCCGTTCCTCGAGAATGATGATGCTAACCGTGCTCTGATGGGATCGAACATGCAGCGTCAGGCGGTGCCGTTGGTCAAGGCCGAGGCACCGATTGTCGGCACTGGCATGGAGGCCCGTGTTGCCCGCGACTCGGGCGTAACCATAGTTGCGCGCAGGGCTGGCGTTATTGACCAGGTTGACGCGACCCGGATCGTTGTCAGGGCTTCGGAGGAGAGTGGCACTGATGTGTCGCCTGTCGATATCTATTCGCTGCTCAAATTCCAGCGGTCGAACCAGAACACCACGGTGAACCAGCGTCCGCTTGTTAAAGTGGGTGACACGGTGCGCCGTGGCGACATTATCGCCGATGGCCCCTCAACCGAGGATGGCGAGCTTGCGCTTGGCCGGAATGTCCTCGTCGCTTTCATGCCATGGAATGGGTACAATTTTGAGGACTCAATCCTGATCTCCGAGCGGATTGTCCGTGATGATGTCTTCACCTCGATCCATATCGAGGAATATGAGGTCATGGCCCGCGACACCAAGCTGGGGCAAGAGGAAATTACCCGCGATATTCCCAACGTCGGTGAGGAAGCGCTGAAGAATCTCGATGAAGCCGGTATCGTGTATGTCGGTGCAGAGGTTGGGCCAAGTGACATTCTGGTTGGCAAAGTAACACCAAAGGGTGAGTCGCCAATGACACCAGAGGAAAAGCTATTGCGCGCGATCTTCGGTGAAAAGGCCTCCGATGTTCGTGATACGTCTCTGAAACTGCCGCCTGGTGGCTCGGGGACGGTAGTCGAGGTACGTGTTTTCTCACGTCGTGGCGTGGAAAAAGACGAACGCGCCCTTGCCATCGACCGTTCCGAGATTGATCGTCTTGGCAAGGACCGTGACGATGAGCGCGCCATTCTGGAGCGTGGTTTCTATGGTCGGATGAGCGAGCTTCTCGTCAACCAGTTGGTTGCGTCCGGTCCGAAGGGTGTCAAGCACGGCGCGAAGCTGACTGTGGAGATGCTCGAAGAGCTGCCGAAATCTGCCTGGCAGCAAATTGCTGTCAAGGATGACAAGGTGCAAAAGCTCGTCGAGGCGCAGATTGCCAATTTTGAGAATGCCGTCGCCGAACTGCAGGCACGCTTCAATGACAAGGTGGACAAGCTACAGGGTGGTGACGAAATGCTGCCCGGAGTGATGAAGATGGTAAAGGTGTTTGTCGCTGTGAAGCGCAAGCTGCAGCCGGGTGACAAGATGGCTGGCCGTCATGGAAACAAGGGTGTGATCTCGCGTATTGTTCCTGCTGAGGACATGCCATATCTTGATGACGGTACGCCAGTCGACATCGTTCTCAACCCGCTTGGGGTGCCTTCAAGGATGAACGTCGGACAGATTCTGGAAACACATCTTGGTTGGGCCGCGCGAGGTCTCGGTAAACAGGTTGGCGCAGCTGCAGAGGCAGCCCGTGCTAATGCGGATACCAATCCATTGCGCCAGCTGTTGTCGGAGATTTATCCAGAGGAGCAGTTCATCGGCGAAATCAAGGGTATGGATGACACCCAGCTGATGGAGCAGGCCAGTATTCTTGAACGGGGTGTGCCGATGGGAACACCGGTGTTTGATGGTGCGCGCGAGGCTGATGTCGTCGGCCTTTTGGAAAAAGCCGGGCTCAGCAATACAGGCCAGGAATGGCTTACGGATGGCCGCACCGGTGAGGTTTTCGACCGTCCAGTCACTGTCGGCTATATCTACATGTTGAAGCTGCACCACCTTGTTGATGACAAGATTCACGCCCGTTCGATTGGTCCATACTCGCTTGTCACGCAGCAGCCGCTGGGTGGTAAGGCGCAATTTGGTGGACAGCGCTTTGGTGAGATGGAGGTCTGGGCGCTTGAGGCCTATGGTGCCGCCTACACATTGCAGGAAATGTTGACGGTAAAATCGGATGACGTTTCAGGCCGGACCAAAGTCTATGAGGCGATTGTTCGCGGTGATGACGATTTCGAGTCCGGCATTCCGGAATCTTTCAATGTTCTGGTCAAGGAGCTGCGCTCTCTCGGCCTGAATGTCGATCTTCATGAGGCTGAGTACTAGGCCGAGACGATTATCCGGCCTCTTGGCCGGACCAAAAAAGGGCTGGCTGCCCGGCAAAGACAAACGGGCGGCCAATTTGCGAGAAACCCTAATGCGACACCAACACATATGTTGGGGAGGCAAATAAATGAACGATTTGATGAACCCATTCGGACAGTCCCAAGGTCCACAGAGCTTTGACAAAATTCGGATCTCGATTGCCGCACCTGAGCGTATTCGCTCTTGGTCATTCGGTGAGATTAAAAAGCCGGAAACCATCAATTACCGCACGTTCAAGCCGGAAAAGGATGGTCTTTTCTGTGCACGTATTTTTGGTCCCGTCCGTGACTATGAATGTTTGTGTGGCAAATACAAGCGAATGAAGTATCGCGGCATTATCTGCGAGAAATGCGGCGTTGAAGTCACCCTGTCGAAGGTGCGCCGCGAACGCATGGGCCATATCGAGTTGGCAGCACCCGTGGCGCATATCTGGTTCCTGAAATCACTGCCGAGCCGCATTGGCCTGCTCGTAGACATGACTTTGAAGGATCTGGAGCGGGTTCTCTATTTTGAGAATTTTGTTGTGATCGAGCCTGGAATGACCTCGCTTGTGAAGGGCCAGTTGCTCAGCGAGGAAGAATTCTACGATGCGCAGGATGAATTTGGTGATGACGCCTTTGAGGCGAGTATCGGTGCCGAAGCCATCAAAAAAGTTCTGATTGATCTGGACCTTGAACAGGAGCGGGTGAAAATCCGCGAGGACCTTGCCGAGACAGGCTCCGAGGCCAAGCGTAAAAAGTTGGTCAAGCGGCTCAAGCTGGTGGACTCGTTCCGTGAGTCTGGCTGCCGTCCTGAATGGATGATCCTAGACGTTGTGCCGGTCATTCCGCCCGAGCTACGACCGCTGGTGCCATTGGATGGTGGCCGTTTTGCAACGTCCGACCTGAATGATCTGTATCGTCGCGTGATCAACCGAAACAATCGCCTAAAGCGGCTCATTGAGCTACGCGCGCCTGATATTATCGTGCGCAACGAGAAGCGCATGCTCCAGGAATCTGTCGATGCGTTGTTTGATAATGGCCGGCGTGGCCGAGTGATCAGCGGTGTCAACAAGCGCCCGCTGAAGTCACTGTCTGACATGCTGAAAGGCAAGCAGGGACGCTTCAGGCAGAACCTGCTTGGCAAGCGTGTCGATTATTCGGGTCGTTCAGTGATCGTGGTTGGTCCGGAGCTGAAGCTGCATCAATGTGGCCTGCCAAAGAAAATGGCGCTGGAGCTTTTCAAGCCCTTCATCTACTCGAAACTCGAACTTTATGGCATGGCCAGCACGGTGAAGATGGCCAAGCGGATGGTTGAAAAGGAACGTCCCGAAGTCTGGGATATTTTGGAAGAGGTGATCCGCGAGCATCCGGTCATGTTGAACCGGGCACCGACGCTTCACAGGCTTGGCATTCAGGCGTTTGAGCCGGTATTGGTCGAGGGCAAGGCAATCCAGCTTCACCCGCTTGTCTGTACCGCTTTCAACGCTGATTTTGATGGTGACCAGATGGCCGTTCATGTGCCGCTGTCTCTTGAGGCCCAGCTAGAGGCGCGGGTGTTGATGATGTCGACCAACAACATCCTCAGCCCGGCAAATGGCAAGCCAATCATCGTGCCTTCGCAGGATATCATTCTGGGTCTCTATTACATGTCGCTCGAACGCGATAGAGAGCAGGGCGAGGGAATGGTCTTTGCTGATGTGCAGGAAATTCTGCTGGCGCTTGGCAATGGGTCCGTCAGCTTGCATGCCAAGGTGAAAGCGCGTGTCCCAACGCGCGATGAAACCGGTGCGCGTGTCTATGCCGTTGTTGATACGACTCCGGGCCGGGCACAGCTTGCTGATCTGCTTCCTGACAATCCAAATTGTTCGTTTGAGCTGGTCAACAAGCTGATGACAAAAAAGGAAGTCAGTGATGTGATCGATCACGTCTATCGCCATTGTGGCCAGAAGGACACGGTAATTTTCTGTGACCGGCTGATGACTCTTGGTTTTGGCCAGGCTTGTGATGCCGGCATTTCCTTTGGTATAGCCGATCTGACGACGCCAGACCTTAAGGAGAGGTATGTCTCAGAGGCTGAGGCTGAGGTGAAGACCTTTGAGCAGCAATATCTTGATGGCCTGATCACCCAGGGTGAGAAGTACAACAAGGTGGTTGACGTTTGGTCGCGCTGTTCGGATCTGGTTGCCGACGAGATGATGAAGGGTATTTCCACGACAAAGGATGGTGAGCCAATCAACTCAGTCTGGATGATGGCACATTCAGGCGCGCGTGGTTCTGCGGCGCAAATCAAACAGCTTGCCGGTATGCGGGGCCTGATGGCCAAGCCATCTGGTGAGATCATCGAAACACCGATCATTTCCTCGTTCAAAGAGGGTTTAAATGTTCTGGAGTATTTCAACTCGACACACGGTGCGCGAAAGGGACTTGCCGACACGGCGTTGAAAACGGCGAACTCGGGGTATCTGACACGGCGTCTTGTCGATGTTGCGCAGGATTGTATTGTCAACGAGATTGACTGTGGCACCTCAAAGGGCCTCACAATCCGCCCGGTGATGAACGGTAGTGAGGTCATCGATCCGCTGTTCGATCGTATTCTTGGTCGTGTTCTGGCTGAGGATATGGTTGATCTGAAAACCGGTGAGACCGTTCTTGCGGCTGGTGAGATGGTGACTGAGGAACATGCTGACCGTATTGCGAATGCAGGTGTTGATCAGGCGCTGATCCGCTCTGCCCTGTTGTGTGAGGCGGAAACTGGTATCTGTGGCAAATGCTACGGTCGTGATCTGGCTCGTGGAACAGATGTGAATATCGGTGAGGCTGTTGGTGTGATCGCGGCGCAGTCTATTGGTGAGCCGGGAACACAGCTTACAATGCGCACGTTCCACGTTGGTGGCGCGGCGCAGCGTGGTGCAGAGCAGTCAAATATCGAAGCTGCAATCGGCGGCACCATCAAGCTGGAGGACGCCAATCTTGTCAAGGACAAGGATGGTAACCAGATCGTCATGAGCCGTAACACTGAGCTGCTGATCCTTGACGAACAGGGGCGCGAGCGTGCTCGTCATCGCCTACCTTATGGCGGTAAGCTGTTTGTCAGTGAGGGCGAGGACGTGTCTGCCGGCAAGGTGCTGATCGAGTGGGATCCTTACACCATGCCGATCATTACCGAGATGCAGGGCATCGCTAATTACGTCGATCTGACCGAAGGAGTTTCGGTTCGTGAAGTTACTGACGATGCAACGGGCATCTCCAGCCGCGAGGTTGTCGATTGGAAACAGGCAGCAGGTGGCGCCAATCTGCGGCCACGAGTAACCCTGCGTGATGAAGCTGGAGAGGTGTTGACGCTGACTAACGGTCTTGAGGCCCGTTATTTTCTCTCGGCAGGAGCGATCCTGTCGGTGGAAAATGGCCAGAAGGTTGAGGCTGGTGACGTTCTTGCACGTATCCCGCGAGAGTCATCAAAAACGCGTGACATCACAGGTGGTCTGCCGCGTGTTGCCGAACTGTTCGAGGCACGCAAGCCGAAGGATTTTGCGGTGATTGCCGAGGCCGAGGGTCGTATTGAGTTTGGCAATGACTACAAGGCCAAGCGGCGGATCAGAGTGATCCCGATGGAAAGCGATGCCGAACCGGTTGAATATCTGCTGCCCAAGGGCCGTCCGCTGGCGGTCAATGAGGGAGATGTCGTTCGCAAGGGCGATCTTTTGCTGGATGGCAGCCCGGTCCCGCATGATATCTTGAGCATTCTGGGCGTTGAACAATTGGCCGCCTATCTGGTCAAGGAAATCCAGGACGTTTATCGCCTGCAGGGCGTGAAGATCAATGACAAGCATATCGAGGTGATCGTCCGTCAGATGTTGCAGAAGGTCGAGGTCGAAGATGCTGGCGACAGCACGTTCCTTGTGGGTGAACAGGTTGACCGCGAGGAATATGCAAAAGCCAATGCCGCGATTGAGGCTGAAGGCCTTCGTCCAGCCAAGGCGCAGCCGGTGTTGCTTGGCATTACCAAGGCGTCTTTGCAGACCAAGTCATTCATCTCGGCTGCATCCTTCCAAGAAACAACCCGCGTTTTGACCGAAGCGGCGGTTAGTGGACGGCAGGATACGCTTGATGGTCTGAAGGAAAATGTCATCGTCGGCCGCCTGATTCCCGCCGGTACGGGTTCGGTGATGAATCGGCTTCGACGGATTGCGGCGGATCGTGACAAGTCGATCATGGAGCAGCGCGCTGCTGAGGCTCCGGCGATCGAAAACACCGAGTTTGCTGCCGAATCAGACGAGGTGGCGATTGAAATGTCGGTGGAAAACGAGGCTTAGGTCTTTGTTTTGGGGCAAGTCGCTCCAAAGCACAAAAAATACAACAGAACGGGCGGGTTTGGGCAAAAAGCGCTTGACCCACCCGCGCTGTTAAAATAGGTTCCGGTCACCTTTTTGATTTAGGTAGTGGCGATCGGATGCAGGTTGCAACCAAAAAGCCAGACGCTGGATCGGTACAAAGGGTGAAAAATTACTCCTTCTGGGGTTTTGGACGGGTGTTTTGCTCAGTGTAGTTAAGTGAGCCAAGCAGCCCTGTTACACGTTAAGTGTTATTGGTCGAGACAAAAAAGGGGCAGCAATGCCGACGATTAATCAGTTGATCCGGCACGGACGCAAGCGTCCTGTTGCCCGTACTAAGGTTCCTGCGATGGAAGCGTGTCCGCAGAAGCGCGGCGTTTGCACCCGGGTTTATACAACAACTCCAAAGAAGCCGAACTCGGCTCTGCGGAAAGTAGCGCGTGTCCGCCTCACCAACGGGTTTGAGGTGTCTAGTTACATTCCAGGTGAAGGTCACAACCTGCAGGAGCACTCAATAGTGCTGATCCGCGGTGGTCGTGTGAAAGACCTTCCCGGTGTCCGTTATCACATCATTCGCGGTACGCTCGATACACAGGGTGTTGCCGATCGCCGCCAGCGTCGTTCGAAATACGGCGCCAAGCGTCCTAAATAAAGAGAGGCACAGATGTCACGTCGTCACAGAGCCGAGAAACGCAATGTTCTTCCAGACGCTAAGTTTAAGGACGTTGTTGTATCAAAATTTATGTCTTGCTTGATGTTTGATGGTAAGAGATCTTTAGCGGAAAAAATTGTCTATGGAGCGTTCGATAAAATTGAGGGTAAAACCGGCAATGAGCCAGTTAAAGTTTTTCATGACGCACTAGAAAATGTCCGTCCTCACTTGGAGGTGCGCTCACGCCGTGTTGGTGGTGCCACCTATCAGGTTCCTGTTGAGGTTAGAGCTGAACGCGCCCAGGCGCTTGCTATACGCTGGGTTATTGAAAGCTCTCGGAAACGCGGCGAGACGACTATGGTTGATCGCCTCTCGGCTGAGCTATTGGATGCCTCCAATAATCGTGGCAACGCTGTAAAGAAACGTGAAGACACGCACAAGATGGCAGAAGCCAACCGCGCCTTTTCGCATTATCGCTGGTAAGCCGCTTAAGGTAGGAGACCGATCCATGGCACGCGAATATTCCCTCGAACGTTATCGTAACTTCGGCATCATGGCGCACATCGATGCAGGTAAGACAACCGCTACCGAACGTATTCTCTATTACACCGGCCGGTCTCACAAGATTGGTGAAGTGCATGATGGTAATGCCACCATGGACTGGATGGAGCAGGAGCAGGAGCGGGGTATTACAATTACTTCTGCGGCAACCACCTGCATGTGGTTCAGGACCAATGATGGCACCTCGCCATCTGGAGAGCATGGCGCGACGGAGGAAGAAGCAAAATTCCGCTTTAACATCATCGACACACCCGGCCACGTTGATTTCACGATCGAGGTTGAGCGTTCTCTGGCCGTTTTGGACGGCGCTGTTTGTGTTTTGGATGCCAATGCTGGTGTTGAGCCGCAGACCGAGACAGTGTGGCGTCAGGCAGACCGATATTCGGTGCCCCGCGTTGTTTTTGTTAATAAGATGGATAAAATTGGCGCTGACTTTTTCAATTGCGTTGATATGATCCGGGACCGCACTGGCGCTGTGCCGGCGGCTATTCATTTGCCTATTGGTTCGGAAAATGAGTTTGAGGGTCTGGTAAATCTGATCACGATGAAAGAGTGGGTGTGGGACTCAGAGGACCTTGGAGCGACGTGGTCGCTGCGCGAGATCCGTCCTGACCTGGCCGATAAGGCTGCGGAAATGCGCGCTGAGTTGATCGAGTTGGCTGTTGAGCAGGATGATGATGCAATGGAAGCCTTCCTCGAGGGCGAGGAGCCTGATGAAGCAACTTTGCAGCGTCTTATCCGCCTTGGAACGCTTAATATGTCTTTTGTGCCTGTTATGTGTGGGTCGGCCTTTAAGAATAAGGGGGTTCAACCTCTTCTAAACGCAGTGATTGACTATCTCCCTGGTCCGCTTGACGTGCCTGCATACAAAGGCTTTGCACCCGGCGACATAACAGAAACCCGAAACATTGAGCGCAATGCCAATGATGATGAGCCGCTCTCTGGGTTGGCGTTTAAAATCATGAATGATCCGTTTGTTGGCTCTTTAACCTTTGTCCGTGTTTACTCAGGCACGCTGAACAAGGGCGACAGTATTCTGAATTCAACCAAGGGTAAGAAAGAGCGAATTGGCAGAATGATGTTAATGCACTCCAATAACCGTGAGGAGATAGATTCAGCGTATGCCGGTGACATTGTCGCTTTGGCGGGAATGAAAGAAAGCACAACTGGCGACACGCTTTGTGAAACAGCCAAGCCGGTGGTTCTTGAAACCATGACATTCCCCGATCCGGTGATTGAAATCGCCGTTGAGCCAAAATCAAAGAATGACCAAGAGAAAATGTCCACTGGTCTTCAAAGGTTGGCCGCTGAGGATCCATCTTTCCAGGTGACGACAGATATTGAGTCCGGCCAGACGATCATGCGTGGTATGGGGGAACTTCACCTCGATATACTTATTGATCGGCTGAGACGTGAATTTAAGGTCGAAGCCAACATTGGAGCCCCTCAGGTAGCCTATCGTGAGACCATCACCAAGGCAGTCGAGGTTGACTATACTCACAAGAAGCAGTCCGGTGGAACCGGGCAGTTTGCAAGGGTTAAATTGAAGTTTGAGCCAATTACAGAAGGCGGTTTCGAGTTTGTTAGCTCAATCACCGGAGGCAATGTGCCAAAGGAATATATTCCTGGGGTAGAAAAAGGCATTGCCATGGCAAAGGAAAGTGGCACCATCGCAGGTTTTCCTGTCATTGATTTTAAGGCTGAGCTTTTTGATGGTGCTTTCCACGATGTTGACTCATCTGTACTGGCTTTTGAGATTGCTGGCCGCGCGGCATTTCGTGACGCTATGCAAAAGGCGGGACCCAAGCTGCTTGAGCCAGTTATGAAGGTTGAGGTGATCACACCGGAGGAATACATGGGTGATATCATCGGAGATTTGAACAGCCGCCGTGGCAATGTCGGCGGCATGGATCAGCGCGGCAACGCCCGTGCGATTGACGCAATGGTGCCGTTGGCCAACATGTTTGGCTATATCAACACGCTGCGTTCAATGAGCCAGGGTCGCGCCCAGTACTCAATGCAATTCGACCATTACGAACAGGTGCCACAGGCAGTAGCGGATGAAGTTCGCGCTAAGCTGGCCTAAACAGACGTTAAGAACAGGAGACTAGAAGAGATGTCCAAGGAAAAGTTTGATCGTTCCAAGCCGCATGTGAACATAGGCACGATTGGTCACGTTGATCATGGTAAGACGACCCTGACGGCTGCGATTACGAAGGTTATGGCAGAATCGGGTGGTGCTGAGTTTCAGGCTTATGACCAGATTGACAAGGCACCAGAGGAGCGTGCGCGGGGCATTACGATTTCGACGGCACATGTTGAGTATGAGACAGAGAATCGTCACTACGCTCACGTTGATTGTCCTGGTCACGCTGATTACGTCAAGAACATGATCACGGGTGCGGCGCAGATGGATGGCGCGATTTTGGTTGTGTCTGCTGCTGATGGTCCGATGCCACAGACGCGCGAGCATATTCTTCTGGCGCGTCAGGTTGGTGTTCCTGCTTTGTGTGTGTTCATGAACAAGGTTGATCAGGTTGATGATGAGGAGCTTTTGGAGCTTGTTGAGATGGAGATCCGTGAGCTTTTGTCCTCTTATGAGTTTCCCGGCGATGACATTCCGATTGTGAAGGGGTCTGCGCTGACAGCATTGGAAGATGGCGATGCGGCGATTGGTTCGGACGCGATCAAGGAGTTGATGTCTCAGGTTGATGTTTATATTCCGCAGCCGGAGCGTCCGAAGGACCAGCCATTCCTGATGCCGATTGAGGATGTTTTCTCGATTTCTGGTCGTGGCACGGTTGTGACGGGCCGGATTGAGCGCGGCATTGTGAATGTTGGCGAGGAGATTGAGATTGTAGGTCTGAAGGAGACACAGAAGACGACCTGTACGGGCGTTGAGATGTTCCGCAAGCTTTTGGATCAGGGTGAGGCCGGCGACAATGTTGGCGTTCTGCTTCGTGGTACGAAGCGTGAAGAGGTTGAGCGAGGTCAAGTTCTGTGCGCGCCTGGTTCAATTGCTCCGCATACTGAGTTCAAGTGTGAGGCATACGTTCTGACGAAGGATGAGGGTGGCCGTCATACGCCGTTTTTCTCGAATTATCGTCCGCAGTTTTATTTCCGGACAACGGATGTGACAGGTTCTGTTGAGCTTCCATCAGGCACGGAGATGGTTATGCCGGGCGACAACATTGCGATGACGGTGACCTTGATTGCACCGATTGCAATGGATGAGGGCCTGCGCTTTGCGATCCGTGAGGGTGGCCGCACAGTGGGTGCCGGCGTCGTCGCATCAGTCGTAAAATAAAGATCAGTTAAAAGAGGGGCGGTTTTCGTCCCTTTTTCTTGGTCATCAATAGAGGTAAGCAGATATGGAAACCCAAAATATCAGAATCCGGTTAAAGGCATTTGACCACCGCATTCTCGATCAGTCGACGAATGAGATTGTCAACACTGCCAAGCGCACCGGAGCAGAAGTTCGGGGTCCTATCCCGCTGCCAACTAATTTGCGCCGGATGACTGTGCTGCGTTCGCCACATATCGATAAGAAAAGCCGCGAGCAGTTTGAGATGCGGACGCACAAGCGGCTGCTCGATATTGTTGATCCGACACCGCAAACGGTTGACGCGCTGATGAAGCTCGATCTGGCCGCCGGTGTTGATGTTGAGATTAAGCTCTAGGGAAGGGGCAGGGTTATGCGAAGCGGAATTATCGCTCGTAAACTGGGAATGACCCGGGTTTTCAATGACAACGGCCATCATGTGCCGGTAACCGTCTTGAAGCTGGATGATGTTCAGGTTGTTGCCGTGTGTGACATGGAAAAACATGGCTATGCAGCCGTGCAACTTGGCGCTGGTTTGGCAAAGGCAAAGAACACCTCAAAGCCTATGCGGGGTCACTTTGCTAAGGCCAATGTTTTGCCCAAGTCAAAACTGGCTGAATTCCGTGTGTCTGAGGATGCAGTCCTGGAAGTTGGCTCGACGCTTGCGCCAAGTCATTTTGTTGTTGGTCAGAAGGTCGATTGCGTTGGCACCACCCAAGGTAAGGGTTTTGCCGGTGCGATGAAGCGGCATAATTTTGCTGGTCTTCGTGCATCGCACGGTGTGTCGGTATCACACCGCTCGCACGGCTCAACCGGGCAATGTCAGGACCCTGGCAAGGTGTTCAAGGGCAAAAAGATGGCTGGTCACATGGGTGCCGTCAGAAACACGACGCAGAACCTTGAGGTTGTCGCCGTTGACGACGCTGAGGGCATTGTTCTCATTCATGGCGCTGTTTCCGGACCAAAGAATGGCTGGGTGCTGGTTAGTGATGCGGTAAAGGCCCCAATGCCTGAGGCGGCACCGTTCCCCGCAGGCCTGATGAGTGGCGCCAGTGAAGACGCCACCGAAGCGGTCACTGCCTCGCAAGAGGGTGGCGCAGAGGAGGAAGTCGCCGAGGCCAATGAGACTGCACCTGCTGCAGACGCAGTGCCTGCAGATAACGCCGATCAGGCTGATGCGCAAAAGGAAAAGAGCGATGAAGGTTAAAGTTACAACGCTTGATAACAAAGCCGCTGGTGACATCACGCTCGCTGATGAGGTATTTGCCCTACCAGCCCGTGGTGACATCGTTGCGCGTGTTGTCAAATGGCAGTTGGCAAAGCGCCGCTCCGGTAGCCACAAGGTCAAGAGCCGTTCTGAGGTTTCGCGGACAACAGCAAAGATGTTCCGCCAGAAAGGCACGGGCCGCGCCCGTCATGGTGCGGCATCGGTTGTTCAGTTTCGCGGTGGTGGAGTTGTTCATGGACCGGTTGTTCGTGACCACGGGCATGCCTTGCCGAAGAAGTTGCGTGCGCTTGGTTTGAAATCGGCAATGTCGTCCAAGGCCTCTGAGGGCAAGCTAATTATTATTGATAAGCTGAGCACGGGCGGCAAAGACGCTGCGAAAACGGCAGCTCTGCAGGCTAAGCTTGCGAAGCTTGGCGCCGAGAACGCGTTGTTCATCGGTGGCGCCGAGCTTGACGAGGGCTTTGTCAAAGCTGCCAGCAACCTACCTTTTGTCGATGTGTTGCCGCAGCAGGGCATCAATGTTTATGACATATTGCGTCGTGACATTCTGGTTCTGTCCAAGGATGCAGCGGCCCATCTCGAGGAGCGCCTGAAATGAGCATCCGTGCACGCAAAGTTGGTAATGTGACGATCAGCAAGGCAGCCGCTTATGACACCATTTTGCGCCCGATCATTACCGAAAAGGCGACAATGGCTAGTGAAAATGGCCAGGTGACCTTTGCGGTTCTGGTAACTGCAACCAAGCCCGAAATCAAGGCAGCTGTTGAAATGCTGTTTGATGTTGAGGTGAAGGCGGTCAACACCATCTTGGTGAAGGGTAAGACAAAGATGTGGAAAGGTCGTCCCGGGCGCCGCTCTGACATGAAGAAGGCCATGGTTACTTTGGTGGAGGGTCAAACCATTGACCTGATGGGAGTGTAGCAAGATGGCACTGAAGAAATTTAATCCAACAACACCCGGTCAGCGGAACCTTGTTTTGGTTGACAAGAGCGACCTTTACAAAGGTGGGCCGGTCAAGAAGCTGACTGAGGGTTTGACTAAGACCGGCGGCCGTAACAATTCCGGTCACGTTACATCGTGGCAAAAGGGCGGTGGACACAAGCGCCGCTATCGCATGGTTGATTTCAAGCGCACTAAGACCGGCATGGCTGCAACCGTTGAGCGTATTGAATATGATCCAAACCGGACGGCCTTCATTGCGCTGATCTCCTATGAAGATGGTATCCAGTCCTATATCCTTGCCCCGCAGCGCCTTGCCGTTGGCGACAAGGTGATGTCGGGTGTTGGCGCTGATATAAAGCCCGGCAACGCGATGCCATTGGCGAACATTCCCGTGGGAACACTCGTCCACAATGTTGAGTTGAAGCCGGGCAAGGGTGGCCAGATGGCACGCTCAGCTGGCACCTACATCCAACTGGTCGGCCGCGATCGGGGTTATGCGATCCTGCGTTTGACTTCTGGTGAGGTTCGGTTGGTACGGGCAGAATGCATGGCGTCAATTGGTGCCGTGTCAAATCCGGACCAGCAGAACATCAAAATTGGCAAGGCTGGCCGTAACCGTTGGTTTGGCAAGCGTCCGCACGTCCGTGGTGTTGTCATGAATCCGATCGACCACCCGCATGGTGGCGGTGAGGGTCGCACTTCTGGTGGTCGTCATCCGGTGACACCTTGGGGCAAGCCAACCAAGGGCAAACGTACTCGTTCAAACAAGAAGACTGACCGCCTGATCGTGCGGCGTCGCAAGCCATAAGGGTTTTTGATAAGCATGTCACGTTCAGTATGGAAAGGCCCGTTTGTTGATGGGCATCTGTTGAAGAAAGCGGACAAGGTTCGTGAGTCAGGTCGTAATGAGGTGATCAAGACTTGGTCTCGTCGTTCAACCATCCTGCCACAGTTTGTTGGTCTTACCTTTGGTGTTCATAACGGTAACAAATTCATTCCAGTTTCTGTTTCCGAGGAAATGGTCGGTCATAAATTTGGCGAATTCTCACCAACGCGAACCTATTACGGTCACGCTGCCGACAAGAAATCAAGGCGTTAGAGGGGCATTATGGGTAAGCAAGCAAAACCAAGAGCGCTGGCTGATTCTGAGGCTAAGTCTGTACTGCGCAACCTGCGCATCAGCCCTCAAAAGCTGAATCTGGTTGCCACAATGATTCGTGGAATGGACGCTAACAACGCGATTGCAGCGTTGACATTTTCGCGTCGCCGGGTTGCCGGTGATGTAAAAAAGGCGTTGCAGTCAGCGATCGCCAATGCAGAGAACAACCATGCGCTTGACGTCGACAGACTATATGTCAAGGAAGCGCATGTTGGTAAGGCGCTTGTGATGAAGCGTTTCAAGGCCCGTGCTCGCGGCCGTGGCGCCCGCATCTTGAAGCCATTTTCACACCTGACAATTATTGTCGGTGAAAGAGGAGAGCAGTAAATGGGTCAGAAAGTTAAACCAATTGGGCTGCGTGTTGGCATCAACCGCACATGGGACTCGCGTTGGTATGCTGGCCGCAATTACGGCACGCTGCTCCACCAGGACATCCAGCTCCGTGCCTATTTGATGGACCGGTTGAAGCAGGCTTCCATCAGCCGGGTTGTCATCGAGCGTCCAGCTGGACGTGCACGTGTGACAATCCATGCTGGCCGCCCCGGTTTGATCATCGGTAAGAAGGGTCAGGATATCGAAAAGCTGCGCGCTGATCTCGCCAGGCGCATTGGCGGTGACGTCAGCCTGAATATTGTTGAGGTGAGAAAGCCCGAGATTGATGCCAAACTGGTTGCCGAGAATATTGCCCAGCAGCTTGAGCGCCGTGTTGGTTTCCGTCGTGCCATGAAGCGTGCTGTCCAGTCAGCAATGCGGCTTGGTGCACTTGGTGTACGGATCAATTGCGCCGGTCGTTTGGGCGGCGCTGAGATTGCACGGACCGAATGGTACCGCGAAGGCCGTGTGCCGCTTCATACATTGCGTGCCGAAGTGGATTACGGTGAGGCTACCGCTTTTACCACCTATGGCGCCTGCGGCATCAAGGTGTGGGTGTTCAAGGGGGAGGTCATGGCTCATGACCCAATGGCCCAGGACAAGCGTCTGGCTGAACAGCAAGCTGGCCCTGCGCCGCGTGCTAACGGGTAGGACGAGGGAGACAGATAGATGCTTTCGCCAAAGCGTACCAAATTTCGTAAGGCCCACAAGGGCCGCATCCATGGCGTTGCCAAGGGTGGAACGCAGCTTAATTTCGGTGCTTATGGGCTCAAGGCTGTAACGCCTGAGCGTGTTACTGCGCGCCAGATCGAAGCTGCCCGCCGGGCAATTACCCGTCACCTGCGCCGTGCAGGTCGGGTCTGGATCCGGATTTTTCCTGATGTGCCTGTGTCATCAAAGCCTGCAGAGGTGCGGATGGGTAAGGGTAAGGGTAACCCGGAATATTGGGTTGCCAGGGTCAAGCCGGGCCGCATCATGTTCGAGATCGATGGTGTTTCGTGGGAATTGGCACAAGAGGCGCTGCGCCTTGCTGCCGCAAAACTGCCACTTGATACCCGCATTGTTCGTCGTCTTGGCGACACTGACTAAGGGAGTTTGGATTAATGGCAACTGTCAAAGCTGAAGAGCTCCGCGCCAAAACAGCTGATGAGCTGAAGACACAGCTGGTGGGTCTGAAACAGGAGCGGTTCAATCTGCGTTTTCAAACCGCTAATGGTCAGAATGAAAATCCGGCACGTGCACGGATCGTGCGGCGAGAAATCGCCCGTATCAAGACTGTTCTTGGCCAGCAGGCCAAAGCAGCTGATGCCGCAAAGTAAGGGAAACGAGTTATGCCAAAGCGTACCATGCAGGGCACTGTTGTGAGTGATAAGGCAGACAAGACTGTAACAGTTCGTGTCGAGCGCCGTATTATGCATCCTGTTTACAAAAAGTTTATCACCCGGTCGAAGAAGTTCGCGGCACATGATGCCGAGAATCGCTGCAAAGAGGGTGACTCGGTGCGTATCCGCGAATGCGCGCCCATTTCAAAGTCAAAGACTTATGAAGTGGTCTATGAAGACCCAACCAGGGCGTAGGGGAGACTGACATGATTCAAATGCAGTCCAATCTTGAAGTCGCTGATAACTCTGGCGCACGTCGTGTCCAGTGTATCAAGGTGCTTGGCGGCTCTGGTCGAAAGGTTGCCGGCGTCGGTGATGTGATTGTCGTCACGGTAAAGGAAGCCATTCCCCGGGGTAAGGTAAAAAAGGGCGATGTTCATCGCGCGGTCATCGTTCGCACAGCAAAGGAAATCCGCCGCGCTGATGGGAGCGCCATCCGCTTTGACCGTAACGCTGCTGTCTTGCTGAATAAGCAGGACGAGCCGATCGGCACGCGTATTTTTGGGCCGGTGACACGCGAGTTGCGGAGCCGCAAGTTCATGAAAATTATTTCACTGGCACCGGAGGTGCTGTAATGGCGCAGAAATTCAAAATTAAGAAAGGCGACAACGTTGTGGTGACAACCGGTCGTGATAAGGGCAAGACAGGCGAGGTTTTAGAGGTTCTTCGCGCTGAGTCTCGGGTGCGTGTGCAGGGCTGTAACATGGTCAAGCGTCACACCCGTCCCACGCAGACAAATGCTGGTGGTATTATCAGCAAGGAAGCCCCGCTGCATATTTCAAATGTTGCCCATATTGACCCAGAAAGCGGCAAAGCTACCCGCGTTGGTTTCGAGGTCAAGGACGGTGCCAAGATCCGGATCGCTCGTCGTTCTGGTAAGGCCCTGAGCTAGTCAGGGTAAGGAGAGAAAGCTGAGATGAAGACGCGTTTAGAAGAACATTATCTGACGGCAGTTCGCCCGGCTCTTGTGGAAAAGTTTGGCTATAACAATGTCATGCAGGTTCCAAAGCTAGAAAAGGTGGTCATCAACATGGGTGTTGGTGAAGCCGTTCGTGACTCAAAGAAAATTGAGAACGCCACCCGTGAACTGGCGGCCATTACTGGTCAGAAGCCCATTGTGACCCGCGCCAAGAAAGCCAACGCTGCCTTTAAACTTCGTGAAGGTATGGCGATAGGATGCAAGGTCACGTTGCGTCGTGAGCAGATGTACGAATTTCTTGATCGGTTGGTGAACGTTGCATTGCCTCGTGTCCGTGATTTTCGCGGTTTGAATGGCAAGAGCTTTGACGGTCGTGGCAATTATGCCATGGGTATCAAAGAGCAGATCGTTTTTCCAGAGATCGATTATGATCAGGTTGATGAAGTCCGCGGAATGGACATCATCGTCGTAACCTCCGCACGTTCGGATGACGAAGCCCGTGAGTTGCTCACTGGTTTTGAGTTTCCGTTCGTCAAAGCGTAGGGGCAAAGGGGTTTAGTAATGGCTAAGAAAAGTGCCGTTGAAAAGAATAACAAGCGTAAGCGCATCGTTGCGAGCAGAGGTGCGCGCCGTGAAGCGCTGAAGGCGATTATTAAAGACAAGTCTCTTCCGATGGAAGACCGGTTCCAGGCTGTGATGATGCTCTCGAAAGAGCCTCGCAACAGCTCGAAGATCCGCATCCGTAATCGGTGTGAGGTATCAGGTCGACCGCGTGGTTATGACCGCAAGCTTAGAATGTCACGGATTGCGCTGCGCGATCTGGCCTCGATGGGTCAGGTGCCTGGTGTCGTCAAGTCCAGCTGGTAAGAAGAGGAGAATTGTAATGTCTATGAGTGATCCTCTCGGCGATATGCTGACACGCATCCGCAACGGCCAGCATGCTCGCAAGACCGTTGTCTCCAGCCCGTCATCTCGCTTTCGCACAAACGTGCTGGAAGTGTTGAAGCGCGAAGGCTATATCCGCAACTATTCCAGCATTGATGTGCGTCCCGGTATCAAGGAACTGCAGATCGAGCTGAAGTACCATGAAGGTGAGCCCGTGATTTCAGAGATCAAGCGGGTTTCCCGGCCTGGTCGTCGTGTTTATTACGGCACCCGTGACCTGCCACGCGTTTATAACGGGCTTGGTATTGCCATCCTCTCGACGCCCCGTGGTGTTCTTTCTGACAATGAGGCGCGCACTGCCAAGGTTGGCGGCGAAGTCCTCTGTCACGTATTTTAAGGAGCGATTGGCATGTCTCGTGTCGGAAGCAATGCAATTAACATACCTGCTGATGTGACGGTGTCACATGAGGGTGGTTCGGTCATCGTTAAGGGTAAGAATGGCGAATTGAGTGCGCCTCTGCATAGCGATGTGTCACTGTCCATTGAGGACAATGTGGCGACGCTGAAGCCGGTGCGCGTAACACGTCAGTCAAAAGCGTTGTGGGGAACCATGCGGGCCACAATCAACAACATGGTTGTTGGTGTCTCGACAGGGTTCACACGCAATCTGCAGATCAACGGTGTTGGTTATCGTGCAGCAATGCAGGGCAACAAGCTGGTTCTGAACCTCGGGTTCAGCCATCCTGTTGAAATGGAAATTCCGACTGGTTTGAAAGTGGCTGTTGAAAACAACACAACCATTGTCATCAGCGGTGCCGACAAACAGTTGCTTGGCCAGTTTGCGTCTGAGGTGCGTGCAAAGCGTCCACCGGAGCCGTTCAAAGGCAAGGGTGTAAAATACGCGGGAGAGCATATCGTCCGCAAAGAAGGCAAGAAGAAATAGGGTCAATGCAATGAAAACACCAAGAGAACTTTTCGAGCGGCGCAAAAGCCGTACCAGAGTGGCCCTTCGCAAGACCTCATCGGGTCGTCTACGTCTGTCTGTTCATCGCTCATCGCAGCACATTTATGCGCAAGTGATCGATGATGCACAGGGTCATACAGTGGCTGCGGCCTCAACCTTGGATGCTGGCGTCAAAAAGGCTTTCAAATCCACCAGCAACAGCGCTGCCGCAGCCGAGGTTGGCAAGCTGGTTGCCGAACGGGCAAAAGCAAATGGCGTTGAAATCGTCGTGTTTGACCGTGGTGGTTACATTTTCCATGGCCGTGTGAAAGCACTTGCCGATGCCGCGCGCGAAGCCGGCCTGAAATTCTAGGGAGCACCGATAAATGGCACGCAATAATGACAGGCAGGACCGCAACGCTCAGCGTGATGAGCCGGAAATGCTCGAAAAACTGGTTGGCATCAACCGGGTGGCCAAAGTTGTAAAGGGTGGACGCCGGTTCGGTTTCGCTGCTTTGGTCGTGGTCGGTGATGGCAAAGGCCGTGCAGGATTTGGCACCGGCAAGGCGCGCGAGGTTCCCGAGGCAATCCGTAAGGCAACCGAAGGCGCAAAGCGCAACATGGTTCGTGTGCCGCTGCGTGATGGCCGCACGCTGCATCATGATATTAAAGGCACTTATGGTGCGGGCCGCGTTCTTCTGCGCGCTGCATCTGCGGGTACAGGCATCATTGCCGGTGGTCCAATGCGCGCTGTTTTTGAAGTGCTTGGCATTCAGGATATTGTTGCCAAATCAATTGGTAGCTCCAACCCACACAATATGATCAAGGCGACCTTCTCGGCGTTGAACCATATGCAGGCACCTCGTTCGGTTGCGCAAAAGCGCGGGAAACGTGTTGCAGATGTTCTTGGTAAACGGGCTGAGAAAAGCAGCGAAGATCAAGCCGCTGCGTCCTAACAGGAGAGTTTAAGATGGCTGCCAAACAAACGGTACGCGTAACGCAAACTAAAAGCGTCATTGGTCGGTTGGGTGACCAACGCCAGACGTTGATTGGTCTTGGTCTTAACAAGATCGGCCGCACACGTGAGCTCGAGGACACCCCCTCGGTTCGTGGCATGATCAACAAGGTTAAGCATCTCATCCGCGTTGAAGGCGAATAGAGTATAGGTATTGGGGCGGGGCAAGTCTCCCCGCCAGGAGCAAGGCATGAAACTGAACGAAGTTAAAGACAACCCAGGCGCGACCAAGAATCGTAAACGTGTCGGCCGTGGTATTGGCTCAGGCACCGGTAAGACATCAGGAAGTGGTCACAAGGGCCAGAAAGCACGCTCAGGCGTGTCGATCAATGGCTTCGAAGGTGGTCAAATGCCTATCCATCGCCGCCTGCCAAAGCGTGGCTTTACAAATATTTTCCGCAAAAAATATGTCGAGGTTAATCTTGGCCGCTTGCAAGCAGCCATTGACTCCGGTCGTCTGGATGCGGGTAAGCCCGTTGACGCCGCCGCGCTTGTTGGCGCCGGTGTGATCTCCAAGGCGCGTGATGGTGTTCGGATTCTTGGCAAGGGGGAGTTGACCGCGAAGAAGATCGAAATCCACGTAGCAGGGGCTTCAAAGTCTGCTATTGCGGCGGTTGAGGCCGCAGGTGGCAAGATTGTGACACCGACTGTGGCTGCTGAATAGCGGCCTACGTCAGTTAAACGGGATCAGGGTATAAGCAGATAATGGCATCAGCAGCAGATCGTATGGCAGCGGGGGCAGGGTTCGGCGCATTGGCAAAGGCCGATGAGCTGAAAAAGCGCCTGCTATTTACACTTGGTGCGCTGATCATCTATCGGCTTGGCACTTATGTTCCCCTGCCCGGGATCAATCCTGGCGCGCTCGCTGATGTGTTCTCGGAACAATCAAGTGGCATTCTGGGCATGTTTGACATGTTCTCAGGTGGCGCACTTGGCCGGATGACCATTTTTGCGCTGAATATCATGCCTTACATCACGGCCTCAATCATAATGCAGTTGATGACGGCGATCGTGCCCACGCTCGAAGCGCTGAAAAAAGATGGTGAGTCTGGCCGCAAGCAAATCAATCAATATACACGCTATCTGACAGTGTTGTTGGCGACTGTGCAGGGCTATGGCATTGCTGTTGGTCTTGAATCTGCCTCTGCTGTTGTCTCTGATCCGGGCATGTTCTTCCGGGTGACAACTGTGGTAACGCTCGTCGGCGGTACTTTGTTCCTGATGTGGCTTGGTGAGCAGATCACCAGCCGAGGTGTCGGTAATGGCATTTCATTGATTATTTTCTCTGGGATTGTGGCGGAATTGCCGACGGCGCTGGCGGGCACGCTGGAGCTCGGCAGGACGGGCGCGCTGTCTGTTGTGCTGCTTCTTGCGTTGTTCGTGATGGCAGCAGCAGTGATCGCCTTTATTGTCTTTATTGAGAGGTCGGTCCGCAAGATCGTCGTCCAATACCCAAAACGTCAGCATGGAAACAAGGTTTTTGGTGGCGATCAGTCATTCCTGCCGCTGAAAATCAATGTGCCGGGTGTGATCCCGCCGATCTTTGCGTCATCCTTGCTGTTGATGCCGGTCTCGATCATCAATCTGAGCGGTGGTCAGGATGGCGGCGCTGAGTGGCTGGTAACGTTGAACGCGCTGTTGGGTCGTGGACAGCCGCTCTATCTGGCGATCTATATTGGCCTGATCGTGTTCTTTGCCTTTTTCTACACAGCGATCGTGTTCAATCCAGAGGACACGGCGGAAAATCTGCGTAAATACGGAGGTTACATCCCCGGCATTCGCCCAGGAAAGACGACTGCCGATTATCTCGACTCGATCTTGACCCGGTTAACAGTGCTGGGTGCTGCGTATCTGGCGGCGGTGTGTATCCTGCCAGAGATATTAATCAGCCAGTATGCGGTGCCGTTCTATTTTGGCGGCACCTCCTTGTTAATCGTGGTAACGGTGACTCTCGATACCGTCAGTCAGGTGCAATCACATTTGCTGGCTCATCAATATGAAGGTCTGGTCAAAAAATCTCGCATTAAGGGACGCGGCCGATGATCCTGGTTCTCTTTGGCGCGCCCGGCGCGGGAAAAGGCACTCAGGCAACTCGGCTCGTCGAGGAGCTTGGGCTCGTTCAGCTGTCAACGGGTGCCATGTTGCGGGCGGCAATTGCTGCGGAAAGCGAACTCGGGCTGCGCGCCAAGGAAATCATGGATCGTGGTGATCTGGTCTCTGACGATATCATAGTTGAAATGATCTCTGAGCGCATGGATGCGCCAGATTGTGCAAACGGCGTCATTCTTGACGGGTTTCCTCGGACGGTGGCACAGGCTGAGGCGCTTGATGAAATGCTGGATGCGCGTGGCACCGGCATTGATCATGTGGTTGAGATAAAGGTTGATGAGGCTGCATTGTTTGCGCGCGTCGAAAAACGCGCTGCCGAAAGCGGTGATGCAAGAAGCGATGATAACGCCGACACCTTGCGTAAGCGGCTTGCGGTTTATCATCAGAATACAGCGCCTCTTCTGCCCTACTATGAAGCAAGGAGGCTGCTACGTAGTGTTGATGGAATGACATCGATCGAAGATGTCGCCAGTAGCGTTGGAAAGATAGTTGGGTAAATGTGAGGGTGGACCCTTTATGAAGTTGATAAACTTGGATTTGAATTAGCGTTGAGGTTGACTGTCAAGAGTAAGAGCCTATAATTCGGCGCCTTCAAGAAAATTATAGCGGTGGCGCGATAGGGGCTTGTACAGGGGAAAATCCCAGACAGTCTTTTAAACAAAGGAGCCAGACTGTGGCAAGAATTGCTGGTGTAAACATTCCGACCAAAAAACGGGTCGAGATCGCACTGACCTACATTCATGGTATTGGTACGAAAAGTGCTAAATCCATATGCACAAAGGCCGGCGTCCCGGACGAGCGTCGCGTGGCTGATCTGTCGGAAGACGAGTTGACAAAACTGCGTGACATTATTGACGCGGATTTTCTGGTTGAAGGCGACCTTCGTCGCCAGACGTCGATGAATATCAAGCGCTATATGGACCTTGGCTGCCTGCGGGGATTGCGGCATCGCCGTAATCTGCCTGTGCGTGGCCAGCGTACCCATACAAATGCGCGTACCCGCAAAGGCCCTGCAAAGGCCATTGCCGGCAAGAAGAAATAACAGCGAGAGACGAGGAGTCAGAAAATGGCAAAACAACCAAGCCAAGGCCGTGTTCGTCGTCGCGAGCGCAAAAACATTACCAGCGGTGTTGCGCATGTGAATTCGACCTTTAACAACACAATGATCACGATCACAGATGTGCAGGGCAATACGATCGCTTGGGCATCAGCCGGTGGCATGGGGTTCAAGGGGTCAAGGAAATCAACGCCGTTTGCAGCCCAGATGGCAGCTGAGGATGCAGGCCGGAAGGCAGCCGAGCATGGGATGAAGTCACTTGACGTACAAGTGCGTGGTCCCGGTTCAGGTCGTGAGTCCGCACTTCGCGCTCTGCAGTCCGTCGGGTTCAACGTTACATCAATTCGCGATGTCACACCGATCCCGCATAATGGATGCCGCCCTCGCAAACGTCGTCGCGTTTAACTCCGCGTCGCCGACTTTGCTACACACCACCGGCCCTGTGGGCAGGATCGGTGTTCCAAGTACATCGCTCTCATTTGAAGGGACATCGCCAATGATTGAGAAGAACTGGCTGGATCTTAAAAAACCTGACGAACTTGAAGTCAAGGTTTCAGAATATAACTCAAGTCAGGCCGTTGTGGCGGTCGGTCCTTTTGAACGCGGCTTTGGTGTGACCATCGGTAATGCCCTTCGTCGTGTCTTGCTATCATCACTTCAGGGTTCGGCTATCACAGCTGTGCAGATCCAAGGGGTTGTTCATGAATTCTCGTCAATTCCGGGCGTCCGCGAGGACGTAACCGATCTGGTGCTGAACCTCAAAGGGGTTGCTATTCGCCTTGATGATGAGGGACCAAAGCGGCTGCGCCTGTCAATTGACGGACCGACGACCGTTACCGCCGGCATGATCACCGAGAGCGCCGGTGTCGAGATCATGAATCCTGACCATGTGCTGTGTCATCTTGATAAGGGGGGCAATCTGTCGATGGAGCTTACTGTGGCTTCCGGCAAGGGTTATGTTCCGGCCAGCGCCCACCGCACTGAGGACTCCCCCATTGGTCTGGTGCCGATTGACTCGATTTTCAGCCCCGTCCGTCAGGTTGCTTATAAGGTTGAGAATGCCCGTGTTGGTCAGATCACCGATTATGACAAGCTGCTGCTGACCATCGAAACTGATGGGTCTGTGACGCCTGAGGATGCGGTGGCATACGCTGCGCGAATTCTTCAGGAACAGTTGCAGACCTTCATTAACTTTGAAGAGCCGAAAGACCAGAGCCCAGCCGATGAGGCAGAGGATCTTCCATTCAGCCGCAATTTGCTGCGCAAGGTTGACGAGTTGGAGCTGTCGGTACGCTCAGCGAACTGTCTAAAGAATGACAACATCGTTTATATCGGTGATCTGGTGCTCAAGACAGAATATGAAATGCTGCGCACACCGAATTTTGGCCGCAAGTCATTGAATGAAATCAAGGAAGTGCTTAGGGGCATGAACCTCGAACTCGGGATGGATATTGCAAATTGGCCGCCAGAGAATGTTGAGGAATTGGCCCGGCGTCTCGACGAACCGTTTTAATCGTCGGAAATGGATTTGGGCCTGCCAGAGGTTAAGGAGAATAATAATGCGTCATCGTACTTCAGGACGGAAGCTGAACCGCACATCACAGCACCGCCAGATGCTGTTCAGAAATATGGCTCAGGCGCTGATTAAGCATGAGCAGATCGTGACCACATTGCCCAAGGCAAAGGAATTGCGCCCAGTTGTTGAGCGTTTGATTACGCTTGGCAAGCGTGGTGATTTGCATGCCCGTCGCATGGCCTTTGCGCGCTTGCGTGATGACGCGATGACAAAGAAGCTGTTTGAGGTTCTTGGCCCACGCTATCAGGAACGCCAGGGCGGTTACACTCGTGTTCTCAAGGCAGGCTTCCGTTACGGCGATGCCGCGCCGATGGCTGTGATTGAGCTTGTTGACCGCGATGAGGATGCGCGGGGACAGGATTCTGGGCCGGTTATGGGTGCAGATGAAACAGATGTCGAGGAAACCGCAGCCTAAGGCATGTCTTGCATCGACAAAAGGATCAAAGGGCTGCCACTGGTAGCCCTTTTTCTTTGCGAAGACCGTTAAGTTTGGCGAAGATATGATCATGACGGAACTTGATTTTGGAATGGCTGATGATGCGGCACCCTTGGCGGAGAGGCTGCGTCCGCAACGGCTCGAAGATGTTTTCGGTCAGGAGGCGTTGATTGGGCCTGAGGGTCGTCTGCGGCGAATGCTGGATGCTGGCAACTTGTCGTCAATCATCCTCTGGGGCCCACCTGGAACTGGTAAAACGACGATCGCCAGATTGCTTGCCGCTGAGGCCAAGATGGCGTTTGAGCCTGTTTCAGCGGTGTTTGATGGGGTGGCTGATCTGCGGAAGGTGTTTTCGCGGGCCGAGGAACGTCTGCGCTCTAGCCAGCGAACCCTGCTGTTCGTTGATGAGGTGCATCGGTTTAACAAGGCGCAGCAGGATGGCCTGCTTCCGCGGGTTGAGGATGGCACCGTGACGCTGATTGGTGCAACCACCGAAAACCCGTCATTCGCGCTAAATGGTGCTCTGTTGTCGCGGGCGCAGGTGCTCGTGTGTGAACGCCTTGCGTCAGAAGCCCTCGAGGCTCTTTTGAAGCGGGTTGAGGCTGATATTGGTGCCACCCTGTCACTTGATGAGGATGCACGAACGGCGTTGATTGCGATGGCGGATGGTGATGGGCGATATCTGCTAACCATGGCATCGCTGCTGATCGGCTTGCCAGCGAAGCCCGCACTGGATACTGCCGCGCTTGCTGAGATTGTTGCAGGCCGCGCACCGGCCTTTGATCGGGCAGGGGACCAACATTACAACCTTATGTCGGCGTTACATAAAACGCTGCGGTCGTCAGACGCGGATGCTGGCCTCTATTGGCTTTCACGGATGCTGGCCGGTGGAGAGGACCCGCATTATATTCTGCGCAGGCTGACACGGTTTGCCTCAGAGGATGTTGGCCTTGCCGAACCCGAAGCGGTGCCACGGGCGCTTGCTGCGTGGCAGGCCTATGAACGGCTTGGCAGTCCCGAGGGTGATCTTGCCATTGCCGGCCTTGTGATCTATCTGGCGACGGCGCCGAAATCAAACGCGTCCCATGTTGCTTTCAAGGCTGCGAGCCGTGCGGCAACTGCAACCGGATCGCTCAGCCCGCCGGCGCATATTCTGAACGCGCCGACGAAATTGATGAAAGACCTTGGATATGGGGCGAATTACGCTTACGACCATAACAATCCAGACGGATTTTCCGGGCAGAATTGCTTTCCAGATGGAATGGAGCGCCAGCGCTTCTATCATCCTGTTGAACGCGGCTTTGAACGCGAGCTTGGCAAGCGGCTTGCCTATTGGGACAGGCTACGGGCTGAAAAACAGACATCACCGGATGAGGACAGCTAGATGAGTCTTGCTATGTATGCAGCCGTTGCTGGCGGCGGTGCGCTTGGTGCAATGTTGCGATACAGTGTGTCGCTGCTGACGGGTGTGGGCTTTTTTGGCATCAATGGTCCCGTTGCAACGCTCATTGTCAATGTGTGTGGCAGTGGCTTGATGGGGTTGTTTGCTGGTCTTGTTGCGGGTGGCTTGATGGTGCCGGAGGCGTGGCGTGCTTTTATTGCGATTGGATTATTGGAAGCGCTGACAACATTTTCCAGTTTTTCACTGGATGCTGGTGCCCTTTTTCAAAAACAGGGACTTGGTATGGCTGGGGTCTATATTGCGCTGTCAATATGTCTGTCACTTGGCAGCTTTGCACTGTGTTACTGGCTTGTCAGGCTGCCGTCATGAGCACCGTGACACCAGAGGAGGAGGGGGTACAGAAAGCCACACCGAATTGGTGGTTTGAGATTGTGCCCGAAGGCGAGAATGGCACCCGGCTTGATCGGTTTTTGCGGCGACTGATTCCGGGTCTGCCGCAGGGTGATGTTGAACGGATGCTAAGGTCCGGGCTGATTCGTCTGGATGGCGCCAAAGCAAAGCCCTCGAACCGTCTCACCGCAGGTCAGGAAGTGCGCCTGCCACCGCATCTTCGCTCAGGAATACCTCCACGTCCCGCTTTGAAGCCAAAGTCGAAAAACATGCCTCACCGTGACAACAGGTTGGTGCAGCAGCTGGACTCGATGGTGATTGCCGAGGGAATTGACTGGCTGGCGCTGAACAAGCCGCCTGGAGTAGCGGTGCAGGGTGGCACCGGCACCAACGCTCACATTGATGGCATGCTAATGGCGCTGGCAGATGGCAGTAACGAGGCGCGCCTGCGGCTTGTTCATCGGATAGACAAGGATACATCAGGGATTCTACTGCTTGCCAAGAACCGGGCGGCGGCTCGTCGCCTCGGCGATGATTTTCAACATCACCGGATCGCCAAGACCTATCTTGCACTGGTTGTCGGCATTCCAAAACCAGTTCTGCAGATCCGGCACCGGTTGGAAAAACAGGCCGGACGAGGCGGCGAGAAAATGGTCGTCACGGCAGAGGGTCAATCCGCCCATACCGAGGCACGACGCGTTGACGTCATGGGCCGCAAGCTGGCGTTGATGGCGTTGCGGCCGCAGACGGGGCGAACACACCAATTGCGTGTTCACATGGCACATGAGGGGCATCCGATCGCCGGCGACGGCAAATATGGTGGTGCTCAGGCGCATCCTGGTGGACTTGTCACAAAGCGGCTGCATCTGCATGCCTGGCGCTTGCAACTTGGTGATGGTGTCCTGATTGAGGCACCCTTGACCGGCCATATGCGAACAAGTCTATTCGATCTTGACCTACGACTGCCGAAGGGCGATTGGCCCTTTGATGAGGGCTAATGATAATAGCAAACGAGCGTATTGTGAGTGGACTTTATTCATGCCGAATTTTGGTTTAGGCGAGAGGCAATGAAAAAGCGGTTTTACAGGAATGTCACTACAGAGACTGGCAGCGATGGCCATCGCGTCTTGCTGGATGGGCGCGTTGTTCGCTCGCCAGCACAACGTGAATTTGGCCTGCCAACTGAAAAATTGGCGCGGGCCATCGCCAGCGAGTGGGACTCGCAACAGGATGAGATTGATCCGGCAAGGATGCCTCTGTTCAGCCTTGCTGTAACTGTGATTGACAGGGTAACCCCGCAGCGCGTGGATCTGGTGGATGAGATTATCGCCTATGGTGGCAATGACCTGCTATGTTATCGCGCTAATGATGATGAGCTTTCGCGCAGACAGGCAAGTCAATGGCAACCTTGGCTAGAGTGGTCAAGCGATGTTCTGAATGCACCATTGCAAATTGGGTCGGGGATTATGCCGGTGACACAGCCCACTGCCTCTCTTTCCGGATTAAAAGTGGCTGTCGATCAACATGATAATTGGGAGTTGGGGATGCTGCATCGGGCGGTTGCGATAGGCGGTTCGCTGGTGCTCGGTCTGGCGTTCCTGCGTGGGGAAATTGACCAGAAGAAGCTGTTTGAAACGGCTTTCCTTGACGAGTTGTGGCAGGTGGAGAGATGGGGAAGCGATTTAGAGGCCGAACACAGGCGTGGCTTCATTCAGACTGAACTGAATGACGTTGCCACATTTTTGAGGCTGCTGGGAGCGGCCCAGTAATGGCCGCTCAGACGCCACTGGCAGCCGGTGTGATGTCGCGCCTCTCACGTCTTGACACGGCTGATTTCGGCCCGCACGCATCGGTCTTGGCCGATGAGTTGCAGGCGGCAGCGCGGGCTGGCTTATCTGTGGCTTGTATTGTTCTTGCGCAAACGCTTGTTGATGTGATTGCGAATGAACAGGCGGGGCCTGCGGGCTATCTTGACGGGATGGCCTTTGCCTATGCGGGCAATAAGGCGGCTCTGTCCTGGCTGCGGGGGCGGCGCAATCTTTTGCTGCATTATGAGGGGCCGAGTGATGGCCTGATGGGCGAGACGCCAGCTGCCGGATGGTTGATGAGGGATGCAGAAAAGGCGATAGACACGGTGTTGGATTATCTGAAGGACCTGGACATCGCTGGCTGAGTGGGGGTTTTACGTCCCATTTGGGAAATGGAGGTCAAACTGCGTTTGCAGCATATTGTCAAGCTCGTTCATGCTGACCGAGACACCAAGCGCGGCAAGCGAGGTGACGCCGCCATCACTTACACCGCAGGGAACAATTGCCTGAAAGGCTTCCAGGTCCGGGTAGTTATTGATGGCAATACCATGCCAGCTTATCCACCGGCTGATCCGCACCCCGATGGCGGCGATCTTGTCGAGGCCAGAGACGCTGTTTCCCGTTTCCACCCAAATCCCGGGCAGTCCTATCCGGCGCTGGCTGGTAACGCCAAACCCAGCAAGCACATCGATGATCCATCCTTCAAGATTATGTACATAGCAGCGCACATCTGGCCCGCGTTTTTGCAGGTCAAGCATGACATAGGCAACCCGCTGACCCGGTCCATGATAGGTCCATTGACCACCGCGACCGGTTTTGTGTGTGGGAGTATTGCCGGGATTGAGCAGATCGGCATCCTTAGCTGAGGTGCCGGCCGTATAGACGGGCGCATGCTCAAGCAGCCAGACAGCCTCCGGCACACGCCCGGACCGAATGGCCGCCGCATGGTCACGCATGGCGTCAATAGTCGGCGCATAGTCATGCGGCCCAGCAAAATTTTGGAAGATTGGCCTGCCAACCTGATCGGTGAGGCCGTCAGCCATGGGTAAGCCCCGTAGCGCCAAGCGGCATATGCCGATTTACATCCTTGTAAAGCAGATAGCGGAAGGGTTCATCGCCAGTGGCGATGCAGGCTTGTGGACAGAAGGCCCGCAGCCACATGTAATCGCCGGCCTCGACATCCACCCAGTCATCATTGAGCCGGTAACGTCCCTTGCCCTGCAGAACATAAAGCCCGTGTTCCATAACATGCGTCTCGGCAAAGGGAATGCGTCCGCCTGGCTGAAAAGTAACGATATTGACATGCATGTCGTGGCGAAGATCAGCCGGATCGACAAAGCGCGTTGTCGCCCACACACCGCCACAATCGGGCATTTCGATAGGGGTAATGGCGGCATCGCTGGTGACAAAGGTTGAGGGAGCGTCAATTCCAGCTACCGCCTGATAGCGCTTGCGGATCCAATGGAACAGCACGCGTTCATCGCCAATATTCGCGGCCTGCCAGTTGGTGCCGGGCGATATGTAGGCGTAGCCGCCAGCCTCCAGATCAAATGTGGTGCCATCCAGCTTCAGACGCAGGTGGCCAGCCACGACAAACAGCACCGATTGCACGCTGCCATCATCATCCGGGGCGTTGCTGCCGCCGGTGGGTGAGATCTCGACCAGATAGTGTGAGAAAGTCTCTGCAAAGCCGCTGAGCGGACGTGCCAGCACCCATAGGCGCGTCTGCTGCCAATGCGGTAAAAAGCTGGTGACGATGTCGCTCATAACGCTCTTTGGGATCACTGCATAGGCGGTGGTGAAGATCGCCTTGTCATCGGGTTGCCTGCTTTGCGGCAGCAGGCCGCCCGTCGGCGCAAAATAATGGCGCGGCGCATTTGCGTGATCCGGGGGCAGGGATGAACCAGAGAGTTTCGGCATGCTGTGTGTCTTTCAAAAAACGGCTTGGTTGATCTATAGCACAGGCAACTGGAGAGACGAAATCAGACAGGTGATACCGTGCCAATTAACAGCTTGATTAAATCTGGTCATGATGACATACAGAGGGCACCTCAAGAGTGCGGCCGTGGCGGAATTGGTAGACGCGCAGCGTTGAGGTCGCTGTGGGCTAACCCCCGTGGAAGTTCGAGTCTTCTCGGCCGCACCAGAATCCTGTTTGTTGAAACCTATATCCTACAACAAATAGGTTTCTGCGCCTTGATTTTGAGTGGACTGTGTTGGACAGTGTTGGACACCCTACACCGCCAATGGCGGGGTATCCCGCCAAAGGTGGGGATTTTTCCCGCCAAAATCTATACAAAATCTTGAAGGTAATCTGGCGATAAATGCTCGTAGTTTTCGCGTACAGTCTTTTCTGTATCGCCCATAAACTCGGCAACCTTTTTTATATCCTTGCCCGCCATGATTTGATTAGTGGCCCAAGTGTGGCGAAATGTGTGCGGCGTGATTAAAAGGGTCAGTCCGAAAGTAAATGGCTGGGCATAAACTTGTTCGTTAATTTGTTTGGAAATATTGAATATATTGTTTAAATATTGATATATTATTGTTTATAGAATTGTTGAATAATTAGAGTTGAACAACGAAATCCTTTCTTTGAATTGCTAAATCTTGGTGGTGATGACGAAATAGAAAGGATTTATCACCATGTTTAACTTAACTAAACACGCAAACAAAAGACTCAACCAAAGAGGAATTACGGGCAAAACATTCAAGTTATTTTTGCAATATGCAGATCGTGAAGTGAATGTCGGGTCTGGCGATTTTGCCCTATCAGTCAGCAATTCACAAAGCCGTGCCCTCAAAAGCGCCGGAATACAGAGCGACTTAGCCTCAAAAATTTCTCGACTAGTTATAGTCTGTACAGCTGAGGGTGTCATTAAGACATGTATGATTGGAAATGACAAAAAGGGAAAATACTACACCGCAGAGCGAAAGAGATGTCGAAATGACTTCAAAAGAGCTCACGCTAACGATAACCAGTCATTCGCGTTGTATAGCTAAGAGCGCGCTATGGCAGAAATCATTCCATTCCAACCGGGAGGCGGCAAAGTGAGCGACAAAGCCCCTGTCCATAAACAAATTGATAGCTTAGATGATAGCGCAGCTTTTCTTATTGAGCAAAGCATTCAAGATATTAAGAGGGTCAATGACCCAACACGCGCTAGGCTAGCCCGTAATCTTGGAGAAATACTAAGTCATTTTAGTCGAACACAACTGCATCTTGGCGATATGATGGCGTTGGCTTTGAACACTCAAAATGTAAAAGCTGTAGAGAGGTTGGGGCGCTTCCGCATTAAGCCAGGAAAAGAACCTACTGCCTCAACATTGAAAAACCTCAGTCATAAACTTCACGACTACGTGAGTATTGTAACTGCCACCGCTACACTAACCGGTGAAAACCGGGCAAAGCTTGTAGTTCAGTTATTTGATGGCACGAGATTCTCAAAGTTTGAGGAGTCAGAAGGAAGTTCCCAAACTGTCGAAGAGCAAGCCTCAAAGCACTTAAACAGATATGCAACATTCATATTCGAAAAATGCAAAGTGCAAGAGTACTTTACGGGTGTTCGGAAATACAATGCTGTGCCCACTTCAGCACTAAAAAAGCAGCAAGAAGAGACAGGGAATAAATATGCTTTTCAAGTGAACCATGATGGTTGGAAATCGAATAGTTTCCCTGAGATTCGATTGTTTTCGATAATCAGATCAACATCTCCAGGACTCTATTGGCACACTAATGAGGAAGGTGAAGTGCCAGCGCAGTGTGAAAAAGAGGAATGTTCAATTGTCGGTTTGGAAACAGTCAGTTTGGGCATATATCCTATCGGTAAAAGTAACCAACCAAATTTAGTTTTTGCTTCCACACCAACAACTGGAGTGCTGATACCTAGTCGCAATTTTTCTAAAATTTTCGACGTAATACCTGATCAATTAGGTATCTGGAAATCCTATCCCCTTCATAGAAATAGGCGCTTTTACGAACGTCTAAAATCAAAACCAGCCTTTTCAAGGTTGCATGGAATTAGTTATGAAGATCAGATCGAAAGAGCACTAAATAGCCCTAGTCATTTTGGCAATGATCATTTTTTTCAGGTTAAGGAAAAACTAGATTTATCTTGGATCGCAAATGAATGGGACGACATTGGCGGTGACCAAGTATTGGCACATCAAGTTTATTATGGTCAAAGTAGGTTTGAACTTTCAAAGAAAGTTCAACGGGTGCAACCTTCAAGCATTCGCGATATCTTTAACTTAGAACGCTCCAATGTCATGACTTGCAAATGGAGTGCTTTCAATACTTATTTCGATACAAGTCGCGCCATATCTCCGCCAGACACCATGCTCGCCGAACTGGAAATTAATCTGTGGTACGAAGGTTATAATACGACATTCGATGATAGCGAACAAAAGTATTGGGCTACCATGGATGATTATGAATTGGGTATTGACGATGAAGGTAATGAATATCGTCGAGAGTTTCAGCGACAGCCGTTTGAAGATACTATTTTAGAGCGCTTAGAAGACCACACCGAAGAGCTGTGTGCCGCTTATTTCGAATGGCGACAGGAAATAACTTCAGAAATTAGAGAGCGTTCTAAGGTAGCTCTTGAAATCACCGAGGTTAAGCTCAAAGAGCTCAGGTCATCTAAGAAAAAAGATCAGTGAGAAACAGTGTTCATGCACATTTTGACTTCCGTCATATAGCGCGAAGTACACCGCAAAACACCCCGCCAAACGATTTGTAGATTCGCCCTACTCAACTTGTTTTCATTGGATAATTTGAGACTTTCTGGTTATATCGGCCGCACCATTCTCTCATCTAAACACCTGATATGTCAGCACATTATTTGCAACAGATTTGTGTGTGAAATAGAATGAGAAAGAAATATGCTCCCGAACACGTGATGATTCGTGATGGTATTTACTATTACGTCCGTCATATTCCTCATGATTTAGCCCCAATTTACTCAGTAACAAGGCTCTGCTTCAGTCTGAAGACTAAATCACTCAGGGCTGCAACCCGAACTTCAAAGTCTGTAACTCAACGCCTTGAGGACTATTGGCTTGGTTTGCGACTGCAGAATATGGATATACCTGCCATTCAGGTGGTCAGAACCGGTGATGATGCAAACAATGCAACTTTGTATTTATCTGAGGCCTGTGAGTTATACCTTCGGCTCAAAGGTGTGGGTAAAGACAAGGTATTCACTAGAACAGCCAATAGAAATACCCAGTATGTGACCAAGCTATTGGGTGACAGACCCATTTCCTCGTATTCATCCAATGAAGCTTCGCAATTCCGTGACTGGTGCATTGAAAAAGGAATGGGCATGAAGACAGTCAAACGTGTCTTCTCGTCCATTAGAGCCATAGTTAACCTTGCAATAGCAGAGGAAGGTTTGGATTGCTCAAATGCCTTTGCAAGGACATACTTTCCTGACGATGATAATGCTCAATCAAGACAACCAATATCCATTCAGGACATCAGGAAGGTGTAATCTCTGTGCAAAGACATAGACGATGAGATGCGTTGGTTAATTGCTCTTATCAGTGACACTGGGATGAGGCTTGGTGAAGCTGCTGGTCTATTGAAAGAGGATATAAAGGTTCACCATCCTATTCCTCATATAGACCTCAAACCTCACTCGTGGAGGACTCTGAAGACTAAAGGCAGCCAACGCCTCATTCCATTAACCAATGAGGCTCTATGGGCTTCTAGGAGGCTTATAGAGGCTAACAATGATAGTATCCTCGCCTTTCCACGTTACTGTAGTGAGACAGGTTGCAAAGCTAACTCAGCCAGTGGTGGACTAAACAAATGGTTGCATCAATATGTACCTGACAACTGCGTGGTCCATAGCTTCAGGCATAGCCTTCGTGACAGACTAAGAGCAGTGGAATGTCCATCAGACATTGTTGATGCTATCGGAGGATGGAAGACCTCTGGTGTCGGTCATGGGTATGGAAATGGCTATCCATTGGAAGTCTTAGAGAGATGGATGATGAAGATTTGATGTGTGTTTGTTGCACACCAATCGTCAAGTAGACACACTAATGGTGTTAACTATTTTAATGACTCTGTAGGAGTCATATGAGTGATTTATTCTATACCCAACTAGAAACAAATGGTTTTTAACTTAGCAGTGGATATTTAAACTTCAAAAACTGCAATGCCTCGGCTTCCTTCCATTTTCGCAAAAGCCATCAATTCTTTTGTTTTAGGAAGAGTATTAAAATGTTTATCTAAATACTCAACGTTTGCTTGAAATGCTTCTTTTGTATCGTATTCAAATAAAATTCCTAATTTAAATGTATCGCCTTTGTTCCATATGCGTGTACAAACAAAACGTTTTAAACCACGTTTTTTCATTTCAGGCGCCCATACTTTACTAGTATCATCAATATGCTTTACCATCTCGTTCATTTCAAATTCTGTTGTAAAGGCGAGGGTGGTATAATTGATAAGTGCGGACATCGTTATATTCCTTTTTTGTAATTCTTAGATTATTTTATAAACTAAGATTTATTGTAATTAATTACATAAAACCCATCCGTTGCACATAATGTGCCGACATATCAGGTGTTTAGATGAGAGAATGGTGCGGCCGAGAGACACGTAAATGCCTTATCTATGCACCATCACTGACCTGAACATCAGCAATACTCACATATTATGTGTCACTGACTCACTGTCAACAGGCACGTAATCTTTCACAGTTTCTTTCACAGTGAATAGAAATCTTCGGGTAGTGGAATAGACTTACATATCCTTATCGTTATCAGTACAGAGTAAGTGGCTAGCTGGACTGTATTAGCAATCTCCATAAGACACGTAACTATCATCACTTACCTACCCATTCAGAAATCTTCTGGTAATGGAAAGCACCTACTACAGATACATGTCTTTATAAGATGGATAGGCAGGAACCATACCCACCGACGCAGATATTATACATGTGCTGTCACACAGATTGGTTTGAAAGTTAAGTAACTAATTATGTTGTCTTTAAGATCAGTTAACTAGCAAGCACATATTTTGCAGCTTTTGTTTGATCAACAAAGAAGTTTTTCTCAAACTCAAAACCCAACTTTTCAAGAATTTTGATTGATGGAATATTTTCTATCGCGACTCCAGCGCAGATTTTTTTCAATTTAAGATGCTCCAGTCCGTAATTCAGAACTTTGTTTGCAGCCTCATATCCTATTCCTTTGCCCCAAGTCTCAGCAGAGTACCGATACCCAAAATCTATCTCCTCATCTTGTTGCAAGAACCCACACATACCGATTAAACGTTTTGATGTCTTAGACCTAACAGCAAAGCGCCCAAAGCCATTCTCCGCATAACTATCCATGTTCATCTTAACATAATGACCAGCTTCCTCCCTGCTCAAACACTTCCCGTCAACAAATTTTCTTACTAACGGGTCAGCCTCAATAGAGGCCCACATATGAATATCTGTGCACGTGAAGTGACCAATTATCAGCCGCTTTGTCTCAAGAATCATTATCAAGTCTTTTTACTTTGACCAATGCATGGGCCAGTGTGTGTGGGTAGTATATTGTTAAGTGTTACAACAGATTGGGTTGGCTCTGATTTTCCTGTTTTACCAGCCGATGGCTTTTCTTCTAGCAAGACTGTCTTTTGATAGCAGTTCTTCTTTGTTGTAATATTTCTCAAAACGTGGAGTAGCCCCATCCAAATTTACCCAACTGAGTTTACTCTTCGTGAAAATATGCGCCTGTGGTGGAAAATGTTCAGGTTCATCAAAAGTTGCCGTCTTCAAAAAAGTCATGACATCGCTATTGTTGAAAATACTAAAGATTTGAACTTTACAGATAGCGCACCGATAAACCTTTTGGCCTCTTCCACTACCAGTTGGTCCGTGCACACAAATTAATTCTCCCGTATCAACATGGAAATGGGATGACTCAATCATTGTCCTAATAATAAAAGCAGACGCTGTTTGGCGTTGGCATAGCCTGCAATGACAAGCTTGAGTGAATATGGGTTCTTTGCTTATGTGGTATCTTAAGTCACCACAAGAACAACCGCCCCGATACAAACTCATTTACTTATCTCCTAAATATCAATAACTGCACCAATCGCCATAATCCTCTGAACAGGATTGTCCTCACTATTGGATTTTGCAATAGCCGTTGTGCATATAAACGCAGTCTTGGCACTTTACGTATGACAAGCAGTGTGATGCCAACGGCGAGTGCTGATAAGAGAACTATCTTTAGCAATCAGAAATTCCTCTCATTCCACTGACTGTACTCAGGCGGTCCGATGGCTATCTCTTCAACAGATAAATCGTCAAACTCCCTATCGTCAAATGAGGATGGTAGCATTACCCCGATATCCTCACTGACTTTGATATCCTTCTTGAAGTGATCGTGGAATGCCCTTCGCATGGCTTCCTCCAATTCACCCATATCACCAAATACGTAATGCATGATGAAACTGTCATGAACTGGCAGCACTGGCTCATCATCTGACCTCACAAACTGCAACATGACCTTTTCAGCGATACAGCTATCAATGAACTGGAGATGATTGCCATGACCTTGAAAGAAGACATCAGACAATGGTGTATGGGCATCTAATACAGCTTGCCTAAGAGTGGTCCAGTCAAACTCCACTTCGCTGAGATCAATACAATCAGGCTTCCTTAGAAGTGGTGTAGAGGCTTGCATCATGGCATTGAAGACCTCTTTAACAAGTGACCTGTGTTCTCCGTCAAACACCCTGCTGAAGGCATCTTCGCTGCCCAGTTCTCTGCCACGCATAAAGTAAGCCATATGGGGGTTCAGTTGGGAGTAGTCGTACTCACATGTGCGCTTGCCATCTATTGTGATGAACTTGCGGTACTCACTTGGCACATTGTGCCACCAAGCACGGTAAAACCTGCCACCTTGATCAAATCGTCCATTAGAGAAGATACGAGTGAGGATGCGTTGGGTAAAATCTATTGGCTGCTTGTCTTCATCTAACATCAGCCTTTCTTGTAAAGCAGTGTAATGCTCATCCTTAATCCTGAGATCAGGCCAATGTTTGGCTAGGCAAGTGTTGATGGTACAGAGGTTCTCACGCATCTCTTTAGTGGTTGCATCATCATCGTAACGTTTGACAGTGCGCACACCCTCAACAATATCACGAAGGATGATACACTCAGCGTTCAAGTCAGGCTTGTTATCTGTAAATGGATTGCCTTTAACATCCTCCAGCATCTCCAGCAATCTATCTCTTGCTCTGTATTTGGTGATATCGCCAACACCGGTATCACGATCAAAGAAGCCGCTTCTTGTGACCTCAATCATTCCCAACGCAATCATGCCATCAAAGACGGCCATCGTTTGTTTGAATGTAAGGTTGGGATCACGATAGCGTGGTGTGATGGAGTACCAATTAGAACGCCTGTGTATTCCACATTCATGCTCTGTGCTAATCGCACCAGCCTTCCAGAGGTCTTTAAGAATCGTTTCAATCGCATATTCAAAGTTGTGTTGGGCATCTGCTGAACGTTTACGTGATCGGCTCTCCTGAGATGAGATTTCAGATGCGATGGATTGGGTAAGTTCGTTCAGTGCTTCCATGCCTTAATCGTACCATTAATGATCCATGCTATGAACGCTATTTACAACGCATAATGTTCCGCTGATTAGGAGGAAAAGCCGATGTTTGAAGTCTTAGTAATGGGATGTTTGTTGATGTCGGATAGTGAATGCGTTGTTTTCTCTGACACTCGTGGTCCGTATCAAACAAGAGAACAATGTGTTGCAAGTGCACACGAGATGGCTGAATCACTTCAATCGGTATTTCACGATACCCCCCAAGGATACACCTACAAATGCGAAAGTTAATTACCCACTGAGACTTAGTTGAATATCCATGATCACACACGGGCTAGTGTGATGATAAAATTGGAATTGAGATTTAAGCCGACAGAATGGAGAGGCATATGTTTCTTGCAATCGTGATGGTTTGCTCATTGGCCAGAGAAGGTGACTGTATAAAGTATCACCGATACTCGTGGACTACATCTAACCAGAGAAAAATGTATGGCACGGATAGAGGAAATGATTAAAGGCGTTAATCCTACATTGCCTGAAGAAGCCAAGCAGTTTTATTTTAAGTGCGCTAATGATACCGGTACGAAGGTATAGGTAATTTCCTTGAAGACCAATAACCAAAAAAACGCCTCGTTTAAGCCTTATACAGACTCTTTGGCGTGGTCAGACGTATCATTGATTTAAGACAATGCCAGAGGCCGCCATTGAGCCTTGCGGGGTCATACACGGTATGTCTGTGATGCATTATTTCCTGTGATAGTGGAAACCCATGGATGTGGGTATTTGGGTAACGAAATTGGTTAACAACTTTTGTAATGCAAACGCTCGGGTAGTATGCCAGCTTTAACAGTCGGTTATAAAGTTTGTTCCATCCACTTTTATTGAGGAGGCCTTGGTTTGTCAAAAGCCGTTATTACTAGCTACACCTTAATGGATTTCATGTCAGAGGCAGACATGAATGGTTTTTTCTCTTTTGTTGAAAGCAACATGGAACAACATGCCGCCAATCTCAGAGCAAATGGTATGACGAAGTTTTATATCTCTAGGGTTTTTAATAAAGGCGATAAATTTACTATCGGAAATTGGCTAGAGTATGAAAATCAGGAAGCATTTGTGGCATGCGATAAGATATGGCAAGAGTTTCTGAAAGCCTCCTCAAGCAATTTTGATTTTATAACTAAAATCGTGCCTTATCGTGGAATTGTACAATATGATTTTAGCTAAAGATCTTGGTAAGTTTGCTTTGAGGTTGCATGAAAGAAACGACCCCATCCATTGCATGACCCAACAATATATTACCGACACACCCCAACTGGCCCATGCATGTGGTCAGGTAAGTGATGATAGTTACGTGTCTTATGGAGATTGCTAATACAGTCTAGCTAGCCACTTACTCTGTACTGATAACGATAAGGATATGCAGGTCTATTCCACTACCCGAAGATTTCTATTCACTGTGAAAGAAACTGTGAAAGATTACGTGCCTATTGACAGTGAGTCAGTGACGCATAATATGCGCGTATTGCTGATGTCCAGGTCAGTGATGGTGCATAGATAAGGCATTTACGTGTCTCTCGGCCACACCAGAATCCTGTTTGTTGCAACCTATATCCTACAACAAATAGGTTTCTGCGCCTCGATTTTGAGCGGACTGTCTTGGACAGTGTTGGACACCCTACACCGCAAATTGCGCTGTACGACGCAAATTGCGCTGTGTTTCAGCGCAAATCCTTTTGTAGATTTTTGTTTGTTGGCTTCTGCACAAACGTTTGTGTAAGGTTGTCGTCGAGGGATGTTGCTCGGATAGTTTTTTTGAGGTTGGGTATGAGATGTTCAACGCAGCAAATTCAGATAAGCAAACTTTGGCGTGAAAAAATCTTTACGATTTGAACCCCCCATATCAGCGAGAAGCTGGCATTTGGTCAAACAGTAAAAAGTCGAAATTAATCGACTCGATATTCAATAACTTTGATTTACCAAAATTTTATATTCAGGACATCAGCGATAAAGAAGATCCTTTCTCATTTAACGTGATCGACGGTAAACAAAGGTTGTCTGCAATCTGGGATTTTCGAGCTGGACATTTTGAACTGTCTAGCGATTTTCAATATTCAGGTGACATGTGGACACCACCGAAGCTTGGCGACCGATATGTAGACCTTGCTGATGAGGCAAAGGAGGTCTTTGGGGAATACGCAGCTGACCTGTTGTTAGTAACCAAAGCGGATCAAGAAGACATTGAAGAGTTGTTTTTACGTCTCAATGCTGGTGATTCGCTCAATGCTGCCGAGCAACGAAGGGCGTTGGGTGGCGATATGTGCGATACCATAATAGAAATTGCAAAAGAGAAATTTTTTCATACTAAGTTGGGATTCAAATTAAGGCGCTATTCACATGAAGAGGTGGCCGCAAAGTTTCTGAAAATTGAACAAAATTTAATTGTAGGTGGCGGCGAATATTGTGATTTGAAGAAGAAGCACCTTGATGAAATGGTCCTTCAAAATCACATAATGAAGTAGAATGAAAAAAGGAAATTGGTTAATAATGTCAACGGTGGGATAGGCATATTACACAGGCTTTTTCGAAATAATGATCCGCACTTAGGTAAACAACCTTACACCCAGCTTTATTACTTTTTTTTGCAAGAAAGTATTCGCTGATTATTCTCATCCGCACCTTCCTAAAATTACACGCGATTTCCTTGATGCCTTTAAGTTGGAGAGGGAGCAGAACCTGCTAAAGGAAGAAGATGATCGGGACCCAAATCTGATTGAGTATGGACGACTTGCGCAGCAAGGCACTAATGACCTTAACAGCATGTCCTGGAGGGTTGATCAATTATTGAGGCGTTTTCTTTTGTCGAACTCTTCGGTTGTGATCAAAGACAAAAAGAGACTTTTTAGCGAAGCCGAACGCCATACAATCAGGATAAAGGCAAACCAAAAATGTGAGTCATGTGGTAAATCCATCAAGCTTGATGGGATGGATGCTGACCATGTTCACCGTTGGGAAAGTGGCGGCAAAACCATTCTTGAAAATACAAAATCAGCTTGTGTGAATTGTAATAGACGGCCCAAACCATAGCGCAAAAGCAGATGTTGATTGGTGCTAATCTCTTTGTTTTCATTTCCTAAATGTTTGTTAGCTAATTATATCGGCCGCACCATTTTTCTTCTGAAAACCCCCGCCCCATACGCCTGAGACATCACCTATATCCGCCCGTGGCATCTAGGCGCAAATCGCAGGCGTGATTTCTGCTCAATCTCTGCGCATTGTCTGCGAATGTCTGCTGCTAAATCGCCAAAACCGCACCGCAGCGTCAAGATGAATGGTCATGGCTTGTCGACTGATGATATCCTGGGGCCTATGAAACGGCGATCACGCCGCCCATCCCTGAGGCGTGATGTTCCAGCATGTGGCAGTGGAACAACCACATGCCCGGGTTGTCTGCAACAAAGACCAAATCAGCCTTTTCGCGTGGTTGCAACAAATAGGTGTCTCTGAGGAGGGGACGCTGTTCCGTGCCAAATTCGCGGGAATTCACCCAGAAATGCTGACCATGCAGATGCATGCTATGGGGCCAGGCGCTGTCATTCCAAACCCTCACCACAACCACCTCACCAAGGTTGATTTCCGCGAGGATGTGATCATAACCGCCGATGTTTCCATTGAATGCCCATAATTTTTGTTCATTCACTGCCAGGTCGCGCAATCCCCGCATCTCGCCCTCAAAAATGGCGCTGGACAGATTGCCCATGGCCCCGCCCTGCATATGTATATCTACTAGCTTTGCGTTGGTCGTATTCGGCTGTGGATAATAGGGACGAGATTCCGTCAGGCGAGTTTGCTCAGTCTGCACGGTGGCAATCGATTTGAAGCTGGCGGCCTCAAGAGTCTGGCCGGTGCTGATCTCCAGCAATGTCTTAAGCTGCGAGGCATCGCTGATCTCCAGATCCACACGCTGGGCGGGCCCAAGTGTCACCCTGTCTACATCGAAGGGCGCACAGGGAGAGCCATCAATATTGATTACCCGCAGGACCAAATTGTCGGACGGGTCGCCCGCCTGATCTCCTGATTGATCCTCCGGCATATTCCCTGATGCCGCGCTTGAGAGAGCAAAGGTGAGGACACGGGCATTGGCCGTGTTGATCAGCCTGAGCCTCACCGGTCCCGCAGAAGGAATTGGTAAAGACGGGGCGAACTTTCCGTTGATCGACAGGGCATTGCCTAATCTGCCCCCATGTGACCAATGGCCAAGGCTGCCAAAACTGGTCGCGTCAATCTGTTCCTCTTCATTGATCAGCCAGTCGTCAGCAACGATCAGCACATCACGGTCTCCGGAAATTTCATCCGAATCCCACACAATGAGGGGCCCATAAAGGCCGCGTGCCACCTGTTCCCACGCCTTGTTGTGTGCGTGATACCAGAACGTCCCGGCATCATTGAGCGGGAAGCGGTACCGAAATCGTTCGCCCGGCTCAACAGCGGCCTGCGTCAAATCTGGAACGCCGTCCATCTCATTGATGTTGCGTATTCCATGCCAGTGAATGGTCGTGGGCTGTTTCAAATTATTGATAAACTCAACGTCGAGGATATCGCCTTTGGTGGCTGAAATAAGCGGGCCCGGGCTCTGCCGGTTATACAGCCATAGATTGGTTGGCACAGGCTTGTCGTCAAAAAAATTTGGGGTGGGTTCCGCTGTGAGCTGATAATGGCGGACTTTTTCACCAGCCATAAGGCCTGTCGGTATCGCTGAAAGCGAGAAGCAAGCTATGGATTGCTGGAGAAAATTACGGCGTGAACTCATTTAACTCCTCATCAGTTTTCTCATCAGTGACACGCCTTGCCAAGCGCTTTTAACCGCCAGTAGTTGTAGGGGAGTGGGGTGATAAAGCCTACGACCAGCATGAGCGGGATAACCCACCAGGTGAGCATTGCACCGCCGGTCAAAAACACATCTGTCACATTCATCGCCACTTCCATCGCAATCATCGAAACAAGTGACATTCCAATTGCCGTTTTAAAGGCGAGTAAAAGCGGCATTTGGCGACAAAGAATGATTGTCTCCAAAATAATCGATGTCAAAAGCCCGTTGATGATTGCCAGAGACATGATCCAGACAACCGGCCAGTCAATGCCATTCAACTGAAAATACAGGATCGTGCCCATGTCCCCTATGGCACACCCCAACAGACACCAGCTGGTGTTGTAGCTTGCCCTTTTCCAAGTCCTGGAACAGTGCCAGTTGATTTTCAGCGCTTCGATTGCAATGTCCATTTTCACCTCTTATGCTACGGAGATAACCCTTCCCCTAAGGGGAGAGTCAATGACAAGGAGCACAGTTATTATGAAAATTGGGGAAGCCGCGTCAGCTGCCGGTCTAACCGTCAAAACTCTGCGCTATTACGCCAATATACGGCTTGTCACACCGCAGATTTCTGAGGAGACGGGGTATCGCAAATATGCCGAGACGGATGTTGCAAAATTAAAATTTGTGGGCACCGCGCGCCGATTCAATTTTTCGATTGAGGAATGCAGGGAGCTGCTTGGATTATATGAAAATAAAAACCGGCCAAGCAGAGAGGTGAAAAAGATCACATTGAACAAGCTTGACGACATCGACGCCAAGCTGGCTGAACTGCAGAAACTAAAGCAAGAGCTGCAGACCCTTGCCAACGCATGTGATGGCGATGACCGCCCGAATTGCCCGATCATCGATGGGTTGGCGAAGAGCTAGACGTTTATCCCCGCCGGTGAAAAGGGGCAATGGTGCGCCGAAATTTGGTCAGACGGAATACCCCTCAACCACGGTCACTTTCGCCATGGCCTGCTCGTTCAGGCTCTGAACGGCTCTCAGGATATCCAACTGGCTGCCAGCCATTTCCTTGTCGGCAAAGATCTCAATGATGACTCCGCTGTTATCGCCCGTCTTGAATGCGTAGCGCGTCATGTCCGGGGTTGAGGTGGTCTTTGCAATGGTCTCAAGCACCGCCCATAGCGATGGTGCCAACAATGTGAATGAGATGGTGCGTCCATACATTTAGCTCAATCCCGCTTCTTTTAGTGAGGAAACGTAGCTGGCCATGTTCTGTTGACCAAGCTCAAAAACCTTTTGGTAGTTCTCGGCATCAAAGGCACGATTCCAGACGAATTTTGTAAAATTATCCGTTGCATAGACAACATTGACCAAGGCTTCACAGACTTCATCGCTCTCAGCCTTCATGATGGCGACAAAATTATATTCGGGGTTGTTTGTGAACATGAATGCGACCTCTTCCACGCCGAAGGCTTCGAGCATTGGTTGGACGGATTCACGCCTGTTCTGCGGCTTGTTCAGCATCGCGGTGGCAAAACTCTGGCTTGTCTTGCCCATTAATATGTAGGTTTGCATCTAGATAACTCCCTTTTTTGCTCTGGCGTTTCAACTTCATGTTTGCAGACAGACATCACGCGGTACATCTAATTTAGAATTTATAAAGATCAACAGTATCACCCTTAGTGATTATGCCAATCGCTCGATTCGAGGCTCGTCACCTGAACAGGATGCCAGTGCCTTTCTCGCTGTTGGTTTGTGACCCTTCGGTCAGATTGGCTATTCACTCCGGCTTTGCGCCAGCACTATGACGACCCCAGCCATGATGATGAGAGCGATCCCGGCAATGCTGACCATGTCTGGAATAATGTCCCAGAACAACCACCCAAAAAATCCGACTGAAAGCAGATAGGCATATTCATAGATCGCAGCGTAACTTGTCTTTGTAAGTTGATATGCGCGTGTCATAAGTGATAATGCGACAGACGCTCCTGTGGCAATTATCGCGATCCAAGCCCAGAATATCCCATCAACGCTCCGCCAACCAGAGAACAAAAAAGGTGCCTGTTGTTGCAGTTCAGTAGAAACAGGAAACAGTGTCAATCCGGTTGCGGCAAATGCGCCAACTATCCCGATGCTAACGATGAAACTCATCAGGATCGCAAGTGGACTCTCCTCGCGAAGATGGCGATAGGTGATCAGCGATCCCATGGCATAGGAAGCGCCAGCGACTACTGGTAGCAGGTGATAGACTGTGAACCCCTCGCTGCCGGGACGCAATACCAACAAAACACCCGCGCTGCCGATTATTACCGCAAGAATGCGCCGCCAACCGATGCGCTCCTTGAAAAGGATAGTCGAGAATAACAGAACAAAAATGGGTGATGTGAAAAGGCCAGCCCCCGCTTCGGCTATAGGCATCATTGGCATCACACCAAAATAAAGCAACATTGATGCGACCATGAAGGCGGTTCTCGCCAGTACCGGCTTCCAAAAACGTGGAACGACATCTAAGCCCCATAATCGGCCCAACAATGTGACCATGATCATTGCAAATAACGAGCGGCTGAAATGGAATTGACCGACACCCGCATGATCGGAAACCAAAAGAGTCAAATTGTCGGAAAACCCAAAAATCGAAATTCCGGTAACAAGCAGAACCGCACCGCGACTGCCAGGTGAGAGATTATTGAACATTGTTTTTTGCCTCGACCTAGTTGAATAATGGTCAGCCAAGGTTGATGAACCCTGCAGCTTACAGTGTATCTATGATCTAAACCTATTTGTTGCCGGATTTTGCCCTTGAACCTATTTTATCTTCAACCTTAATTTATCTTTAAAAGCATATTGAAAAAGATAAAGACCTGATCTTGCTCCGGTTTTGCCGCTACACTGGTATTTGCATTGACAGTGCAAAAACTATTTGTCGTGTCATCAACCAAACGAGAGAGTAATGGATTATAGCGATTTGATTGATCCGGCGATGTGGCAGTTCATCCGCGCTACAACACGCCATTATCCCGGGGTAGAGCTATCAATTGCTGAGCAGCGGCGTGCCTATGATGCAATGTGCCAGACCTTTAACGCGGGTCGACCTGACCACATAAAGGTTGTTAACAGCAGGACGGGCGCTGTCGGACTTCGCCATTATAGTGTTGGTGGTGGCAGTGCGACTATTGTCTATTTTCATGGTGGTGGTTTTGTCGTGGGGGGATTGGACAGCCATGATGATGTCTGCGCTGAAATTTGCGCAGGCACCGGCTATGATGTGATTGCAGTTGATTACCGTCTGGCGCCTGAAAATCGGCATCCAGCGATGTATAGTGATGCAATGATTGCCACCCGGCATGTCTTTAACATGAGCAGGCAGCCACTTTTACTGTGCGGTGATAGCGCCGGTGGCAATCTGGCAGCAGCGGTAACACACACGCTACGTGGAGCAGTGACCCAGATCACAGGTCAGTTATTGATCTATCCGGCGCTTGGCGGTGATCCTAACACTGGAAGTTATCTCCGTCATGCCGACGCGCCCATGTTGTCACGTGATAATGTGATGTTTTATGAAAAAGTCAGGGTTTTGTGCAAGCCACCAACAGGTGACCCAACCTATGCGCCGTTAATGGATCTGGATTTCTCAGGTTTGCCATCAACGATTGTGGTTACCGCTGAATTTGACCCGCTAAGTGATGATGGTCAAAACTATTGTAGGCATATTGCGAATGCTGGGGGCAGGTCACGGTGGATCAACGAGCAAGGGTTGGTGCACGGTTATTTGAGAGCGCGCCATTCGGTACCGCTGGCTAAACAGAGTTTTGCTCGGATTATAAGCGCGCTTTACAACCTTGGTCGCGGTGTCTGGCCGGCGGATGAATAGCTAATCTTGACCGCCCTTTTTACGATGCAACGGCGAAGCGTTGCTGAGTGCTCAGTTTTCTGTTAGCGTCACGTAAGCGGCTACTCAGCGATCTCACCAATGCTCTGATCAAAGGATCGGCACTGTCGTATTTAGCGTCAAAATCCGATCGCTCAATATGGACAACTAAGCAATCTGTAAGGCAGGTTGCCCGCGCGTTTCTGAGTTCACCCTCGATCAGGCCCATTTCGCCAAAAGTCTCAGACTCTTTGATGAACATGTAGGGTTTTGAGAGGTCAGTTGGGAAAAACAGGCCCACCTCACCCGAAATCAATAAGAACACAGCGCTGGATGATTCACCCACGCGAAAGACCGCTTCACCTTTCTTGTAATGTCGCTTTATCATCAATATTTAAATCTCTGTTTCACACCGCACCACGCACGTTAAAGCCTTGGACGCTGCGCACTAGTGCTTAATTTTTGATATTGACGTGCAAAAAATGCAGCACTCTGGCCGTTTTGTGAGTCGGCGAGACAGGCTGGTTAAAAGATTGCGCTGGTAAGTATGGCAAGTCAAAGACCCAGCATGCGGGCTAAAGGGACTAGTCAAAATTACATCGCCGTCAGTAAATGCCGTATGCTGCTGCCAATGATCATTCCAACCACTACAGGCGGCACCCATAGTCCCGATAACAATCCAAGAAAGGGTGTCAGTTTGCCATAGCGCCGCAAAGCGAGTCTCAGTGTCGGCGTTGAAAGGGTAAATAAAATCCTCAAGGTCTGAACAAACTGCTCTCAATTAAGCTGGCGTGCCTGCCAAAAGATCATTTGTGGAGCACAAATGAGCCAGTCAATCTAGTCAAGACGCCATTTACCCCGCCGCAGAACACACCTATTGGTCGTTCATTGGTTTTTTGAAATTTGGGGTATAACCGTTTCAGGCCGGCAATGGCATATAGCATCAGCAAAAGCCCGAGCATCGCCTCTGTCAATTGCAGCCGTAACTTTACGTAAAGCTTCGCTCTAAGTTAGACGGCAACGTTGGCTGGCACGAAGAATAGCCAGACAGCGCATCAGCATCCAAATGTTGCCGCCAGTACAACCGAGGGAAAAAGTAAAAGCGTCATTGTCGTTTTTAAGCCAATAAAAAGTGACAAGATGGCAGGGGCAACCGTTAGCAACCCAAGGCTAAACATGCCTTTGTCCTTTCCTGCCAAGGCAGGGGTCAATGAAACACTACGGATGAGTCCATTATCCACACCGCGTCATGTCGCAGACGCATGGACAAAGGCGATCAGCTTGCGCTATGCCGTTGGTCAGGCATTGCCTGCATTTTGTTAATAAGATCATAGCCGTCGCGCCAGCCTGTCATAAGCGCGTGAGCTGAGAATGCGCCTAAAAATCATCATTAAGGTAGTGCCAGTGGTCACACGGTACCGCAATTTGGGGTGGAGTGCGGTGGCGGCGTGCATCACCGCTTTTGTGACGGCATCTGGCATCAATTCAAAAGTTTCACGCGGCGGGTTAATGGCAGACAGGCGTGGGATCACGACGTTTTCATACCATGATTTTCGCGCTGTTTCTCTCCAGTTAATCCAGTGTTTGAATTGCGCATAGGCATTTTCCCTAATTTTGGTTCGAATTGGGCCAGGCTCGATTAGGATCAATTGAATATTCGTCCGATATAGCTCAAGTCGCATTGTATCTGTTAAGCCCTCAAGCGCGAATTTCGTTGCAATGTAAGCGCCCCTGAACTTCAAGGGGGCAAAGCCAAGCACAGACGAATTCTGGATGATGCGGCCCTCCTTTTGCTGGCGCATCTGAGAGATGGCAAGCCGTGTCAAACTGTGCCAGCCAAAGAAATTTGCCTCGAAAATGGCACGCAGCGCATCTGTTGGCAGATCCTCAACAAGGGCAGGGATGGCATAGGCACCGTTGTTGAATAGCACATCAAGTTCTCCGCCTGTGATCTCGAGCGAGGCTTCAAAGCCCGCGCGGATGCTTGGCTCATCTTCATAATCGATTCGCACACTTTGCATGCCGTACCTGCTCCGCATCATCTCACAGTCCGCTTCCTTGCGGCAACTGGCGATTACCAGCCAGCCTGCATCGTGAAAGGCAAGCGCGGAATCAAGGCCGATGCCACTCGAACAACCAGTTATCAAAATCGACTTCATGAGCTGGACCTCCGATGTGTTTTTGTGATGGCCGTGCGTTACTTTGCAATAGGAGGCAAGTGTCACACCTTGGTATTCTGGGAGTGTGAATTGTACCGAGAGTATGGCGTTCATTCCATCAGACAGTTTCAATGATCCTGATATCGCGTTCCGCACCATCGGCCAGCGCTGCCAGTGCGTCTTGATAGTCTGCTCCGTCATGCATGCTGCGCGCAGCTTCGAGGCTGTCAAATTCCATGACAACGACACGCTCCAATTGTCCCTGCTCATAGGTATGTAAAGGGAAGCCACGTGCCAGTATCCGGCCACCCGCAGCTTTGATTGCCGGAAGGGCCAGCGCGGCATAGGCCTGCAGCTTGTCTGGATGTGAGATGCGTGAATAGCTTGAAATCCAGAGAACTTTGGCCGTCATTCATGTCTCTTTCCAGCTCAGGATGCCGAACCAATCCTCAACATCACCGGCCATGCCACGCAACGCACCACGGTGTGTGTGTTTAGGCGTGAAGCCAGTTTCCAGAAGTAATTTTTCCAGCTCATCTTCCTGATAATAGGCATAGAATCTACCCAACTGGTCGCGCTTTTCGCCGGCGCCAGTCTTCAGCGAGATGAAGAACAAACCACCCGGTTTGAGAGCAGTGTGGACCGCTTGCAAATGTGTTGGAAAATCCACCTTGGCAGCATGCAATAGACTGAAATTGGCCCAGACCCCGTCATATAGGGCAACTGCATCGAGATCGCTGAATAACGCTGTTTTGGCATTCAGCGAAAAGGTGTCATTCGCTGCCTTAACCATTTCCGGTGAGCCATCGACACAAACAAGTTGAAACTCCTGATCACGCATCTGCGCCGCGGCGTTGCCGACACCGCATCCAAGATCGAGGATTAACGCACCCGGAGAAAGCAGGCTGGTGAAGTGGGTAATCGATTCCAGCTCTGGCAGCTTGTCGACCAGTTGTCGGTAGGTATCAACATTTTCATTATAGACATTGAGCGTTTGATTATCTGTCATCACTGCATTTTCGGCTAAAGGGGATTATTCCTGTGTACACATGCTGACCAGTGGTGCCAATAGGGCCGCCGCAACGAGCAGAAAAATGATCGAGCTGACAGCGCCGCTCTGAACGGCGTTGGAAATCGTATCATCAATGTCGACATGCTTTCTGTCCTCATCCACTCTGGCGCGAAGTTCTTCATTTGCTGTATACATCCACGCATCGAATTCTGCGGAAAAATCGGGTAGTTCGACACGCTGCCTGATCGCGGCTGCAATATCCTCTGGTAGGCAGGCTAGAGCCTCTTCCAATCCAAGCAGGCTTCTGTTCACATTGGCCCAGAGCTGAAATACCCTGCTATCAAACTCATCGGATGATGCGATGTCATCTTCATCTTCGCGGGGATAAATGAATTCATGCGGTAACACCGCGGCAAACCGCTCAACCTTCTTAAAGCGTAGCCGTGCCAGCGCGACATTCCGGTATTCGTCATTGCTGATGTTCTCAATGATCGCCTCACAGGCGCTCTCGTTTTCCGCCATATTCGCAAAAAGGCTGTCAACTGCCTCATTTATAACATTGTTCGGATCATTGATTTCAAGAAAAGTGATAGCTTCTAAGCCGGTTTCCAGCTTGTTTGCCCATGTTGTCCTGTCGAATGGTTCCTGCATTTGCTTACTCTTCAGCGGGCATCTGGAGACCTGATCTGGAGTGAACTCCACCCAGCATACCCTCATATACTGTCGTCACAGCACAATCACCGTGGATTTGTAAAACTGTCCTCTACAAGCAGACCAAATTACAATCTTTGGGATTGTTTTACAAAACTTAGCCCACACCTTTTAACAAAACAAACGCCAAAAAGTGCCATGATGTTACCCTCGCCGAGAAAAATAATGGGGCTAACTATCACAGGCGTTGACTCTATCCGACAAATCTTGCTTCTCATCCTTAAAATATCATGCATAGTGTAAAGTCTGATTTAGTGCTCAAAACTTTACGTGATCTAACCAGTGGCGGTTACATGAAAACCATGAAGCAAATTACTTGTTTGCTTGGGGTCAGTGGTTGCCTTCATGCGAAGCCACGCCCATGAACGTGATACCACTCAATGCTCGGTTGATGTGGTGTGTGGTGATGATGACCATAGGGTCTCTAATGCCTTCATCCTAATACTACAGCCCAAGAACAACAGGTTGCAGGACGTGAGGGAGGGTCGGTACTGGTTCAGGACAGCTCAGGCCCGATGGTCAACAATACCGATGCCAAATGCAACATTGAGGCGGGCGCCCTACTTGCCGGAGATATCAGACAATGCCATTAAACGCTGTAGATGGGCACGGGGAAAATAGCATAAAAAGTTGGCTACGAAAGTTGGGACGAGATGTTTGAGGATCAAAAACCACTGTTCATGGTTTCCCAGAAAGGTGATTTTACTCGTGGCCCTTACGAGTAGTAAATCGCTCTATTCTTCTGGTTCTTCGGTTTCAGCTTTGGCTGCTGCTTGCTCTTCTTTCACCGACTCAAGGCTCTCAGTTACTTCAATTTCGATATATTTTTCCTCCTCGAGCTTTGGCATCAGACCTTTTTCTTCGTCACTAGAGATTTGGAAACGGCGCCCTAAAAGGTCCATTCGTTTCTTCAGTCTTAAGACTTTAATTACCTCGGTCGCTTCTAGGTGCACCCGAGTTATTCCGATGCCGGCTTCCTTTGCATCCAATGGTTCGATGAACTCCTTATCCATTGCCGACCTTAGTCGTGACAGGGCATCGCCTTTCACGGCGTTAATTGCGCTCAAGGAGCGTGATGCCAGCGTGTCTAGACCATCGAGCATGACGGTCAACTCAGTGTCGTTGGGCGCTGGGATTTGACCGCGTAATTTGATCGGATCTTCACCAGTCTGGCGCATCTCTAACTCAGCTTCGGCCAAAATTTCGTTAACTCGGTCGAGTATTTCAGGGATGTAAACGTCCACTACAATCCATTTTGTTTCGCCGACAATCTCTATTTCAATTTGAGCGAAATCAGATATCACCCGGATCGTCTCATCAACCTTTGTCCTTTCACCATAGAATAAGTTTTTAAATTGCTTGATCGAGCCAATGTCTAAAAGTTGAGGAATATACGAAGTAATTTTGTCGCTGATCCGATGCGACGCGGCCTCAGCGTAGGAGTCCTCCTCGATAATCTCAATGAGGTGACCTTCAACATCTAATTCTTCATTCATCGTCGACTCCGGCCTTCAAAAAACGAGTCAGTCTTTTCCGAACAGAAGTTACAATTCTGCCCTAATCTGCGTCAATCTGTGTTCCTACAAAAATTTATTTTGCAAAAAACGGGCCAAAAGGACAAAAAATCATCTAGCGCTCGATAAACTTGAGGTGATTTGAATGTTGCCGGCTTTTGGATCAATCCTAATAATCTGACCGGTTTTGATCAATTTGGTAATGTCACCATCAACAAACCGATCAACTAACGTCATATTCGCCATAGCTGCTCCCTGTGCCAATATCGTATTTGCGCTGTTCAGAACTAATGCCTTAGGCGCGACCTCGCGAGCGACCATCTCATTCAACATCCACGCTGTGGCGACACCCCCCTTTGCCGTGTTCAGCACAAGAACTTTGTCTTTGTAGGATTGACCAAAGAGTAGGTGCTGCGGGCGCGAAAACACACCCTTGATTCGATCAAGATCATAGCGTGCTGAAAAATTATCAGCAGCAACAAGCGCTTTACCGGTCACAATGGGGCCGATGCCAGTATGGCAGGCAAATATCCGGGTCATGCCATCTTCCCCTCAATTGCTGCCTCGATGCAATCCCGCATACTAGCAAGGACAGGCTGATAGCCATAGCCGCCCAGAATATTTACGATTTTCGCGGAGTTGCTGAGCAGATTGACCCAGCCATTCGCCTCGCCAATCTCTCGGGCATATTGATTGTAGAAACAGGTGCCTTGCAGTACGGTTCCACCGGCATCCTCAATCGTGGCGACAAAGCCCATGCGAGTGGCATCACCATAGACCTGCGGCGAGGTGCAAACGATAAGAGGCTTTTTCAGGCGCCGGCCTGCACAATAGCTCGCCGCATCGTGCATCTCAACGAGTGAGAGTTGTGGCGCCGCCAGAACAACAACATCCAGTTGATCGCCGTGCCCGGCGAAGGAATCGCGGAGTGCAGCTATGTCTGCTGCGGTGATTTTTTCCTCCAACAGGCCAGTGCCACTTACCGCTTCGATTGTCGGGGCTTCCGGAGTGATACCGACAATATGGAACAGTGGCGTTGACCCATAGCTAGCCATTGCCGCTCCAAAATGTTTGATTTCATCAGACGTTGGCGCGTGATCAAGCCCCTCAATCACCGGAACCTCCCAATAAGAACCAGCCTTCCGACCGATAACCGCACCAAGCACGCCCCAATCGGTCAATTCCTGTGGTTGGGTGGTGACACGATAGCGGCGTGTAGCTGTCCGGTTTTGCTCAAGATGCAAGCCATAGCGCGGCGTTCGTCCGGTCAGACCGGCAGCAAGCGCAGATGGCCCCCCCTCGAAATTTGATCGGGCGCCGCATACGCTGTTCGAATAGATCACCACGCCGGTATCGCCGTAGGCAACATGATCACCAAAAACTGGCGGCATGATTGTCTGATAGTTGATGCAGGTATTCGTCATCATGATACCGATCGCCTCGCAGGCGATAATGAAACGGCGTTCAAGACTGGCCATCTCCTCGGTCTGGCCGAGCGGGCGGTAATATGATAGATCAACACCACGCGGATCAGTGATCATCGGAATGACAACCTTGCTTTTGTCCCTGGCGATGTCTTCCATAAATGCTGTGCCCGCGTCACCACATGACTCAGGGTCGGCCATCATATGCGCCTGGCTGACGGGCACCATGTCGGCAGCATCAAAGAAAGTGCCTATATTGATCTGGTGATCAATGGCCCATTGCACATGGGGGCCCATGTCACCGGCAAGCATTGCTTCTTCTTCATCGGTAAGTCGCATGATCGTATTTGCCTCTGGCTAGGCGGCCTCAATGATGCGTATGTCACGCACCGCGGCATCACCAAGGGCGGCCAACGCTTCCTGATAGGCAGGGCTGTCATAGGCGGCGCGGACTGCCTCAAGGCTGTCAAATTCAATCAAAACGGTCCTGTTATTTTGGCCAGATTCCTTGATGATATCAGGCATGCCGCGCGCCAGGAAAGTGCCGCCCGCTGCCTGAATGGCAGGAAATGCCAGTGCCGCATAGCTTGCGAGTTTTTCAGTGTCTGAGATGCTGCGGTAGACCCCGACCCAATAGGCTTTTTTCATGATTTTTTCGTCTCCGGAAACAATAGATTGTCACTTCGATAATGTCAGCTCAGCCTGTTGGCGGCTTAATCCCAAGATTGGCAGGGCTTGCGTTGCGGTGCAACTGCAAAACATGCGGGCATTGATCCAGGCCAAAACATGCAGATATTTGTGCTGGCCCTCCTGGCGTCAGCAAAGATTTTGCCGGGGCCGATGTTATCGGGCATTATCGAATGAGAGATGGCCATTTGGGTTACGGACGAAACGCGGGATACAAAAAACTGATGCCATATGTATTTGATGTTTATGGAACATTGCTCGACATTGACGCTGCGGCTCGTGAGGCAGCCAGCGAAAGCGGGATGGAGGCCCTTGCCACAAACTGGCCGGAGCTTGCTGCGGCATGGCGGGCGCGTCAGCTATCCTATACATGGTTGCGAACAACGATGCAGCGTTATACTGATTTCTGGAAAGTGACTGAGGGTGCGCTTGATGTCACGCTTGCCGAGATGGGTCTTGATGGCGATGCTACTTTGCGCGCACGTCTGCTGTCCCTCTACACCACGTTATCCGCCTATGATGAGGTGCCCGCGGTGTTAAGCGAAATGGCGAAGGATGAACAAGGCATGGCGGTGCTGTCCAACGGTTCGCCAAAAATGCTGGAGATGGCGCTTGAAGCTGCTGGAATTGCATTGCGCTTTGACAGGGTGCTGAGCGTGGACGTACTGAAACGCTACAAGCCCGATCCCTTGGTTTATCAGATGGCGACAGATGCTTTTGATTGCGCCCCTGCCGATATCATTTTCTTCTCTTCAAACAATTGGGATATCTCCGGTGCTGGTGCTTTTGGCTTTACCACGATCTGGATAAACCGTTCCGGCAAATTGTGGGATGATCTGCCAGCAAGACCTGCGCATGTGGTACCCAGCCTTTCGGCAGCGTTTGACCTGATTCGAGTGCCTCCGTGACAAATGTATCCCAATAACTTCCCCCACCAGAATCTCACTTAATTTGTGTGTTGTGGTGCCAGGCTCTCACTTCTAATCTGCTCACATACAATTTTCAGGAATGCGATAATGATCCTCTATTCAAGCACAGCTTCCCCCTTTGGCCGGAAAATCAAATTGGCAGCTCATGTTCTGGGATTGATTGATGGAATCAGCGTCAGGCCAACCGATACAATGAACCCCGAGGATGAAATCCGCACGGTCAATCCACTTGGCAAGATTCCGTCACTGGTTGTGGAGGGGACGGCATTGTATGACAGCCGGGTGATCATGGAATATCTGGACAGTTGTGCAGGTGGCGGCCGGATCATCCCGGCAGCAGGCATTAAACGCTACGCCTGTCTGACAGCGGCGGCAAAGATGGATGGAATCATCGATGCCGCACTCCTGATGGTTTATGAGGGCCGGTTTCGCCCGTCGAAGATGCGGGTCGAACGGTTCGTTGAATGGCAGCGTGACAAGATCATCCGCGGCTTGCAAAGCATTGATGCTGCCCCGTACAGCGGTGGCAGCATGCCGGATGTTTCTGACATAGGTCTTGGCTGTGCGCTGGATTATCTGGATTTCCGCAAACCGCTCGCCTGGCGCGACCATGCGCCGGCACTTGCCGACTGGCAGGCAGGTTTTGCTGCCTCGGTCGCTGGCTATGCCGAGACAATGCCGGTAGACTCGCGCAGGGCGCCGTCACAGTGATGCCAGCTCCGGCGGGGTGTCGGTTGCTGCCGGGTGTTGGTTCTAAAGGCTGAGCACCCAATAAAGAAAGAGCGGGACGGTAAGGCTTGCCATAATGGTGGTTATGAGTGTTGCTGAGGCTGACTGTAAACCATAGGCACCGTAATTATCTGCTACCACAAAGACATTTGCCGCCACCGGCAGGCAGGCCGACATGATCGCGACTTTAACCCATAACGGGTCAACGCCGGGCAGCCCGAGAAACAGAAGGGCAATTAACAGTGGGTGAAGGATCAGCCGAAACAGGCTTATGCCCAGAAGTTCGCCGATTGATGATTGCAGTGACTGACCAAAAACTGTGACACCAAGCGCAAATAGTGCAACGGGCGTTGCCGCGCCAGCCAGCATCGAGAGTACTCTGTCGATAAACACCGGCATCTGCAGTCCCGATGCGGAGAAGACCAGACTAGCGGCGATGGCAATCAGGAACGGGTTTTTCGCCATTGTTCGCAGAACGCTGGCAAGCGTGCCAACCCAGTTTGTGCCTTTGCCCGAAACAGCAATGGCGGCAAAGCCAAACAAAAGAACACTGTCAACAAACAGGATAACTGCAAGAGGCACAGCGGCGGCATCGCCAAATGTCAGAATGCCAAGTGGAATACCCATATAGCCATAATTGGGGTAGGCGGCGTTCAACCCATACATCCCACCTTCGCTGCGTGAAAGCGAGAAACACCGTCTGGCGATCATCGCGCTGCTAACAAGGATAATAAGGGTTGCAAGCTCGAATCGCCAAATGAAGCCCCAATTCAGCATCCTTGCCGGATCCTTGCCAACCAGATTGACGAACAGCATCGGCGGTACGGTTACATAAAAGGCAAATTTTGAGAGCGTGCGGGCGTCTGCTCGTTGAAAAAAACCAACAGCCCGCGTGAACATGCCAAGGAAAATAATAGCAAAAAAGGGAACGGAAATTGAGAGGACTGTTGCCATTGAGCTATCAACATCTTTACCCTGTGCGAGCCAGGCAAAAGTGGTTAGGCCCCAAATAGTCAGACCACCGGGGTAGAGTTTGGGTAAGGACGCAACAAAGATCTTTTTGCAATCCGGTGACGCCTGTTAAAACTGCCGGTATTTCATATGACAGGCTTTGCACGTGCCGGCAACAGCCTTGAAGGCATTTCCCACGGCGCCCGCATCTCCAGCCTCGGCGGCGGCGATCAGCTCATCAAGTGCGTCAACGTGGTTGCCGGCGGCGTTGACGAAGCCTGCATTATCGGTCCAGATTGCTGGCGCTGCATCCGAGGGCGCGCCGCCGCTGCCTTCAGGAAAGGCTACTGGCATGGCCACTCCCCACTCGCGCATCGCCGATGCACGGCTGATGATCTCGTCGAATTCGGCTGAACCAAGAAGGCGTGATATTGCTTTCAAGTGCCCCTGCGATGCCTTGAAATTATCCATCCGTTCTTTCACGATACCCGTGGCATTGGCGTGGGCTGCAACATGTGGCGCAGTCGCCAGTCCGATTAATGCAACCATCGCTGCGATCGCTGCCGTCAATAATGTTGTTTTCATCTGTCCCGCCATTTCTGAAGTTTACCGATGCCAGACGAAATAGTGATTTTTGCACGTCAATCAAGCTCTGCAGCTTCACTCAGCTGTTTAAAAGCCTCCAGGCCAGACAGGAAGGCAGCCTCGATCCGGGGCCCGATCACCCAGTCACCACCAATCGCAATCCTCCCACATTCAGATGTCAGCTTGGAGGTGGGTGTGGCAGGCTCTATCACCTTGGCATAACGCCAGCGATGGCAACCCTCATAAATAGGCGTGGGCATTTTGACACCAAGCAAGCTCGAGAGTTCGAACAAAAGCGTCCGCCCGGTTTGCTCGCTCGCATCCTCCAGATGCCGTGAGCTCCACTCGCCCGATGCTTGAATGGTCAGGGCAAAATTCGCTCTGTCGCTTCCCGGGCGGTGTGCCTCGTAATTGGCCAGCGCAATGGGGCCTTCATCAAATTGCAGCGGCTCCAAGCTCACTGGCAGAGGTGGCGCTTCGTCAAAACCAAACATCGCTGTCCAGCAGGGCGCATAGCTTGCGCCACCGGCGATGGTTGCAAGTGTTGGGGCGATCTGATGCAGCAGTGCGGCGGTCTGTGGGGCTGGCGGTGTCAGGATTGCACGATTGGCGCTGGCAACCACGCCCTCAGCGGTATGGAAATTGAGATGATTGTCTGCAGCCTCAATGCTGGTGATTTCCACCGATTGGCTGATATCGAGATCGCGACCTAGAAACACCGCAAAATCACGCATCGTTGGCCGCCCAATAAAGGCAGCTTTGTCGCCAATCTGCCAGTTGGTGAGGGCGCCATCCACCACCGCCGCCGCACAGACGTCTTGAAACTCATCCGCGCGCGCCGTCAGGAATTGGGCGCCATGGGTAAAGGTAAAGCCATGGGCGCGCCTGGTCGCAGCGCGTCCACCAATACGCCGTCCCTTATCAAAGATTTTAACTGAGAGCCCCTTGGCCTCTGCCGCCCGCGCGGCGGCAAGGCCGGCAATGCCAGAACCGATGATCGCCAGGTTATAATCGACAACAGGGGTATTGGATGACATGTCGTTCTTGGTCCTGTGTCAGTTTTTTTTCAGCTTCTGCCTAGCCGGGGCCGTTCAACAAAGCTTATATTGTGGTCGATGTGGGGTGTTACCAGCTCATGCTACTGATCTTTTGCCAATTAATCGTTGCCACCTTGCCGCGATGGAGATTATCCGATGCTCACTGCATTGCCAGCCTATGCCGAACTGATGTCCGCCGCCAGAACGTTGGAGCAGGCCAGTCTGGCCGCCCTGCTAGCAGACCCTGTCAGATCGCGTTCGCTGGTCTATCGGGTGGGTGACCTGACGCTGGATGCCTCGCGCCAGCGCATTGACCAAGCGGTGATGGCACAGCTCATCACATTGGCCACACAGGCGCATCTTTCCGAGAAGATTGCGGCTCTATTTTCTGGTGAACGGGTCAATATCAGCGAGGATAGACCTGTTCTCCATATGATGCAGCGGTCTGCTGACACCCGTGAGGACCCAGCTTTTGCAAGGCTCGCAACCTTCGCCGATGAGGTGCGCTCATCAAAGGTCACCTCCGTCATCAATATCGGGATTGGTGGTTCTGACCTTGGCCCGGCGATGGTCAGCGCGGCTTTGGCAAATCACGGTGATGGCCCAAAACTACATTATGTTTCGAATGTCGATCCAAGCCATCTGCATGATGTTCTGCTGCAATGTGATCCGGCGACTACTCTGGTGATCGTGACATCAAAAACCTTCACCACTGCCGAGACCATGCGCAATGCCGGTCTGGCGCGGGACTGGCTTGCGACCGCAGGCAACCAGGAGGACTCGCTTGCCGGGGTAACAGCCGCGCCCGAAAAAGCGGCAGAATGGGGTATTCTGGCGGCGCAGATATTTGATTTTGACGAGGGTGTTGGTGGCCGCTACTCGCTCTGGTCCGCGGTTGGCTTGCCGGTGATGATTGATGTCGGGCCGGAAAATTTTGCTTCCATGCTGGCCGGTGCGGCTCTTATGGATGACTATTTCAAAAACGCGCCGCTGGCACAAAATCTTGCGGTGATAATGGGGTTGCTGCGGGTCTGGAATCGCAATTTTCTGGGTTATCCAACGCATGGTATCATGCCCTATAACCAGCGCCTTGCCTTGGTGCCAGCCTGGGCGCAGCAGTTGGAGATGGAGTCAAATGGCAAGTCGGTGAGGCGGGATGGCACTCCGCTGGATAGTGCAACGACACCAGTGATCTGGGGCGCTGCCGGCACCGGTTGCCAGCACTCCTTTTTTCAGGCACTCCATCAGGGTAGTGACGTCGTACCCCTCGACATCATGGTACCGTTGTCACCAGCCGGTATCAGGCTTGCCGGAGATTGGGCGCAAAGTCACAAAATTCTGGTAGCGAATGCGCTTGCGCAGGCGGAAGCTCTCGCCATTGGCAGCCCCAACACCGAGGAGCCGCATCGGCACTTCGCCGGCGGCAGGCCGTCCAGCCTGATTAGCTGGCCCGTGACAACGCCGCATGTGCTTGGTCAACTGCTTGCGCTCTATGAACATGTGACGGTTGTCAGCGGTTTCATTTGGGATGTGAACAGTTTTGACCAGTGGGGTGTTGAGCTCGGCAAAGTCATGGCGCTGCGCTTCTCCGCAGTGCTTGCCGGTGAGAGCTCGGCGAACGATTTGAGCGCGACAGCGGCTGATCTGCTTGCCAAAATCATGACCGATACGCCAGACGCCGGATGACAATCACCCCCTCAGCTTTTATCGGCATTGACTGGTCGGGGGCAAAGGGACCGCGCCAACAGGGCATCCAGATTGCCGCCGCAATGCCGGGCAATATGACACCACAGCGGATTGACTTTCCATCGTCTGAGAAGATGGGGTCAAAATGGGGGCGCGAGGCCGTTTTTGACTGGTTGCTGGCTCTGGCCCGCGGCACTGTGGCGCTGACAAAAAGTTTTCGCCGAAGTGATGATGGCCCGGTTCTTGTCGGGATTGATTTCGCCTTTGCCCATCCTTTTATCGATGAGGGTGTTTACTACCCCGGTCTGCCGCCAGCGGTGCAACCGGAAACTCCCTTCGCTTTGTGGCGGATGATTGATCACGTCTGTGCGCCGGACCCACATCTATATGGAGGACGGATTTTTGCTACGCCGCCATGGGCTGATTATTATCTGTCGCCGCATAATCACGCGGCGCCGCGCTTTACCAGTCGCCGCAGGATTACCGAACAAGCCTCGCGTAGCGATGGCCGCAGCCCCTCACCAACCTTTAAGGCAATTGGTGCCGATAATGTTGCCACCGGGTCGATGTCGGGGATGCGCTTGTTGCATCGGCTGAAAACAGCGCTTGCCGGTGACCTGATCGTCTGGCCTTTTGATACCGTGACACCGGCTGAAAAAAAGCCAGCAATGATTATTGTGGAGATTTTTCCAAGCCTCTATTTTCATGCCGCTGGACTCAACCCAGCCAGGAATGCGGCGGCTGATCATATTTTCATGTCAAAGGCGCTTGCTGCCTATGATAGCCTGGGGGTGTCGCAGGATTTTCAGCCTCATGGCAGTGACGCCGATGAGGCTGATGCAATCATTTCGGCTGCAGCGTTACGTCATTTTGTCCGCAATCGCGATTGTTGGTCGGTGCCTGCCGCAGCCAGCCTGGCTGCTCGCAGTGAAGGGTGGATTTTTGGTGTGGGGATGGGGGGTGGTTCGAGAGATAGCGCCATCACTGGCTGAGCCGGTCCACCTACCAGACATTTGAATCCGGGTCTTTAAGTGACAATTCCTTAAACGCTTGATTCTGGAAACGCAGATCGTCAATCGGATTGCTCATCAGGAAAATGCGGCGAATATCGCCCTCATGTGATTCCCCGAAATAGCCCATACGTTCATACAGATATTTCGATTTTTTCAGGCTCTGTCGCTCGTCTGTTGCTCGGGTTGCAACCCCGAGAGCAATCACTTCGCCATTCATGATCCGGTTATGAAGTCGCTTGAATTTCCAACTTTGTGACTCGATAATCACGGCATTGAGATGACGCTGGATAAACAGGCTTGTATCCTCGCTGTGTCCCAGCCCGGACCAGTCACTTTTATCCACCGGTATGATTTAAACGCTGGCTTGCTGATGGCTTTGTCAATAGCGGACATTGCCACCGTATGACGTTGTGGGCGATACGTCCCGCGCCGCGTTGCCAGATAAAGAGTTCGTATCCTTCGTCTTTTCTGGGCGACCGGGTACTGCTCACATGTGCCCCAGACATGTTCAATATATTTGAAATGGGGAAATCTGACCCTTGTGGTGACCTTGTTTGTCGTGAAGAAATAGTTGAACTTCTGCCGATATCTGACATCCTTTTGTCTGACGGTGGTCGCATGGCCTTCATATGACCATTCGATGCACTTGGTGTTTTTTTTGCTGATTTTGTCCGGGTTGCGGTGGAAGGAGATGCCGGCACTATCATAGGCGTCAGTATTTCCCTCGAAAATTTGGGTTTACATGGGCGCAATCCATGTTCTGGCAAATTTTTCAGTTTAGCCTTTATTGCGAAACTTGGAGAACTCACAATCCAGCCTGAGATCTCTCTCGGATGCCGTTGCCGGTGTGAGAACTGCAAAATAGCTGGCGAATAAAAAGTCGTTCCCCACCAAAAGATGCGGTGGCAGGAAGGGTAGTGGATGAGATAGTTTACGCATGATCATGCTCCCCAAATAGGTCGGACCGTTGCTAGCATGCGCCAAAAATGTTTACTTTTTCGTCAACAGTTTCTAAAATCCTTTACAGGGAGTCACCTCGTTTATCTCCTGGTTTGACCCGTCGCGATGGCCGGCAGGGGTGAACTGCAGTCCGTGGCAAATTGGCAATTGCATTGCCCGAAAAATCCCCCATATCATGTAATTTACTGTATCGTCGCGCACACGGATTATCCGGGAGTATATTATGCCATCTTTACTGCAAGACCTTGACCCAGATGGATTGCTGGAATATTCGGTTGTTTTTACTGACCGATCGCTGAATTCGATGTCACGCAGATTTCAGGGCGTGATGACCGATATATCTGCTGCGCTCAAACGCGCCTACAAGGCGCATTCAGTGATCGTTATTCCCGGCGGCGGAACTTATGGTATGGAGGCCATCGCCCGACAGTTTGGCGATGATGAGCATGTGATGATCATTCGCAATGGCTGGTTCAGCTTTCGCTGGTCAGAGATTATGGAGAAGGGTAGGATCGCCGCCGGAACGACAGTGCTTACCGCAAGCCAGATCGATGGTGGTGCCAACCGCCAGTCACCATTTGCGCCCATGCCAATCGCCGATGTTGTCGCCCGCATTCATGCGGACAGGCCGGGCCTTGTCTGTGCGCCGCATGTTGAAACGTCGGCGGGCATGATGTTGCCTGACGATTACATCCGCGCGGTTGCTGATGCGGTACATACTGTGGGCGGCATTTTTGTTCTGGACTGTGTCGCGTCGGGTGCCATGTGGGTCGATATGCAGGCCCTCGGTGTCGACGTCTTGCTCAGCGCTCCGCAAAAGGGTTGGAGTGCGTCGCCCTGCAGTGGGCTGGTGATGCTGTCAGAGCGTGCACGAAAGCGCATTGACCAGACCAATGCCGCCAGTTATGTGTGCGATCTAAAAAAATGGCTGACCATCATGGAAACTTATGAAAATGGTGGTCATGCCTATCACGCCACCATGCCCACTGATGCGCTTGCGACATTCCGTGATGCGCTGCTGGAGACCGAGGCCTTTGGCTTTGACAAGGTGCGCGATGAACAGATTGCCCTTGGCACGGCGATACGCGATTTACTTGAGGCACGCGGGGTAAAATCTGTCGCTGCTGAGGGGTTTAAGGCGCCAAGTGTTGTTGTCAGTTATACTGATGATGATGATATCAAGAATGGCAGAAAATTCGCTGCCCAGGGTGTGCAGATCGCTGCCGGCGTGCCGTTGGAATGTGGCGAGGGGCCTGATTTCAAGACCTTTCGTATAGGATTGTTTGGCCTCGACAAGCTGCATGATTGCGCGCGCAGTGTGGCAAATTTTCGGGCCGCACTTGACCAGGTGATCCCTGCCTGATTGGGTAGGGCTCGTAGCAGAAAGGCAAGCTATGCCAAAGATTGACATTGACGCTGCGGCAGTGCGTGACCGGCTGGTCTATCCCGAGCCGCACCGTTCGGTGACCATGGGCTACGAGCAGCGGCGTGTTGGTGACGCGGCGGGGTTGACGCAGTTCGGCGTGAACCGGGTGGTGCTTGCGCCTGATGCGCATACCGCGCTGCGCCATTGGCATGAGGTTCAGGATGAGTTTGTGATTGTCGTGGCCGGCGAGGTGGTGCTGATCGAGGATGATGCAGAAACAATCCTGAGGGCCGGTGACTGCGCTGGTTTCAAGGCTGGTGTTGCAAACGGACATTGTTTTCAGAACCGAAGTGCGGAGCCAGTTGTGTTGTTTGAGATTGGCACTCATAGCGAGGATGAAACAGCCCACTATCCAGATGTTGATCTCCGCGCTGAGAAGCGGGCCGGTAAATATCGCTTTGTTCACAAGGACGGCACGCCCCATTAGGACCTGCCAGACAGCATTATAAAATTTACAGACCTTTCGCCATGTAGGTAACACTGTCCCAGCGGAAAATAACGATGGCTGGGATTGCGATGCCGGCAAGCACGATGTAACTCAGCAGGCGTTTCTCGTGGTCCGGCATGGCCGGCTGGTCAATACTGGTCATCGCGAGAAACATGCCGCCAACAGCCAGCAGAAATACCAGACCACCCCACAATACCGTATTCATTATGTTCCCCATCCTTGAGATGCAACAGTGTTGCTGCTTTTCACCGGTATCTCAGGGCCTATCGGATGGTGATCAGGCGTCTTTTAGCGGTTACGTCAAGCGCCTTGATCTCGCTTTCGCGCCGTGTTGCCGCACTGCGGTCTGGTGCTGGCTCCTGAAACACCAAGTTAAGCGGGCCGCGCCCTCGCGTGTATTTGGCACCGGTGCCTGCCCGATGTGCCGCAAGCCGGGCCGACAGATCGGTGGTGATGCCTGTGTACAGGCTCTTGTCCCCACATTCGAGGATGTAAACCACCCAACGCATCTTATGGCTTTGCCCTTTATGCTCCAATGCCGTATAGCCTAAGCCAGTTTAGCGCCTTTTGGATAGTGGTGATGCTTGCTGAGAAAAGAGATGTTGTGGTGATTGGGGCGGGGGCCGCGGGACTGATGTGTGCGCTGACGGCTGGGGCGCGCCACCGCAATGTGCTGGTGCTTGATCATGCCCGGCGGATTGCAGAAAAAATACGGATATCTGGTGGTGGTCGCTGCAACTTTACCAACATCCATGCCAGTCCTGCTCAATTTCTCTCGAATAACCCGCATTTCTGCAAATCCGCATTACGGCAGTTCAGCCAGCATGATTTCATCGCGCTGATTGAAAAACACGGCATTGCCTATCACGAAAAGAAACTGGGACAGCTGTTCTGTGACGACAATGCGCAGGACGTAATTGACATGCTGCTGGCTGAATGTGCCGATGTGTCTGCCAGGGTTGCCAACAATGTGACCGTCAAGAGTATTTGTCGTCTTGATAATGGGGGTTTTGGCCTAAACACATCGCGGGGTGAGATTGAAACCGAGTCGTTGGTCGTCGCCACGGGAGGGCTGTCGATTCCGAAGATTGGTGCGACCGGATTTGGCTATGATATAGCCCGCCAATTCGGATTGCGGCTGGTTGATCAGCGCGCCGGCCTTGTGCCGCTGACGTTCGATGATTCGTTGTTGGCACGGTGCAAGGCGCTGACGGGTTTGTCTGTCGAGGCCGAGGTAGGGTATGACAAAACCCGTTTTGGTGAAGGGCTGCTATTCACGCATCGAGGATTAAGTGGCCCCTCGATCCTGCAGATTTCCTCATATTGGCGCCCGGGTGATGAGATCAATGTAGACCTTGTGCCGGACGCGGACATGGCAATGCTGCTCAAGGAGCGAAAACGTTCTGCACCAAAACAGAATGCGGCAACCCTACTTGCCAGCCATTTGCCGCGCCGCCTTGCCCAGGATATAACCGCAGTTCATAAGTGTGGACGGCTTGCCGATCAGACTGATGCCGATCTGCTGCGCCTCGGGAACGCCGTGAATAACTGGCAGGTTTTTCCGGCTGGAACAGAAGGGTATCGCACTGCAGAGGTAACCCTTGGCGGTGTTGATACCGATGAGCTGTCGTCAAAGACGATGCAGGCAAAGGCCGTGCCTGGACTGTTTTTCATTGGCGAGGTTGTTGATGTCACCGGTTATCTCGGTGGATATAATTTTCAATGGGCCTGGTCGTCCGGCTTTGTCGCTGGCAGCCATGTGTAAGTAATTCTGAATTTAATATTCATTTATTGTTTAGCACACCAAACAATGCGTCATCACGCCACATGACAGGATGATGCTATGTGGCGAATTAGTGCTGTGTGCCTTGCTAGGATTATTGGATCTGTTTGCCCCTGCCTGGCAGATGTGATGGATGAATATCGGGATCCAAAATTTACCAGCGGCTATTTGTCGGTGAATATCTGTTCAACGAGACGGGAGAGCAGGACCAGAAATCCCATGCATTGTAAGGTAAATATGACCTGCATCCGAAGTTTACCCTCTATTCACGTGTTCAATATGCGAGCCTGAATTCCAAGACGATCGAAAGCATGGCGCCTGATAGGCCAAAAGACAGCGACCACATTTCTGAAATTGGTCCGCGGCTTCGCTACAGATTTGGTAAGGATGGCCAGCATGAGGTCGGCGCGCACCTAACGCTGGCGCATCGTGACTATGGCGAGGTCAGTGGCAAGTCCTACCGCTTCATGCCCTACATCTACATTTTTTCGGGCAGAACCTTGTCAGTTCGGGCTCATCTTGAATAACATTTTATCAGCGAAAGCTCAAGGAACGCCGAGAAGGACACAGGGCGTAACAGCGATGAACAGCGTGAGGCCAGTCTCTATTTGCGGGCCAATTTGACCAATATCGCGGGTTGGGTCAGCCCATCGTTGCGACCGTGGAACTGGTCACTTTCCTGGGAGGATAAGCTGGCCATGAACATTGATGAGTAAGGATGGGATATCTCGCATGAACATACGGTTCCAGTGGATTACAGCAATGAATGGTCGGTGATTGTCGCCCAGCAGAAATACACCCGGGAGAGCACAGCGAATATCAATATCCTCAAAAAAGTGAGAAAGGCCAGGTAAATCACATTGTCGGTGAAGCGGCAGTTCTATCTAACCAGGATTCGTATTCTTACGTAACGGGCGTGAAGCCATCACCATCACAATAGTATAAATCACCCTCGCCAATATCATTCCAAAGCCCATGGATTGACAGGGTTTCATTTTCTACCGCGTTACGCACGAAGGGGAAGGTCATCAGGTTTTCCATCGACACCAGAACGCCCTGCCGCTCAAGGGCCCGTAATTGTTCTTCCTCGCCCTTGATATCTTTGATTCTGTCATAGCCCGGACGCAGGATGTCCATCCACCGCCCCACAAAACTCGAATCCTGTTCAAGTTCCGGCGCTGCCCCCGAACACATTTTGTAGCACCCATTAACGCCACCACAGTGTGAGTGGCCAAGGACAATGATATGCGCAACCTTCAATGTCGTGACGGCATATTCTACAGCTGCTGATGTGCCGTGGTAATCTCCCGAGGGGCTGAAGGGCGGCACCAGATTGGCGATGTTGCGATGAATGAAGAACTCACCCGTGTCTGAGCCAAAAATCGCTGTCACGTGAACCCGGCTGTCACAGCAGGATATAACCATTGCCCGGGGATGCTGGCCATCCTCGGCGAGATGCTTGAACCAGACCTTGTTTTCAACATATTTGGTAGCCTTCCAGCCCATGTAACGCTGCACAAGATAGGCAGGTAGTGGAGTATTGGACGTCATTTCTTCCTCGATTACGATATCCATTACCATAGCCCCCGGCTGGCAGTAAATCCAGAGGGGGGAGCGCGCCCCCTTGGCAAAAATTGCCAACTTTGTATTCCAGTATTATACTAAAGACCAGTCTCGTCAGGAAAGCGCTGTTGTAATTGGTGGATGATGTCATCCAGAAATTTTGCCGCAGCCACCGGCAACACCCGTCCCTTGAGGTAGCCAATATGTATGACTCCGGGGGAAACGTCCGCTGTATCAACAGGGCGTGCCACAATGCCGGCAACGCCTGAATCAACGGTGGTCTCAACGCTGCCAGCAAGGCCAATCGGAATTTGGAATGACAGTGCCTCATCATGCAGGAGGTAATTCTGCATGAACTCAAAACTATCTGATTCCAGAATCGTGTTTAATTCCAGACTGCGCTTAATCAAGGCGGTGTCGAGGAGATGGCGAATGCCGCTCATGACGTTTGGCATGATGGCAGGGTGACCAACACAGTCCCGCAGCCGAATGACATCGCGACTGGCCAATGGATGCGCTTCGTTCATCAGACAGTAAATTTGCTGGCGCACGCCGGCGGCAACATGGAAATGTGCGGCCCGCACTGGCGCAAAACTCATGGCGATATCAGTGTCGAGTGACAATAGCGACGCTTCAGCAGCGTCACTATAGCAGCGCGTCATCTCGAAAGTGACCGCCGAGTGTTCCTTGCGATAGCCGGCGACAGCCTCAGGCAGGAAATGGCGCAACGCATCCGCGCCGCTGGCAACCCGCACGTGACCGCGCCGTATTCCACTGAGGTCAGCGATCTGCGATTGAACGCGCGCAAGGTCTGCCATCTGGGACCTGATGTGCTGCACGAAAATTTCGCCCGCGGTGTTCAGTCGGACACCTGAGGGCAGACGCTCGAACAGGGGTTGTCCGATTTCGTCCTCTACTTGGAGAATCCTGCGGTTCAACGCCGTCGAGGTGATTGCAAGTTTGTCCGCGGCTTTACGAATTGAGCCTTCGCGGGAAATGGTATCGATGAACTTTAGATTGGCCATAAAGCGCATTAAAACGAGCCTTTTTGATGCATAGTACAAGTTACAGAACATGATATGCAAAAATTGCATCGCATGAATGCAAATTTAGCAGAATTTCAATTCACCGCAAGTTGTTAATTAAGACGAGATCCCAATTATCGGGTCAGGTGAGGCCTCGGCGGTTGTCGAAAGTTCACCGATGTTTTTTGAGTTAGCCCGGAGTCAGGGGCGCATGCGGGGTCGATAAGAAAGGAATAACCATGAAATATATAGTGGCAATCATTCAACCGGGGCGATTGACCGCGGTGCATGAGGCGTTGGTGGGCATTGGTATCGAGGGCCTGACCACGTCAGAGGTGCAGGGTTACGGGCGCCAGAAGGGGAAAAGCGAGATGTACCGCGGTGCCGAATATACGGTGCATTTTCTACCCAAGGTCAAAATCGAAATCGCTGTAGATGCGAAAATGGCCGATAAGGTTGTCGAAACCATTAAGGCTGCCAGCGAGTCTGGCAAAATTGGCGACGGCAAGATTTTTACCCTCGACCTCGAGGCCGCAACGCGGATTCGCACGGGCGAAACAGGCGCTGACGCGCTGTAAGACGATACGGAGTTATTCACAATGTTTAAGAGTTTCTATTCAAAACTATCACTCGCAGGTGCTGTTGCTGCGTTGGCAGCATTTGCTGCAACACCTGCCCTGGCGCAGGAGGTTCCCGAGCACGGTGTGTTCATCCTCAATTCTGTCCTGTTCCTGATGGCAGGTTTCCTGGTGATGTTCATGGCATGTGGTTTCTGCATGTTGGAAGCGGGGCTTGTGAGAGCCAAAAATACGACGATGCAGTTAACTAAAAACATGGCTTTATTTTCAACCGCAGCGATCGGTTATTACCTGATAGGCTACAATTTGATGTACCCACTTGGTGACTGGTCCATCGAAGGCGTGCTTTCAGCGCTCTTCCCGGCGGTTGCCGTGATGGAGGCAGTTGGTGTTGCGCCAGAAGCGGCTGATGATATCGGCTATGCCTCAACTGCATCTGATTATTTTTTCCAGCTGATGTTCTGTGCGGCGACAGCGTCAATTGTATCTGGCACGCTTGCTGAGCGCATTAAGCTGTGGCCATTCTTGCTTTTCACCCTGATCCTAACCGCGTTTATTTATCCGCTGCAGGCCAGTTGGAAATGGGGCGGTGGTTTCTTGGACGAAATGGGTTTTCTGGATTTTGCCGGGTCGACAGTCGTTCACTCGGTAGGTGGTTGGGCGGCGTTGGCTGGCGCTTTGGTTCTTGGCGCACGGGCTGGGAAATACAAAGAAGATGGCAGCGTCGTCCCAATGCCAGGTGCTAATCTGCCGCTCGCGACACTTGGAACTTTTATTTTGTGGCTTGGTTGGTTCGGGTTCAATGGCGGTTCTCAGCTTGCCATGGGAACTGTGAGTGACGTCGCGGACGTCTCGCGGATCTTCGCAAATACAAATGCAGCGGCGGCCGGTGGTTCACTTGCTGCAGCGGTCTTGACCCAGATTTTTTACAAGAAAGTGGATCTAACGATGGTGCTGAACGGGGCACTCGCCGGTTTGGTTTCGATCACAGCTGAACCGCTTACCCCAAGCCTTGGAGTGGCCACACTTATCGGTGGTGTGGGCGGCTTGATTGTTGTTTTCGCTGTACCAATGCTAGATAAAATGAAAATCGATGACGTTGTCGGCGCAATCCCGGTACACCTCATTGCTGGTATTTGGGGCACACTCGCGGTACCGCTGACTAACAGCGACGCAAATTTTGGCACACAAATTATCAGCATCGCGATTGTTGGAGCCTTCACTTTTGTGATTTCTTGGGTGGTTTGGACAGTTATAAATCTGGTCTTAGGCATCCGAGTTTCAGAAGAGGAGGAAATTGAAGGGCTGGACAGAGCAGAGCTAGGCATGGAGTCTTACCCGGATTTCACTAAGCAGGTCTGATTGCAGCTGGACACAACTGTCTAATGTCGAATAAAACAGGGCTGGCATCCGCGTGATGCCAGCCCTTTTTAGTGGATATTGGAGTTGAGCAAGTATCGTCCTTTGCGATCCTAGATTCACTCCCAGTATTGCATTTGAGCTGCGTCATTTTCTTTACATCCTCGCCTCAATGCCTCTATTCTTTTTTGAACAGGTGCTGACGGTGGCCGCTCGTCGCCCCCATCTATCAGAGGCGTTCATGACAGCCAGATCGCGCACAAAGACATCGAAAAATAGCGCCAAAAAGGCAGGTGTCGCCGCGCCGACACACCAGACGCCGTTGTTGAATGCCTCTGGCTTCGTCAAACGCTTTGGCAATTTTACAGCCAATGATGATGTGTCCTTTTCTATCTATGAAGGTGAAATACACGCTCTGCTTGGCGAAAATGGCGCCGGCAAATCGACATTTGTGAAAATGGTCTATGGCCTGATGCAGCCCGATTCAGGCGCTCTTGAATGGCGCGGCCAGCCGGTCACGATCAATGGACCGCAACACGCGCGCGAGATGGGCATCGGCATGGTGTTTCAGCATTTCTCGTTGTTTCAGGCTTTGACCGTCGCCGAGAATATCCAGCTGGCCCTGCCCGCGGGTGAGTCCTTGTCCGGTCTGTCGGATCGTGTCCGCAGGATGTCTGCAGAATATGGGATCGGTGTTGATCCGGATGCCCGGGTGCACAATCTTTCGGTTGGCCAGCAGCAGCGTGTCGAGATCATGCGCTGCCTGTTGCAGAATCCATCACTGCTGATCATGGATGAGCCAACATCGGTTCTTACCCCGCAGGAGACAGACCAGCTTTTTGATGTTCTGCGGCGTTTTTCAGACTCAGGGGTGGCGATCCTGTTCATTTCGCACAAGCTGGATGAAATCCTCGCGCTCACCTCGCGCGCAACGGTTCTTCGGCGCGGTATCAATGTCGGCACTGTCGATACCGATACACGGTCCGCACGCCAGTTGGCCGAAATGATGGTTGGCGAGATGGTCGGTGATGTCGCCTGCAACACGGCGCCTGCAGATGGTGATGTCCTGCTGGAGATCAGCCATCTGTCACGTCCGCGGCCAACACAATTTGCGACGCCGCTTCGCAAGATATCTATGCAGGCAAGACGGGGTGAAATCCTCGCCATAGCCGGCATTGCCGGCAATGGTCAGGATGAGCTGATGGAAGCCCTGATTGGCGAATGGCGTGCTGGGCTCGATGGGATCATTTTTCTGAAAGGGCTTGATATCACCCACGCTGGACCGGCAGTTAGGCGCAATGCCGGCATAGGCTTTGTGCCAGAGGAACGCAATGGCCACGCTGCGGTGCCGACAATGTCGCTTGCCGAAAACAACCTGCTGACCAGCCACTCGCTTGGTGGTGCGGTGAAAAACGGTGTCATTGATGATGACGCAATGCGCCAGGCGGCAGCCGATGTGGCGACAGCCTTTGATGTCCGTCTGCCAAATGAAAATCCGTTGGCCTCGGCGCTGTCCGGGGGCAATCTACAGAAATTTGTTGTTGGCCGGGAAATTGCCAAATCTCCCGAGCTTCTGATCGTCTCGCAGCCCACTTGGGGTGTTGATGTGGGCGCGGCCATGTTCATCCGCTCAGCGATGCTGGAGCTTGCGGCAAAGGGATCAGCGGTGGTGATGATTTCGCAGGATCTTGAGGAGGTGTTCATGATCGCGCATCGGATAGCTGTGCTGTATAACGGGCACCTGTCTGCTGCGATGGACGCAACCGGCCTGACAGCTGAAAAAGTTGGCCTGCTCATGGGTGGCAGTGCTGCAGGTAGGGGGCCTGACGCATGATTTCCCTTATCCCCCGCAAAGATATTCCGCTGGCGCTTACGGTGATGACACCAATCATTGCCATTGCCCTGACACTTATTGTTGGCGCAATCATTTTCGCCACTCTTGGCTATGATCCGCTACAGGCGCTCTATCAATTCTTCATTGCCCCGGTATCACGCCCAGATCAGATTGGCGATCTTTTCGTTAAGGCTTGCCCATTGATTATCATCGCCAGCGGCCTCGTCTTCTGCTTTCGGGCGAATGTCTGGAACATTGGCGCTGAAGGCCAGCTCATTCTTGGTGCGGTGTTCTCTGGCTATGTTGCGCTGACATTCCCCGGTCTGCCCGGTTGGGCGATGATGCCATTGATGGTCATTGCCAGTATGCTTGGAGGGCTGTTGTGGGCAATGATTCCGGCGCTGCTTAAAACGCGCTTCAACACGAATGAAATCCTTGTCTCGCTGATGCTTACCTATGTTGCCGCGCTGTTGATTGACTGGATTGTTCGCGGCCCCTGGCGTGATCCGATGTCCTTTGGCTTTCCGCTGACAAAAATGTATGAGGATGCAGCGCTGATCTCCCGGATAGAACTTCCCGGTATTGGTTATCTTGGTCAGCTACATTGGGGCGTTGTGGGCGCTTTGCTGATGGCAGTGGGTGCGTGGTTTGTGCTCAGCCGCATGCTTGTTGGCTTTCAGGTCAAGGTGATGGGGGCCGCGCCGCGCGCGGGTCGGTTTGCTGGTTTCAGCCCATCTTTTGTCACGGTTATGGTGCTTGGCATTTCTGGCGCGGCGGCAGGTGTCGCCGGCATGGTTGAGGTCTCAGCAAACATTGACCAGCTGCAACCGGACATCTCGTTCGGCTATGGTTTCACCGCGATCATTGTGACCTTTCTGGCGCGTCTCAACCCATTGGCTGTTATTGGCGCTGGCCTTGTCGTCGCGCTGGCAGAACTTGGCGGCGACTCGGCGCAGATTGCGCTTGGCATGCCGAAGGTTGTGACAGGTGTTTTCAAGGGCATTTTGCTTTTTATGCTATTGGCCGGTGAGACTTTCAACCGTTTTCGCTTTGAGATCAGGCTGCCGCGGTCTGCGGCAGTAAAACTCACGGGAGGGCAGAACTGATGGAACAGTTGATCTTGACCGTGATCCTGACCTCGGTGCCGTTGATCTTTGCCGCATCCGGTGAGTTGATTGCCGAGCGTAGCGGCGTTTTGAACCTCGGTGTTGAGGGTATGATGCTGATGGGCGCTGTGTCCGCCTTTGCGATTGCCATGGGGACGGGCAGCCCAATTCTGGGGATGTTTGCAGGCGCGTTTGCTGGGGCGTTAACCGCTGGTATTTTTGCCTTTTTTACTTTGGGTTTGGCAACCAATCAGGTGGCAACGGGGCTTGCTCTGACGATTTTTGGCACTGGGCTGTCCGGTCTTATTGGCGCGCCATTGGTAGGACACGCCATTGACGGGTTGCCACAGATTCATATCCCGATGCTTTCCGACATTCCGATTCTTGGGATGCTGTTGTTTCAGCATGATATAATGGTCTATCTGGCTGTGATCATGGTCGGGCTGTGCGCATGGGTGTTGAACGCCACCCGTGTCGGGCTGATTATCCGTGCCGTTGGCGACAATCACGACAGCGCGCACGCCCTTGGCTATTCGGTGCTCGGTGTTCGCTTGCTGGCGGTCATGTTTGGTGGCATGATGGCAGGCCTTGGCGGTGCATATCTGCCGCTGGTGCTGACACCGCACTGGGCGGAGGGAATGACCGCCGGCCGTGGCTGGATCGCGCTGGCACTTGTTGTGTTTGCGTCGTGGCGACCATGGAGGGTTTTAGGTGGCGCATTGGTTTTTGGGGGCATCACCATCATGCAGCTCGCCGGACAGGCGCGGGGATGGACAATCCCATCGCAATTTCTGTCGATGTTGCCATATCTCGCGACGATCATCGTTCTGGTGTTGATCTCGCGGAACAGGGAATTTGCACTGGCCAATTCGCCAGCCTGCTTGGGACGTATTTTTCATGCTGGAAAATGAGCGTATTTTTGTGACCAGATAAAGGAGAGGACAATCACATGAAGAAGTTTTTTACTACAATGGTGGCAGGTGCTTTTGCTGCTGTCAGCGGAATCAGTGCTGCTGTTGCTGACCCGGTCAAGGTTGGTTTCGTATATCTGACAAACCCTGGCGACCATGGATGGACCTATGCACATGAGGTAGCCCGTCTGGATGTCAACAAGCATTTCGGTGACAAGGTCGAGACGACCTATGTTGAAAATGTACCCGAAGGCCCGGATGCCGCGCGCGTGATCCGCGAGTTGGCGCGTCAAGGTAACGAGATCATCTTCACAACCTCATTCGGTTACATGGACCCGACACTCAAGGTGTCGAAAGAGTTCCCTGATTTGAAGTTTGAGCATATCACCGGTTACAAACGGTCTGGTAATATGGCAACAGGCAACATCCGGTTCTATGAGGGCCGTTATGTTCAGGGCGTCGTTGCCGGAATGATGACGAAGAGCAACAAGATCGGTTATCTTGCCTCCTTCCCGATCCCGGAAGTGATTCAGGGCATCAACGCCTTCGCACTTGGCATGCGTTCAGTCAATCCAGATGCCGAAATGTCAATCATCTGGGTGAACAGCTGGTATGACCCGGTCAAGGAAGCGGATGCCGCCAAGGTGCATATTGCCGAGGGTGCAGACATTTTGGCCCAGCATACCGACAGCCCCGCAATGTTGCAGACAGCCGAGAAGGCGGGTGTACATGGCTTTGGCCAGTCAAGCGATATGAAGGCATTTGCCCCAAAGGCACAGCTCTTCAGTTCGGTCAATAATTGGGCGCCTTATTACATCTCCAAGATTGAGCAGATGATGGATGGTTCCTGGTCAACAGGGGATGGCCCAGACCATTGGGCAGGTAACACCTGGCTCGGCATGGCCGATGATTATCTCGTTCTTACTGAATTTGAGAATATGCCTGCTGATGTCAAGGCGGCTGCCGAAGCAGCTGAAGCCAAGATCAGGGGTGGTTACAATATTTTCACAGGTCCCTTCAGCGACAATCAGGGCAATGTCATTCTCAAGGCTGGCGAGGCTTATCATGATGGCAATCTCTGGAATGATATGAACTATTATGTCGAGGGTGTGAACGGAAAGATACCCGGCTAATATATTGCTATGGAAACAAAAGGGGCATCGTTTCCGGCGGTGCCCCTTGCCTATCTGGGTTTGGACGTCCATGCAAATGGTGGTTGCAGCTTGCCTTGATTTTGAAATTTTTGGGATGAATGTTTGATGAGTGACAAGAAGTTGAAGATTTTCGTGACGCGCCGCTGGCCTGAAACTGCCGAAGACGCACTGCGCAACCATTTTGAACCGACCTTCAACATGTCGGATGAGCCGCTTAGCAAGGCCGCATTGATGGACGGGTTTGCCAGCCATGATATTGCCGCCCCGACAGTGTCAGACAAGATTGACGCCGATATCATCGCTGCCGGTGCCAAAGGCAATTGTCGGCTGATTGCCAATTATGGTGTCGGGGTCAATCATATTGATCTGTCCGCGGCCGCAGCGCAGACAATCCCGGTTAGCAACACGCCCGGTGTTTTGACGGATGCCACGGCGGATTTGACCCTGACGTTGATGCTGATGCTCTGCCGCCGTGCCGGTGAGGGTGAGCGTGAGCTTCGCGCTGGTGAATGGAGCGGTTGGCGGCCAACTCATCTGGTCGGCAGGGCGATGACCGGCAAGAGGCTTGGCATTATCGGGATGGGCCGGATTGGCAAGGCGGTTGCCCGCCGGGCGCATTTCGGGTTCGGCATGGATATATGTTTTTACAACCGCTCGCCCGTTGGCGATGTCGATGACATGAAGGCGGTGCAGATGGTCAGCGCTGTCGAAGTGTGTGCCGCCAGTGATTTTGTCAGTCTGCATTGTGCCGCCAGCCCGGACACCTTTCAGATATTGGATGCTGAAGCGTTCGCAGCACTGCATGAAGGTGCCTATGTCATCAACACCGCCCGTGGTGACGTTGTCGATGAGTCAGCGCTGGTCGCGGCCTTGAATGCGGGAAATATTGGCGGTGCGGGATTGGACGTCTTTCAGGGTGAACCGGATATCAATCCAGCAATACTTGCCGCTCGTAACACTGTTCTTTTGCCGCATCTGGGGTCGGCAACTGTCGAGAGCCGCACGGCGATGGGGCTCAAGGTGGTGGAAAATGCCAATGCCTTTGCCGCTGGACAGGATCTGATCGATCCGGTGATTTGATGTCTGGCAGGTCTGACACTCTGCAAGGCTGGCAACAGGCAGCTCGTAGGGCCTTTGCTGCCGCTCTCGATGCTGGCCATCCCGCCCGCCTGACCAGCGACGCGGTGGCCGAACTGGCAACCCCGGTGAGCGCAATCATTGCCATCGGCAAGGCGGCAGCGGCGATGGCCATTGCTGCACGTGACTCTGGTGCCATCTATCCTGAGGTGCCGGGTATAATCGTTACCAATGATGAAAATTTCGTAGTTGTCGATGGCATGGAGTGCTATGCAAGCGCTCACCCTGTTCCCGATGAACGGGGGCTGGTAGCTGCCAATGCTGTGACACAAATGGCGAAAAACCTCACCGGCGATGACCATCTTTTATTGCTGATCAGCGGAGGTGGATCGGCCCTTTTACCGGCACCGGTGCCCGGCGTCTCGCTGGCGGAAAAGCAACAGCTCAATGAGGCGTTGTTGGCCAGTGGGATGGATATCCAACAGATGAATGCGATCAGGCGGCTGTTCTCCACCCTGAAAGGAGGTCGTCTTGCCCGGCTGGCCCGACCGGCGAAAATCACCCAGTTACTGCTTTCTGACGTGCCGGAAGATCGGCTGGAGTCGATTGCGAGCGGTCCCGCGGTCGGCGATCCGGTGCCGCTTGAGGTGGCGTTTTCTCTGATCGCCGATGCAGGGCTTAATCGGTTGGATTTTGTGGCTCGGCATATCGAGGCGCTGCGCAGTGGGGCGGCGGATCAGCCGGCCCGTCCCGGTGACGCTGATATTGCCAGTGTGACAAGTCAGATACTTGCCAGCAACACGCTCTGCCAGAATGTCACCGCAAGAAGTCTGGTGACTTCCTTTGACAGAGGTGGTGAAGCGATGATGCCGCTTACTGGTGAGGCAGCTGACTGTGGCCGCGCGCTGGCCCGCCGTATCACCGCTCGGATGCACGATAAAAATGCGATGGTTTTTGGTGTTACGGGCGGTGAAACAACTGTCTCACTTGGCAGCGTGACCAGTATTAAAGGCGTTGGCAAGGGTGGCCGGTCACAGGAGTTGGCGCTCGCCTTCGCTGATGAAATGACCGTCATGGACCAGCCGCCGGCACGGTGGTTGATTTTGGCTGGGGGAACTGATGGGCGCGATGGCCCGACAGATGCTGCGGGTGCCATCATTTCATCGGCTTCATCCTGTGATCAGGTGGCCGCGAGGCGTGCGTTGAGGGACCATGACAGCTATCACTATCTGGAGGCTCATAATCTGCTTTTGAAAGTGCCGCCGACAGGAACGAATCTGGGCGATCTGGCGATTGCAATTGCGTCACTATAAAATAACCGCCCAAAAAAACTGGGCCATAAAAAGAGCCGGGTCATAAAAAAACCGGGCCATAAAAAAACCGGAAGGGGAAAAGCAAAAAACCCCTTCCGGTTCTCGAGACCCGTCCAGTGACAATGCCGGTTGACCCCCCAGGCCCCTCGGCATTAACCTTTGTTCTGAACAGGAACTGAGCTTTTGTTTCCTATTCGGCCGCGACAGGCTTTTCCTCGGCCTGGAACTGTGCCTCTTCGGTTGAGTCATCCATCGCCGTTGTTGCGGATTGCCCACCTTTGACCGCGACTGAGATTGCATCAAACCAGCCCGCACCAACCTCACGCTGGTGGCGGGTCGCAGTGTAACCCCGCTCCTCGGCATCAAATTCAGCATTCTGCAGTTCGCAATAGGCAGCCATGCCCCGATCACGATAGCCAGAGGCCAGCTCAAACATCGAGTAGTTCATTGAATGGAAGCCGGCGAGCGTGATAAACTGGTATTTATAGCCCATAGCACCAATTTCGCACTGGAAACGCGCGATATCAGTCTGTGACAGGTTCGCTGACCAGTTGAAACTTGGTGAGCAATTATAGGCCAGCATCTGGTTTGGGTGCTTCTCGTGGATTGCTTCGGCAAAACGTTTTGCCTGCTCAAGGTCGGGAGTTGATGTTTCCATCCAAAGTAAATCGGCATATTCAGCAAAGGCGTTACCGCGAACAACACAGCGCTCGAACGCATCTTTCGGGTCAAGGCGGAAGAAGCCTTCCTCGGTCCGCTCTCCTGTGAGGAAGCGTTGGTCACGCTCGTCAATGTCGGATGTGATCAGCTTTGCGCTCTCGGCATCCGTTCGGGCGACAACCATTGTCGGTACGCCAGCCGTATCAGCGGCAAGACGCGCTGCATTGAGATTGGCGACATGCTGTTGCACTGGGATCAGAACCTTACCACCCATATGGCCGCATTTTTTCTCGGACGCAAGCTGGTCCTCGAAATGCACACCGGCAGCGCCCGCCTCGATATAGCTGCGGGTTAGCTCAAACGCATTCAAAGCACCGCCAAAGCCGGCCTCAGCATCTGCCACAATCGGTGCGAACCAGTCAATATCACCAGTCCCTTCCAGCGTCTGAATCTGATCAGCGCGCTGGAGCGTGCGGTTGATTTTGCGTGCCAGCTCCGGGCCCGAATTGGCCGGATAAAGTGATTGGTCGGGGTACATGGCGCCAGCGGTGTTGGCATCAGCAGCGACCTGCCAGCCTGACAGATAGATTGCTTTCAAACCAGCCCGTACCATTTGCATAGCCTGGTTTCCCGACATGGCACCAAGCGAGTGCACGTAATCTTCGGTGTGTAGGAGGTCCCACAATTTATTGGCGCCATGCCGGGCCAGGGAGTGTTCAATCGGCACTGACCCAGACAGTTTTTTCACGTCTTTCATCGAATAGTCGCGTGCAACACCGTCAAAACGTCCGGACTTTGCGCCTGTATGTTCCTCGAAAGCTTTACTCTCGTCTGGTCTATTTGTCATAACCCTGTTCCTCATTCCTAAATTTTAGGGGTTCACTTGCAACGCGCCCTGCGGTGCCAAAAAACTGGTGTGTTGTTACCCTACCAAAATGTCGCAGACGAGGAAAAAAGTGCAAAATTGAAAAAAGTAAAATGTTTACATTTTCAATTTTCAATTTTACTGTTAAAAGGTTTTTACAAAACGGACAAATTTTTCATAACTTCGGTGAAGACACGGGCTCACCGAAAGTGAGGGGAGGGTCATGCAGGAAAAAATCCTCGTTGGACATAAGTTGCGCCGCTTCCGTCAATCGATCGACCTGTCGCAGACAGCGATGGCAGAGACCCTCGACATCAGCCCGTCATATCTGAACCTGCTTGAGCATAACCAGCGCCCTCTAACCGTCAGCTTGCTGTTGCGCCTTGGCAGTGCCTTTGACATTGATCTGAAAGAATTTGCCGAGGATGACAGCGCGGCGCTGTCCACCGAATTGACCGAGGTCTTCGCCGATCCGGTGCTGGCGGGTGACCGTATTTCGCGGCGCGAATTACAGGATCTGATTACGACGGCACCAGCTGCAGCGCGCGGGGTGATCAACCTATTTGAAGCCTATCGCAAGGTACGTGCTGAGCTTGAAGTGGCAGCAGGTGATGGGCGTGGCGGTGTGGAGACAAACAATCCTGTTGAGCGGATCCGTGATGTGTTACAGCAGGCGAACAACTATTTTGCGATCATCGAGGAAGCGGCAGACAATTTTCGGGCGAATGCCACAGTTAGCGGCACAGGGCATGGCGATGCGCTAATGGAGAACCTTGTTGGCTACGCAGATAACGTGCTTGGTCTTCGTGTCCGGATCATCCCCGTTGCGGTTATGGGCTCACAATTGCGCCGCTATGACCATCACCGGCGGGAAATCCTGCTCAGTGAGGCGCTGCGCCGACCGCAAAGACAGTTTCATCTGCTTGTCCAGTTGGCATTAATCAGCCAGTCAGAGTGGCTTGATTCGGAATGTGCCAATCACGACATCGAGGACGCGGCGTGTCGCTCGTTGTTGCGAATGACATTGGCCGGCTATTTTGCGGCTGCCGTGATGATGCCCTATAATGCCTTTCTGGAGGCGGCAAAGGAGTTGCGTTATGACCTTGATCTGCTTGGTCGTCGGTTTGGTGCAAGCTTTGAGCAGGTCTGTCACCGCCTGACCAGCCTGAATGCACCGACAGCGCGCGGCATCCCCTTCTTCTTCGTCAGGGTCGATGATGCCGGCAATATCTCAAAGCGGCTTGCCGCTGGAGGAATGCAGTTTGCCAAACATGGTGGCACTTGCCCAAAATGGAATGTGCATAAAGCCTTTCGCACACCTGAGCAATTGCTCTTTCAAGCTGCTGAATTGCCGAATGGACAGAAGTTTTTTACCATCGCCCGCACCGTTCCCCGCATCTGGTCACGCCCTGATGAGCCGACACCAGAATTTGCCGTGGCGCTTGGATGTGAGATGCACCATGGGCGTGATCTGGTGTATGCAGACCAACTGGCACAGATAAAGGGAGCTACCCTTGATCCCATCGGCATTGGTTGCGCGGTCTGTGAGCGGATGGAATGTGCGCAGCGGGCGCATCCACCAGTTGGCCATGCTGTCAAGTTTGATGGCCCGGTGCGGCGGATCGGCCTGTATGATCTCGGATTGAAATAATGATGGCGATGCCAGTCAATCAAAATGATGGCGTGTCATCCTGTCTTTTGTGAAATGATGCTTCATTGCTGCTACGGCATGTGCCCCGGTAATAAAATTTCACCCCGGTTTTGGTGCTGGCTGTCAGGTTTTCTTCACCTGTTTAGTCTGCTAGGCTATCACCCTGTCGGAGACCGGGTTGTGGCGATCGGACAGCCCCTGGGGAGCGGACTATGGCAGGCGCTGCAGACCACAATGATCGCGGTGAACGCAAGCATGAGGCGGTAGACCGGCTGGCGTCGCTCTATGGCCTGACGCCAAAGGTCGAGAGTGCGATCGTGGCAGCTGTGGACCAGCAGTTGGAGAGCCGTGCACGGGCACTAGTCGCGCCGCTCCACCCAGCTGATCAGGCTGATCTGCTTGAGCGGTTGCCAACGCGTAAGGCCGGGGAGTTGGTGCGCATGCTCGGTGACGACCTCGACGCCGAAATGCTGTCCTATCTTGGCGAGGCAACGCGTGAGGAAATCGTCGACGTGATGGGTGTAGCGGCACTGGCGCGCCAGTTACCTGATTTGCCAACAGATGATGCCATCCATATTGTCGAGGAACTGGAGCAGGACGAAATTGACGACGTGCTGGCAGCACTACCGGCAGAGGACCGTGTTCTGGTCGAGGAAGGATTGTCCTTCCTGGAGGATTCCGCCGGCCGGATGATGGAACGCGAAGTTGTCACCGTACCAACCTTCTGGACAGTCGGCCAGACAATTGATTTTCTGCGAGCCTCGGATCTCGACATTGAAGAATTCTATCTGATCTTTGTTGTCGATGCGGCGCGCAACATGGTGGGAGAGGTGCGTCTGAGCCGCTTGCTGCGGGCCCAACGTCCGCGCCGTATTTCTGAGATCATGGAAACCGATTTCAGAAAAATTCCGGTGACCATGGATCAAGAGGAAGTCTCCATTTTGTTCCGCCGCTATGGCATGGTTTGCGCCGGTGTTGTTGATGATTATGGGCGTCTGGTCGGAATGATTACCATTGATGATATCATCGATGTAATTGACGAGGAAGCCGAGGAGGATTTGATGGCGCTGGCAGGTGTCGGTGAGGCGAATGTCCGCTCAAGCCTTTGGGATACGCTGCAGGGTCGGTCCTCTTGGCTGTTGATCAATCTGTTCACCGCGATCATTGCTTCGGCTGTCATCGGTCTGTTTGATGCAACCATCGAACGGCTTGTGGCGCTTGCCATTCTGATGCCGATTGTCGCCTCAATGGGGGGCAATGCTGGAACCCAGACGGTAACTGTTGCCGTGCGGGCCATTGCTCTTCGGCAACTGGACCGTGATGCTGCGATGGCCTTTGTTCGGCGGGAGTTATTGGTTGCTGCGCTGAATGGTTTGGTTTTTGCGATGCTGTCGGCGACGATGGCATTTCTTTGGTTTAACGATGCCGACGTTGCGGCGGTGATGGCTGTCGCGATGTTCGCCAATATGATGGTTGCCGGACTCAGTGGAACATTGGTGCCGCTCGGACTAGTGCGCCTGGGCGTCGATCCTGCGGTGGCGTCAAGCGTCTTTATCACGACCATCACAGACGTTGTGGGGTTCTTTGTCTTTTTGGGGTTGGCGGCACTCTATCTGACTTAGCCAGGATTTGACGGGGACATATATGATGGCCTGAGTGAATATTTTCTGCCTCCCCTTTATTTGGCCTGATCATTTGCCCATCTCCTGACGACGACTTGATAGTGGTATCCATGACCGTTCACCTGAAGAAATTATCCGTTGGTTCAACCTCGCTCGCCACTCTACGAAACTGGCAGGAAGCGCGCTTTGCCGCTGGCATGGAGCTGATACATGTAACCCGTAACACACCCCGCCGGGGCCAGGAAGTGCTTGATGGTGGGTCGATTTTCTGGGTGATCAAGGGTGTGATGTGCGCCCGCCAGCCAATCACCGAATTGCGCGCGATGCAACGCGCCGACGGGCGTCCTGCCTGCGGCATAGTTCTTGGTCCGGACTTGATTGCGGTCGAACCGCTGCGGGCCCGGGTTTTTCAGGGGTGGCGGTATCTCGAGGCAAAGGACGCGCCGGCTGATATCCCTGTGAGCGCCGACAGCGGCGAGGTGATGCCAGCCGAGATGGCAGCCGAATTGCGTGAGCTTGGCCTGCTCTGACAAAGTAAGATTGCGTGTGGCAAGCCCGCGAACCTTTACCGGATGGATCAGTACGGATCAGTGGGAACAGGCGAGGGAGTGCCGCCTTGCCAATAACCCGACTTGGCAACAACCCGTCTTACCTACGACTCGTTAGCCTATGATCTGTCTTGCCTATGATCCGTCCTTGGCAAACGTCACTGCAAACATCGGGTTGCCATCAAACAGGTGCTCTCGTTTCGGTCCATTCATCAACTCAAAGCGCTGCATCGAGATTGGCCCTGCCATGCGATAGCCCTCGGACGCCAGATTCCGCCGGTGAAACTCAAGTGCCGCGGCTTCAAAACTCTCGGCGATAATGGTAATACGATCTTCATCAGCCATGGTGTGGCTCCGTTCTGTCAGAATTTGCTGTTTGCAATATGCCAAATCACTCCGGCTTTGTCAGGCAGTTTTCCGACCTTTTGGCAACTAGTGCTTTTTTGTCATTGATGGAGGACTCATTTTCGGCGCCATTCCCAGGGGGGGCTGAATCGCCCCTGCCACATGCCACGTCCTGCCGTTGCTGCACGCTCCTCATTCTTCACATATTCTGATGAAAAATCTCGATAGGCAAGAGCCAGCCCTTTATCCACCAACGCGGCTGCGATATCGCGGCCATCGGCAAAACATTGCATGACAAGCCGTCCATACCGGTCAACATCACGCAGGTGACAGGTAAGTTGTGTCGCAGATCGGGAAAGTTTACGCATTGCATCGCGCGCGGCGTGCCCGCAGGACCAGGATGAACCATCACCAGCCTCGCATTGCTGTTTGATTTCCGGGGCATCAATTCCAAAGAGGCGAATCTTCAATCTTCCACTGCGCAGCGAGTCCCCATCACTGACCCGTGTTACCTCAATCTGGCCGGATAGAGAGAACGGGTCAGGTTTAGTTTCAGTCTCCGTCGCCTGCGCCATATGGATTGATGCCATAGTGAGGCCGAAGAGCAGAAGTAGTTCGAATTTCCAATACATTAGAAAAATCTAATTCAATTGATCACTGAGCGCTATCCCATATGTTTGGTGCCATTTCGAACCCGCAATGACCTTTTGGATGATTCAAAAGGTGCGTTTCGTAAGGTGGTTAACTGATGCCATGATGGCGCAGACGGTCTGAACCGGAAGAGGGCGCGGAATGTCAGCGAGATTTATTCCTATACCATGCGAAAATGTGATCGGATGGCAGGCTGAAGGGGTGGACTCCTCCGGCCTCCCGGCGAAACAAAAGATTTCGGATGGCGATGGCCTTTCCTGTCGGCACTGTCTGGAAAATATCGGGAAGGGTGATCCCTATCTGGTTCTTGCCCACCGCCCATTTTCTGGTCTGCACGCCTATGCCGATACAGGGCCAATCTTCGTCCATGCCGCTGCATGCAGGCGGGCCGAGTCTAGTGATACACTCACCGCAATCTTCAACAGTGCCGGCTATATCCTGCGCGACTATGACAATGGTGAGATAATAGTCTTTGGCACGGGCGGTGTGGTTGACCGCGCGCGGATTATTGACAGGGCAGAGACCATTCTGGAGAACCCGGCAGTTGCGTTTATCCATGCACGATCAGAGCAGAACAACTGTTTCCATTGCCGGATTGAACGGGCTAGCACCTGACCGTCTGATAAAGACGCGCTAATTGACGTAGGGGTTGTCCTTGAAAGGATCCTCGGCGTCGCCTGCTTCCTCCTCCGACATTACCCATTCCGCTTCGGGGTTCAAAATGGCAGCCACAGCACTTGAGGCCTCGGGAATGGCGATGAAGGGACCCTGTGCGGCGCTTGGAACCGCGCGCCGCCGTGTCATACGGATAATGACAAAGATGGCGGTGGCAATCTGTGTTGATGCCAGCAGCGGGAAAAAGCTGGCAACGCTCAGATATTCGAGCGACAACGCCGCCAAAGGAGCGCCAATAACGGCGCCGGCACCACTCATCATCACCAACCCAGAGGCCACGGCGACCATCTGCGAGGGGGTTAGAAAATCATTCGCGTGGGCGATACATAGCGAATACATCGGAAACAGAAATCCGCCGAACACAACCATGCAGACAAGAAGAAGGGCAAAATTGCCAATCCCGAGCTGCGAGGCTATTAGCAAGGTGCCAGCGGCCATTGCTGAAACGCCGAGGATGACAACACGCCTGTCAAACCGGTCTGACAACCGGCCCACTGGATATTGCAGCACCAGAGCGCCGATCACTGGTGCTGTCATGAAATAGCCGATCTCACTGGTGCTCATGCCAATTGACTTGCCATAGACCGCGCCCATGCCAAAAACCATCGCGATGGACATGCCATTCAGCGCGAGGCCGATGACAGCAAGCGGCGATATCTGGAAGATCCGGCGCAGGCTGATGCGTTCAGGTGCCAAAAACTCAGGTGCTTTACCAACTGAGATCAAAATCGGCACCACCGCCAGCGAGACAAGAACAGACGCCAGCAGAAACAGTTCAAGCCCAGTCTCGCTGCCAAACGAGATCATCAGCTGGCCCCCTGCGATGCCTGCCATTGTAACGATCATGTATAAAGACAGCATCTGCCCACGAGTTTCGTTGGTTGATTGATCATTCAGCCAGCTTTCGCAGACGATATACATGCCGGCAAAGCTGAACCCTGTCAGAATCCGCATAATTGTCCAGACATAGGGATCAATGATGGCCGCATGCAACAGAACGGCAGCCGAGGCAATTGCCGACATTGCGCCAAACACGCGCACATGGCCAACATTGTTGAGGATGTGCGGAACGCCCAGAGACCCCAGAAAAAGCCCCAAATAATAGCCGGCCATAATCAGGCCTGTCGCCACATTGCTGAAGCCGGCATCGGAAGAGCGAATACCGAGCAGCACCATCTGCAGGCCATTGCCGGCCATGATTAGCAACAGGCCGAAAAACAGGGTCCATGAGGCAGCGGCAGATCTCAGCATGGCCGATATCCAACTCCAAAAGACCCAAAAAAGCGGTGCTCACAACTGTGTTGATAACCGGATTATTGGGTGTCCGATAAACCAGGAAATAGTACGCTTCATTACGGCGGGCTGAAGCGTGCCGTCTGTCTTGCATTCAACAAAATTCAGTCGTTTCAAAGACAAAATAAATTTTTCCAGATCACTGGTCGGTCGATGGCCCGTTGGAGGTGTGCTGCGGTGGATAAATTGCATCAAAAACAGCCATGATTTTTTCACGTTCGCCGTCCAGCATAGCGATCAGCTGCGGCTCGTCGGCGGCGTCATTGTTCTCGACAATGAACTGGACGACAGCAGTGGAAAAATCCCCGGCGTTCTGCCCAACTGCCCCAACGCAGAGGCGCAAGCTGGTATAAACATTGTTGAACAGCTTGCTTGCGCCCTCCAGATCGGCAGCATGGGTCTGGCTGATGCGCTTTGCGCTTGCCAATTTTGAAATGATGTCGATTTGGCTCTGACCTGTGCCTGTAAAAAGGTCAGCATGGACAAGCCGCAGCCCCTGTATTAGAAGATCGAGCTCTGCCGTTCCTCCCGGAAACCTGCGCAGTTGCAGTGCCGGCGCGCTCCCATAGGCATCACGCAACCGCCGCCGCATATCAATAACGGCCTTGCCGACTGTCGGCAGGCCGATTGGTTGCTGCGTCGATCTGTGAATGGCTTTTGTGAGTGCTGTCACCGCTGATGATGCGCGCGTCGGATCGGTGATGATCCGCGCCTTGGCAAGCGCCAGCTTTTCCCAGACCCATGCGTCCTTCTCATAGTAATTGGTGAAACGGTCAATGCTGACGGCGACGGTTCCCTTTTCGCCGTCGGGTCGCAGCCGCATATCCACCTCATAAAGGCTGCCCTCAGCGGTTGGTCTGCTCAACCAATTGACAAAGGTCTGCGTCAGACGGGCAAAATAGGCCGTGGCGCCCACGGCGCGATCACCATTTGACTGAGTGGTTGCATCGGCCTGAAAAACGACAACCAGATCCAGATCGGAATGAGCCGTCAAGGCCCGGATGCCAAGTCGACCAAGCGCAAGAATGGTGCTTTCGCCGTCAATGCTGCCATGCCGGCGCTGCATGTCCTCAACGGCCAATTGATGCACGGCGCGAACGACAATATCGGCGATCATGCTCAGCGCGCGGCCAAGATCGGCTGGGTGCAGAACATGGCTGAGCGCCTGAACCTCGCATTGGAAACGCCATTCCCGTGCGCGCCGCTTTATCGCGTCAAGCGCCTCCTCAACCGACAGGTTGGCGATTGCGGTCCGCATCTGCCCTTCCAGAACATCGCCGCTGGGGAGTGGGTTGAAGAAATCGTCAAACAGGACAAGGTCAAACAGGGCTGGGGTGCGGCGCAGATAGGACGCCATCCGCGGTGAGAGAACCAGAACGTCACACAGCAATTTCGTCAACTGCCGGTTATGGTTGAGCAACGAGAAAATCTGAACACTTGCTGGCAGCGCCTCGGTGAATTGAGCGAAAGCTGCGAATTGATCGTCTGGTGAGCTGCCGCCTGCCAAGTGGGCAAGAATGGTTGGCATCAGCCTGTTCAGCAGCGAACGCGCCCGCTCCCCCCGCGTGGTGGCGATCCGGCCTGCCATCCAACCGTCAAGGGTGGCACAGACATCACCCGGACGTTGGAATCCATGTGCAACAAGCCATTGGATAAGCTGTTCGGTGTCATCGAGCAGCAGGCTGTCACCGTCTGCCTTGACGGAGATCGCAGTCTGGTCGGCATCCTCTAGAAGTTTGTGTGTGGTGTTTGCACTGATCGCCTGCATCACATTTGCAAGCGCGGCAAGGAAGCTGTCATTGCTGTCATGGCCGAGGAACTGGACGAATTGCGTGAGCTCGGCTTCGCTGCGCGGCAATGAATGCGTCTGTGCATCGCTGAGCATCTGCAACCGGTGTTCGACGCGGCGAATGGCGTGATAGAGGACTGCCAGATTGCGCGCCTGATCCTGGCTGATCCACTTTTCATCAGCCAGCGCCTGAAGGGCTGGCAGGGTGCGGGGCTGGCGGATGGCGGGAATGCGGCCGCCCGCAACCAATTGCAGGACATGGGTAAAAAACTCGATCTGGCGAATGCCATTCTTACCGGTTTTCAGGTTATAGCCTTGCCAGCCGGATGTTTGCACTGGCCGGCGCAACATCGACTTCATATCGTCCATTACCGCGTAATCCAGCGTTCGCCGCCAGATGAAAGGCTGAATGTCGCCAAGTAAGCTGGCACCAAGTGCGAGATCGCCCGCGATCGGTCTGGCCCGGATGAAGGCCGCTCGCTCCCAGGTGCGGGCGATTGACTCATAATAGCTGAGTGCCGCGCCAATCTGAATGCTGACGGCGGTTGCGCCCGGGTCTGGTCGTAGGCGCAGATCGACCCGCCAGCCAATGCCATCCCCCGTACTCTGAGAGAGCAGCCGCACAAGCGCGCGGGTCTGTTCAACATAGAATTGTTGGGCTGTATCGGCTGCAAACAATGGCGTGCTATCGGGATCATGAAGAATGATCAAATCAATATCGGAGGAGTAATTCAGTTCCGATGCGCCCAATTTGCCAAGCGCCAGAATGACCCAGCCGCACTGTTCCATCGTCTCAGCCTGTGGAGGGCATTTGCCCCGCCGCACCGCCTGATCAAACAGGTAACGAACTGCGGCGCGAACTGCGGTCTCCGCGGCGTTGCTGAGCCATTCCATCTGTGTGGCGATATCAGCACTTGCGCCATTCCTTGCGCCATGACTTGCGCCTTTACTTGTCCCTGCGCTTGTGCCTGCACCCAAGTCAGACAGAGCCACGGCGAGCGCACTGCGTTGGCGAAGCCTGCGAAGAGCCCGCATCATGGCGGCATCATCTCTGATTATTGGCGTTGCCGCCGTCAATTCGTCACAGGCGGTGCTGATGATTGTGGCACCTTGTCCCCGCAGGATTGGTACAATGGCGTCCTGGTGCCGCCGCGCCAGCGTCTGAAGATGGTGCGAATGCACCAGCATGGCGGCAAGTGCGCCTGCTGGGTTTCCGGTGTCAGCATCACCCGTAATGGTGTCTGCCCAGGAAACAAGATCGTCATAAACCGGTTGCTGATCAGCTGAGATGACGGGCAAACCCGGGCATAGCTGGGTAATTTCGGTATGAGTTGGATCGCGGGTCATGGCACGATCATAGCGCAGCATAGCATTCAAACAAACCAGATCATCCAGACAGGATGCGCCCCCCAGCCTTTAATCTGTCAAGGCCGCGCTGCATCCGCCATGCCAGCGCCAGCGCCGAGGCGCCAAGGCCAATCAGCAAGCCGGCCCAAACACCGACCGGTCCAAATTCAAAGGTAAAGCCCATCAAAGCTCCGCCGCCAACGCCAAAAAGCCAGAAACTGCTGATTGCGAGCAAGGCCGGGATTCGGGTGTCATTCAGCCCCCGTAAAACCGAATTGGCGATGCACTGCAACCCATCGGGGATCTGAAACAGGGCGGCGATCAACACCATTGGAAGGGCCAGCGCCACAACCTCGTCGAGCAGGGGATCATCAGGATTGAGATAAATGTCAACAAGCGCCTCCGGCCAGATCAGCAGAACCGCCATTGTGACTGAGGTCACGAGGATGCCAACCAGCATCACCGAATGCGCGCTCCGTCCCAGATTCTGCCTGTCCTTTCTGCCGGCATAATGGGCGACACGGATGGTGCCGGCGTGACCCAGTGCAATGGGCACCATAAAAGCCACAGCGGCAATCTGGTTGGCAATTGCGCTTGCAGCGAGGCCCGCAGTGCCAAACAGGCCGATGAGCAGACCAATGGCAATGAACATGCCACTTTCGGCAACAATAGTCAGGCCGATGGGAAAGCCCAATGTCGTGATCCTGCGGGTGATCTGCCAATCCATGACCCAGAGCCGCTGAAATGGTTTTGATGATCTATAGGGCTCGGTGGTGGCGATATAGATCATCAGGCCGATGCTAACCAGCAGCCAGGTCAAGGTGGTGGCCAGAGCGATGCCAGCCAGCCCCATCGCCGGCAACGGACCTATGCCATGAATGAGCGCGTAATTGCCGATGATGTTGAAAGCAAGTCCCAGCAGGGTGGCGATGACCTGGGGCAGTGGGTGCTGATGCGCCACGATGTATTGGCGCAGCACAAAAAAGATGAAATTGAACGGCAAACCGACTGCCGACCAGATCAGATAATCTGTCGTCATATTTGACAGCTCTGGGTCCTGTCCCAGCCAGACAAGAATTTTCGGGCCAGCAATCACCAACGGCGCAAACAGAATGCCGATGGCAACGCCGATCAACAATCCCTGCCGCAGGGCACGCCGGATCTGGCGGTCATCCCGTGCGCCCAGCGCCTGCGCGATCAGAGCACCGACTGGCAATGTTATGCCAAGCGCAAAGAAATAAACCGGCTGGTAATAGCGCTGCCCAAGCGAGCCTGCCGCCAGATTGATGCTGTCGATCCAACCCATGGCGATGATGTCCGCCGTCGTAATGCCGATCACTGACAGCGCGCCAATGACAATTGGCATTGCCAGCCTGATGTTCTGCCAATGATGATAGGCCCACCCCCGCATTGGCGGAGGTCTCTGGCCTTCTTCACTGGTGGTCTCTGGTGCTGTCGTCATTTTGGGTTTCGGGCTTCGGGATTGCGGCGGGATTGGGGCGTGTAGGTGATATGAGAGGAAATGTGAAATTTTAAAAGCAATGTATTTTGCCGTCTCACCCAATAACCTGTTATTACTGCAATTGGTCAGCAAAAGATATGCCGTCACACGCGGCACCCCATCTGGAAGGTTTCGAGTGCGATGACAGGCAGTGGTAAGGGCGGTGGCCGTTCGGATGGCAAAAAGGGGCCATCGGGACGCAGTTATCGCGGCAAGGCTGGTCTCACGCGCCAACCGAAAAAGATGCGTGGCCGTAAGGTGTCATCGCAACGCTGGCTGACCCGCCAATTGAATGACCCTTTTGTTGCCGAGGCCAAATCCCGGGGATTTCGCTCGCGCGCTGCACTTAAGCTCGAACAGATTGATGATCGCTATAAACTGTTCCGGCCGGGGATGGCCATTGTCGACCTTGGATGCGCGCCCGGCGGCTGGATGCAGGTGGCATCGATGCGCACCAACTTGGGGCGGGGGTCGGCCCGTCTGGTGGGAATTGATTTGCTGGAAACCGAAATCATCGTCGACTCTGATATCTTTGTCGGTGACATGATGGATAATAACATGCTGGCCCGGGTCCGCGATGCTGTCGGCGGTGTTGCCGACGGGGTTCTCAGTGACATGGCGGCTGCCACTACCGGCCACCGGCCTACTGATCACCTCAGAACCACAGCATTGCTTGAGGCGGCATTGGACTTTGCGCTTGAGATTCTGAACAGGGATGGGTTCTTTCTGGCGAAATGTTTTCGCGGTGGTGCTGAACGTTGCGTGCTTGATGTAATGCAGCGCAACTTTAACACGGTGCGCCATGTAAAACCTGCCGCAAGCCGGCAGGAGTCGGTTGAAAGCTATGTACTGGCAACGGGCTTTCATGGTGACGGTCTTACCAACAGCGCCGAAAATTCGGCGCCGGACGATGATGAAACCGGATCGCAAAGCGCACCTGATGGCAGCGGATTTTCTCCAATTTAGGGGCTATGATTCGAAGCCATGCTTGGATATAGTGCGGAGCCATCGAACAGAGGCCCCTGCTTGGCCTGCGTTACGAAAGGCACCTCATGAAAATTCGCGAAGCACTGACCTTTGACGATGTACTTCTCCAACCTGCACGCTCGGCTATTCTGCCCGCCGCCACCAATATAAAGACCCGATTGACCCGGTCACTTGACCTGAAAATACCGCTTATCTCAGCGGCAATGGATACGGTAACTGAACATCGCCTTGCCATCGCCATGGCGCAGGCAGGGGGCATAGGTGTCATCCACAAGAATTTGTCGATTGAGGAACAGGCAAGCGAGATCGGGAAGGTCAAGCGGTTCGAGTCCGGCATGGTTGTCAATCCCCTGACCATCACTGCGGACAAGACGTTGGGTGATGCGTTGGCGATGATGAAGGATCATCATATCAGCGGCGTGCCAGTGGTCGATGGCGTTGGCGTTGGGCCGCACCGGCTTGTAGGCATCCTGACCAACCGGGATGTGCGGTTTGCCAGCGACATGGAGCAGAAGGTTGGTGATCTGATGACGCGTGAGGTGGTGACAGTGCGCGACGGCGCCACGCAGGATGACGCCAAGCGGTTGTTGCATGAGAACCGCATTGAAAAGCTCGTTGTGGTCGATGCCAAGGGACGCTGTACCGGTCTGATCACGGTCAAGGACATGGAAAAGGCGAAAAATCACCCGATGGCGTCGAAAGATGATGCCGGACGGCTGCTTGTTGCGGCCGCTACGGGCGCTGGCAGTGATGGTCTTGCCCGTGCTGAGGCATTGATTGACGCCGGCGTCGACGTCATCATCGTTGATACCGCGCATGGCCATTCCGAAGGCGTACTCAACGCTGTTGCGGCCGTTCGCAAGATGGCCAACTCGGTGCAGGTGATTGGCGGCAATGTCGCTACTGCCGATGGTGCGAAGGCATTGATTGATGCAGGGGCTGATGCGGTCAAGGTTGGGATTGGCCCTGGGTCGATCTGTACGACACGCATGGTGGCCGGTGTCGGTGTGCCGCAATTGACTGCGATCATGGATGTAGCTGAAATATGCCACGCGGAGAATGTGCCGGTGATCGCGGATGGCGGGATTAAATATTCAGGTGATCTTGCCAAGGCGATCGCCGCCGGCGGCGATGTTGCGATGATTGGGTCACTGCTGGCAGGAACTGATGAGACACCCGGTGAGGTGTATCTGCATCAGGGCCGCTCCTACAAAGCCTATCGCGGTATGGGCTCAACCGGTGCCATGGCCCGCGGCTCGGCTGATCGCTATTTTCAGGCGGAAATCTCGCAACCCCTTAAGCTGGTGCCTGAAGGCATTGAGGGGCAAGTGCCCTATAAAGGGGCCGCCGAAAATGTACTGCATCAGCTACTTGGCGGCCTGCGGGCTGCGATGGGCTATACCGGCAATGGCACCATCCCCGCCATGCAGGCAAATGCGCAGTTTCTGCGGATCACCGGTGCTGGACTTGCAGAATCACATGTCCACGATGTGACAATAACACGCGAGGCACCAAACTACAGGCCAGGAATATAGGCGATCCATAACAAGTGGATTGACTGTCATCAGTTTCCGGTGATCATTTTGATTTTAGTCTTCGTGCCGCCGCATCTGGCGGTGCCAGCAAGAGGAAGAATTCATGACGCCAGCCGCACGGCTCGCAGCTGTCATCGAAATTATTGACGGGATGGAGGAAACCTATCTTGCTGGCTATGAGCTACGCAGGGGGTTGCAGCGGCGGCGTTATGCAGGCTCTGGTGACCGGCAGGCAATTTCTGCCATCTTTTGGCGAGTGCATCGGGCCTGGGCGCGTTTGTTTTGGCATTTGGAACAATGCGGGCACGAGGTCACCGCTCGAAGCATTACAATTGCCGCGCAGATTCTAGTCGACCAGCAAAAGCCTGATGATATCATGGCGCTATTCGGCGGTGAAAGCAGACATAATGCGGCAGCACTGAATGAGGAGGAGCGTGAGCTTGTCGCGAAATTGGCGGAGCGACAATTGAATGATCCTGCGATGCCACGCGATGTGGCGCTTGAATGGCCAGATTTTCTATTGGCAGATGCGGTTGACGCATTGGGTGAGGCGACCGAGGCCGAATTAGTGGCGTTGCAGGGTGAGGCGGCAACTGATGTGCGGATCAACCGGGTCAAGCTTGGCGACAGGCGCCTGCTGCGGGAAAAATTTGCCAGACGTGGCCTAAAATGCCATCTCAGCACGCTCTCGCCAATTGGCATTCGGTTGGAAAAGCGCATCCGTACCAAGGATTTGCCAGAATGGAAGAGGGGGCTGTTTGAGTATCAGGATGAGGGATCACAAATTGCGGCTTTGTTGTGTGATGCACGGCCGGGCATGCAGGTTGTTGACATGTGCGCTGGCGCTGGTGGCAAAGCCCTAGTGATGGCGGCGCAGATGCGGAATAAGGGGCGCGTTCTGGCGCTGGACTCTGATGCTGAGCGGCTGGAACGCGGCGGCGAGCGGATGCGCCGTGCTGGCATTCACAACATTGAACGAAAACATGTTGGTGACAGTTGGGGTACCAAACGCTGGCGTGGCAAGTTTAACCGCGTGGTTATTGATGCGCCCTGTTCAGGCTCTGGCACGTGGAGGCGGCAGGTTGATGCAAGATGGCGGTGCAGCACTCACGATCTTACCCACTACACCAGTCTGCAGGCACAATTGCTCGACAAGGGACGTGCCATGGTTATGCCCGGTGGCCGGATTATTTATATAACCTGTTCCGTTCTGGCAAGCGAGGGCACAGCACAGGTTGACCGGCTACTGTCGGTGGCGCCGGAGTTGGAGCTGGCTGATATTGGTGCGATCTGGCAGGACACGATTGGGGCGCAAAAAGGCGGTACATGTCCGCCGTTGGATAACGGGATGCTGCGGCTGCTTCCCGGACGTGACGGTACGGATGGGTTTTTCATGGCAGTATTACAGGCACGTCTGCGCTGAAGGGTGGTTGATCATATTTAGAATGACAAGGCTAGGATAAATAGGATGACGAATGATTCAATTCTGATTATTGATTTTGGCTCGCAGGTTACGCAGCTGATTGCACGGCGTTTGCGTGAGACGGGTGTATATACTGAGATTTTGCCCTGCACCACGCCCGCAGGCAAAATCAGCGCTGCGAGGCCTCGGGGGATCATCCTATCGGGCGGACCCGCATCGGTGGCAATGGCGGATACGCCGCGCGCTCCACAAATCGTTTTTGATCTGGCGGTACCGGTGCTTGGCATTTGTTATGGTCAGCAGACCATGTGCCAGCAGCTTGGTGGGCGCGTCGAGCCGGGAATAAGCCGCGAATTTGGTCGTGCTGATTTGCAGGTTATTGAACCTTCGGCCCTGTTTGAGGGGGTTTGGGATGATGCCACCTCGCAGCATACTGTCTGGATGAGCCATGGTGATCACGTTGCCGCGCTTCCCAACGGATTTCGGGTAGTAGCAAAATCTGTCGGTGCGCCCTTCGCCGCGGTTGCAGATGAGGCGCGTCAATATTACGGCGTTCAGTTCCATCCCGAGGTTGTTCACACCGAAGGCGGTGAGCGCTTGCTCTCGCGTTTTGCCCTTGGTATCTGTGGCTGCTCGGGCGACTGGTCGATGGCCGCCTATCGGCAGCGGACGATTGCCGCCATTCGCGCGCAGGTTGGTGATGGCAAGGTGATTTGTGGCCTGTCTGGCGGTGTTGATTCATCTGTCGCAGCTATCTTGATCCATGAGGCTATTGGTGAGCAATTGACCTGTGTGTTTGTCGATCATGGCCTGTTGCGGGCTGGCGAGGCCAAGGAGGTGGTCAGCCTTTTTGGAGGACATTATAATATCCCACTTATCCACAAGAACGTGGCGAAGCTGTTTCTCGGCCGGCTGGATGACGTCAGTGATCCAGAGGAGAAACGTAAGATTATCGGCAATAGTTTCATTGAGGTGTTCGACGCCGAGGCCGCAAGGATTGGTGGCGCGCGTTTTCTAGCGCAGGGCACCCTCTATCCTGATGTGATAGAGAGCATTTCAGCTGCCGGCGGTGGCGCGGTGACGATCAAGTCGCATCATAATGTTGGTGGTCTTCCCGACGACATGGCGCTCGAGCTTGTCGAGCCATTGCGTGAATTGTTCAAGGATGAGGTGCGGGACCTCGGGCGTGAGCTTGGCCTTCCTGAAACTCTGGTCTCGCGCCACCCATTTCCGGGGCCGGGTCTTGCCATTCGCGTTCCAGGCGCAGTCACCCGCGAAAAGCTGGACATCTTACGCGCCGCGGATGCTGTCTATCTCGATGAGATACGTAAAGCTGGCCTTTATGATGAGATTTGGCAAGCCTTTGCCGTTCTGCTGCCAGTGCGAACTGTCGGAGTAATGGGCGATGCCAGGTCCTATGATTATGCCTGTGTGCTGCGGGCTGTCACTTCCAGCGACGGCATGACGGCTGACAGCTATCCGTTCTCGCATGAATTTTTATCGCGCACGGCTACCCGGATCGTGAATGAGGTCAAGGGCGTCAACCGCGTGGCCTATGACGTCACTTCTAAACCACCTGGAACCATCGAGTGGGAATGATAGACTTAACTTAACTTATTGAAGATATAATATAAAAAATTCATGGTGACTGAATTATGAAAAGTTAACTCATTGATAAAAATAGGTTATTTTTACGGTGTTACAAAGAAACCTACAAACTACAGGTACAATTGCGAAACTTAGAAATGACTGAAAAAATACTAACAGAATTAAACATAAGAACTTATCAGCACCCAGATATGGAAGACGTCATTCATATTTGGAAAGGATGCGGTTTGATAAGAAGTTGGAATAACCCAAAATTAGATATTCAGCGTAGGGTACAAACATAAAAAAATTTATTTTTTGTCGCTGAACTCTCAAACAGAATAATTGCTACTGCGATGTTTGGTTATGATGGACACAAAGGATGGTTAAACTACTTCGCAGTTCTCCCTCAATTCCAAAAAAGTGGCTATGGAAAACAGTTTTTAGAATTTGGAGAAAAGATACTTTTTGATAAAGGCTACCCAAAAATAAACCTGCAAATCAGAGCAGATAACAAAGAAGCGATAAACTTTTATAAAGCAGTTGGCTACAATGAAGATGAAGTAATCAGTTATGGAAAAAGGTTGATTGAGGATTGAGCCATTTACTTACAAAGCACCTACATAGTGAAAATAAATAACAATAAAAGTAATTACTTAGTATTAAAAATTATGGGATTTTGGTTTGAAATAGTATTTATCTCACTTTCGCTTGCTATCTCAATAAATTTATAGAGAGGTTAGTTATTAATGAAAAATAGAGACGAAAAAAAGATTTTGGAAAACTAAACAAGAAATAACGACACACAAAGTGGTCACAAAGTATTTTAAATATATGCTTTCAAGTGATAAACCAGAGTGAAACGATTGAGTGAAAATAGTTCATACATGGACACGGCTCCTTCACTTGGTTCTTAATGCACTATTTGTAAGCGACATAATTTTGCATAAAAGCGACTAACACTTCGGCCCAGAAAGTCATTTCCTTAGTTTTGATAGCCTTGCAAGAACAACGATTGGTAAACCCTAAATGCCAAAAAGGGATTCGAAATCACAAACGTTTTTTAGGTTGGATTTAAATTTAGTGAGGTAGGGGTGCCGGCTGTTGGGGAGAGAAGTAAAATGCAATCTTTATTCTACCGAGAGGTGTATTTTTACTTTTGATTGAATATATGATAGTCACCTCGAAAATAATTTAACAGATGAAAAATATATTTTTTTCTAAATATATTTCCACGTGATGTGCGTTGACTGTCAAAATCTTCATTGTTTTGGTTTGGTGGGGTTAGTCAGTTCTACCAACGAAATAATGAACATAATGATTGAGGATATGTAATGACTGAAGTTCGTCCAACAATCGGTGATGAAATTGACTTGGTTGATTTATTTGAAACTTTGTGGAACGGCAGGTGGAAGATAATAGCGACGACTTTTACCGCGGCTTTACTTGGGGTTATTTTTAGCTTTGTAAAGCCCAACTCTTTCGTGGTTTCCACTCATATTCAAACCGCTGAATCATCTGTATTTGTTCCGTACACAACGCTCAATAATTTGTTACAAGAAGCAGGTTTTCTTTTTGATAAAAATTTAAATAAAAATGGTTATAAATTTGATAGTGAGACGATATTTGAGTCGTTTATTTTTGAGTTTAACGACTATAAAGAAATGACAAGTGTCGTAAGTGATAATGATTTTGTGAAACAGTCAATTAAAGATTTGGATGAAACCAGTAAGCAACGGCGTTTAATTGAATTTGCTAAATCATTTAGGATAATACCGCCATCAAATATAGAAAAAAAATGGGTTTTACAATTTGAGTGGCACGACGACCTTGAAGGCAGAGAATTATTTAATAAAGCTATTCTTAAAACACTTAAAAATGTCCAAGAAGTCGCAAAAAATAATATTTATGAGTTGGCAAACATAGTTGAAATTCAGAATTCCTTTAAAATCGATAGACTGCGTAATGATTTAGATGTCATTGTATCGGTTGAAAAAGAAAAAACTAGAAAGGAAATTCAACGTTTAAGTGAGCAATCTGCTATTGCAACAGCATTAGGAATTGAAACGAACAAACTTGACGCAAATGCATTAAAGCAAAGTTTACAAAATGAAATTTCACTCAGTATTAACGCGGGAAACGTCCCCTATTATCTTCGGGGCTACAAAACAATCAATAAAGAGATAGCATTAATTGAAAGTCGCTCTGAAGAAGAAATGTTGTTAATGGCTGATGATTATATCGGCTTGAAAAATGAAATTACTTTGCTTGAAAATGATCTTGCGAACTCACAATTAAAAATCGCTGGAAAGTTGATAGAAAGTGATAATTCAGATAATTGGGTTAGATTTGAGTTGGCACTCGCCGATAGTCAGTCGAGTAAAAAATCGGGGCGCTATGTTGCTATATCAATATTGTTAGGTGGACTGGTTGGGGTGATGTATGTGCTAGTTTCAAATGTCATTCGCAAACGAAAAGATGAGTCGGCGAAATCGTGAGGGGCTTTTCGGACGTAACGTCATTTGTAGCCTAATGAAACGAACGAATGTTAAACCGATAAATTACCCGCCACTGACAAGGCCGATTGGCTAAATGCTTGAAAGACTTTTCCAGAGTTATCAAAACAAAATTTGAGCAATTAGAATTTTTGGCTGAAATATTGTAACGGTTGGTGGTAGGCCGTTGCGTCAGAGGCGGACCACTATGTTGAATGAAAAAACCTCAGGATTGTTTTTCCTACAAGATTAGCTCAGACTTTCGCTGTGTGATCGATCGCTCGCTTTAATTTTATTGTAAAGTTGTTATCTTTGCCTTTTTCAGGCAGAATTAAGTTTTGATTTGATAGTTTTTTCTGAATTCATCGCTCAAAATACTTCAAAGAAGAATGTTTTATGCAACTCGATGTGCTAATCGCGGAAAAAGGTAAGCACATAGGGTTGTTTTCAGCATCTAAAGCTGTCTTAAAAGACGCGGGTGAGGCACTAAAAGAATTGCCGAGGTGGGAGCGTGGCTTTTATTTGTTGTGGTTGTTAGGCCCGTTTATCTTGTTAATTGAACGGACGCCAGCAGATGTTTGGCTCTCTTTTATTTCAGTCAGCTTTATAATTAGATCAATACTAAAGCGTGATGGTGCATGGCTTAAACCACTTTGGGTTCGTTCGGGCTTTATATTTTGGTTCTGTTGCATTATGTCTGCCATTTTGTCGACAAACGTCGTCTATTCACTAGGCGAGGCGCTGGCTTGGTTTCGTTTCCCCGTGTTCGCTATGGCGACTGTATTTTGGTTGGGTCGCGACAAAAAATTACTTTTTGCGATGCTGCTCTCAACAGCAATCGGGCTTTTGCTGATGTGTGGGATATTGGCTGCTGAGTTGGCTATTGTTGGTCAACAAGGTGGACGACTCACCTGGCCTTACGGTGACAAACTGCCGGGAAGTTACGTTGCGAAAGTGGGATTACCAATTTTTGTTATAATGGTGGCACTCGCTGTGTCAGTCTCCGGGAGATTAGCGTTATTTTCTGGGGCTTTTGCGCTGGTGACACTGATTATCTCATTGATGACGGGTGAAAGAATCAATTTCCTAATTCGCGCTTGCGGTGGCATGCTTGCGGGGTTGGTATGGCGACCGCGCTTGTGGCGTTACTTCTGGCTTGTAGTTGTTGAGATACTTGCTGTGGTGATGTTGTTCAGATTCATGCCAACTCTTCAGAATCGTTTTATCAATCAGTTTATTGAACAATTGCCGACAGATGCGCAAAGTCCCTACACCATGGCAATGTTGCCCGGGCTTGAGGCTTTTTACTCGTCA
>CACCQD010000001.1 GCA_902547925.1 uncultured SAR116 cluster alpha proteobacterium | reverse complement strand
CAACAAGATCAAGCACATCCTTGTGCGCCATGAACAGGCGGCTGTCCACGCGGCTGAGGGTTATGCCCGCTCAACGGGCAAGACCGGTGTCGTGCTGGTCACATCTGGTCCGGGCGCAACCAATGCGGTGACGGGCCTTACCGACGCGCTGATGGACTCCGTTCCCGTTGTTTGTCTTACCGGTCAGGTACCAACGCATCTGATTGGCAATGATGCCTTTCAGGAGGCTGACACAACCGGTATCACCCGCGCATGTACAAAGCATAATTATCTGGTCAAGGATGGCGCAAAGCTCCAGGGAACAGTGATTGAGGCGTTTCACGTTGCCGCTTCGGGACGTCCCGGGCCGGTGCTGATTGATCTGCCAAAGGACATTTTGATGACCGAGGCTCCCTATGTTGGTGAGCGCGCCCGTCCTCAGGCTGTGGCCCGCTATCAGCCATCGACTGCGCCTGATGCCCAGAGCGTTAAGGCCGCTGTTGTCGCGATGAAGCGGGCTGAACGCCCAATCATCTATGGGGGTGGTGGCATCATCAACTCCGGGCCACGCGCGTCTGAGTTGCTGACCGAGCTAGCGCATATGACAGGCTGGCCAACTACCTTGACGCTGATGGGGCTTGGCGCCTTGCCGGCATCTGACCCGCATTTTCTGGGAATGCTTGGCATGCACGGCACCTATGAGGCCAACCTCGCCATGCATGGCTGTGATCTGATGCTCAATATGGGCGCGCGCTTCGATGATCGTGTGACGGGCCTGCTCACAGGATTCTCGCCAAATTCGATGAAAATTCACTGTGATATTGACCCGTCATCGGTGAACAAGAATGTGGCTGTCGATCTGGCTATAATCGGTGATGCAACACGCATTCTCGAATTGCTGATTGCCGAGATGAAGGCACAGGATTTCAAGCCGCACAAACCATCGTTGGACAAGTGGTGGAATGCTATTGCCGGCTGGCGTTCGCGTGATTGTTTGGGGTTCAATCAGTCGGGCGAGATCATCAAGCCGCAGCATGCGATCAAGCGCCTGTGCCAGATGACGGCTAAGACTGATGTCTATGTCACAACCGAGGTTGGTCAGCATCAGATGTGGGCGGCCCAATATTTCGATTTTCAAAAGCCAAACCGCTGGATGACCTCGGGCGGGCTTGGCACCATGGGCTATGGTTTGCCGGCCGCAATGGGCGTTCAGGTGGCACATCCCAACTCTCTGGTGATTGATATCGCCGGCGAGGCGTCTTTCATGATGAACATGCAGGAACTCTCGACTCTGGCTCAGTATAATCTGCCGGTGAAGATGTTCATTATCAACAATGAATGGATGGGCATGGTGCGCCAGTGGCAGGAATTGATCCATGGGGGCCGCTACTCGGAATCCTACAGCTCCTCGCTGCCTGATTTCGTCAAGCTTGCTGATACGTTCGGGATGACCGGCCTTGTCGCGCAATCCGCCGATGATCTGGATGGGGTGATCACCCAGATGCTGGAAACCGATGGGCCGGTGATTGCTGATATCCGTGTTGCGAAGGAAGAAAACTGCTTCCCGATGATCCCGTCGGGTGCCGCGCATAATGACATGCTTCTTGGGCCTGATGATCAGGCAGAAAAACCAATTTCCGAGGAAGGCATGGTTCTGGTCTAGGGCCGGGCTGGTGAAAAGAGATCAAGATGAACAATTCGGACATTATCGAACGCCACATTATCTCCGTTCTGGTGGATAACGAGCCTGGCGTGCTGGCGCGGGTTATCGGCCTGTTTTCTGGTCGTGGCTACAACATCGAGAGCCTGACAGTTTCCGAGACCGATGAGGGTCGCAGCATCTCGCGAATTTCAGTCGTCACATCGGGAACGCCAATGGTGATTGAACAGATCAAAGCGCAGCTCAAGCGCCTTGTTCCGATCCATTCTGTCTGTGATCTGACGGAGATGGGCGCGGCCATCGAACGCGAACTTGCGCTTGTGAAAATCATCAATTCCGGTGATCAACGGATCGAGGCATTGCGGATTGCCGACACTTTCCGTGCAAGAACACTGGACAGCACGCTCAATAGTTTTGTATTTGAGGTGACTGGAAATTCTTCAAAGGTGGCAGCGTTTATCGATCTGATGCGCTCGCTCGGCGAGATAGAGGTGGCGAGGACCGGAGTTTCCGCCATTTCGAGGGGCAATCAGATTGATCTGGAGTCTAAGTAAGACGCCGGCCACCCTTGTTCAACATAGCTGCATGCAGGGCAAAACACATGCGGCTGATCATTTCCAATGAATTTTTGCAGCTTCTGGTCAAGTGGTCGTGGCTGCTATTGTAAGACGCGGACCAAACAGCCGCTGCCGTATCAGGCGGCGGATTAGTTGAGAGGAGAGAAGTCAATGCGTGTGTATTATGATCGCGATGCCGATGTCGGCCTGATCAAGAACAAGAAGGTTGTAATTGTCGGTTATGGCAGCCAGGGCCATGCCCATGCGGCCAATTTGAAGGACAGTGGCGTTGCCGATGTGGCTGTTTCGCTTCGCGCTGATTCGAGCAGCCGCAGCAAGGCCAGTGATGCCGGATTTCAGGTCATGGATGTTGCGGATGCGGCCAAATGGGGCGATGTGATTATGATGCTTACGCCTGATGAATTGCAGGCTGATATCTATTACGCCGACATCGTCGAGAACATGCGCGCCGGGGCTGCCATTGCCTTTGCCCATGGTCTCAATGTGCATTTCAACCTGATTGAGCCACGCGGCGATATCGACGTTTTTATGGTCGCGCCGAAGGGACCGGGCCATACCGTCCGGTCCGAATATGTTCGCGGCGGCGGCGTGCCATGCCTGCTTGCGGTGCATCAGGACGCGTCGGGCAATGCCCATGATGTTGGCCTGTCCTACGCCTCTGCTGTTGGTGGCGGACGTTCGGGCATTATCGAAACAACGTTTCAGGAAGAGTGTGAGACGGATCTTTTCGGCGAGCAGGCTGTCCTGTGTGGCGGTCTTGTCGAATTGATCAAGGCAGGTTACGAGACACTTGTCGAAGCTGGCTATGCGCCAGAAATGGCCTATTTTGAGTGTCTGCACGAGGTGAAGCTGATTGTCGATCTCATCTATGAGGGCGGCATCGCAAACATGAACTACTCGATCTCCAACACGGCTGAATTTGGCGAATATGTCACTGGCCCACGGATCATCACGCCGGAAACGAAGGACGAGATGAAACGGGTTCTTGAGGACATTCAGTCTGGTCGCTTTACCCGCGACTGGATGCTGGAAAACCGGGTGCATCAGACCAGCTTCAAGGCGACACGTCGGCGCAATGCCGAGCATCCGATTGAACAGGTGGGTGAACAGCTTCGGGGCATGATGCCATGGATTGGTGCTAACCGTCTGGTGGATAAGGCAAAGAACTAGATTTTGCCTCATTTATCATCTACACCTAATCTGCTGGCGCAAAGGGCCGTTGTTCTTTGCACCGTCTTTGGGCCATATTGGCGCCAAAGCAAATCCTAAAGTGGAGGGGTTACAACATGCTTGGTGCTGTCCTTGGTATGTTTTCGGCAGACATTGGTATTGACCTTGGAACGGCGAATACACTGGTCTATGTAAAGGGCCGGGGCATTGTTCTTGATGAGCCATCTGTCGTTGCCATGGCCGAAGTTCGTGGCAAGACCCAGGTGCTGGCCGTTGGCGAGGAAGCCAAAGTTATGCTTGGCAAGACGCCGGGGAACATTCGCGCGATCCGGCCGATGGCCGATGGTGTGATTGCCGATTTTGAAGTCGCAGAAGAGATGATCAAGCATTTCATCCGCAAGGTTAATGGACGTCTGTCAATTTCCAGCCCACAGGTGATCATCTGTGTTCCCTCCGGATCGACCGCGGTTGAGCGCCGCGCCATTCAGGAATCAGCTGAGGCTGCCGGTGCGCGCCGCGTGTTCCTGATTGAGGAGCCGATGGCCGCCGCGATTGGCGCGTCACTCCCGGTTACTGAGCCATCTGGATCGATGGTTGTCGATATTGGGGGGGGCACCACCGAGGTTGCCATTCTGTCGCTTGGCAACATCGTTTTTGCCCATTCGGTGCGCGTTGGCGGCGACAAGATAGACGAAGCGATCATAGCCTATATGCGGCGCACACATAATTTGCTGATCGGCGAGGCAAGTGCCGAGCGGATCAAGAAAAACATCGGCATTGCCCGCAAGCCCGAAAAGAGCTCTGGCAAGAAGATCGAGGTTCGTGGCCGTGATCTCGTCAATGGTGTGCCAAAGGAAATATCAATCACCGAGGCACAGGTTGCCGAGGCAATTTCCGATCCGGTTCGCCAAATTGTCGAAGGGGTGAAGATGGCGCTTGAACAGGCGCCGCCAGAACTGGCCGCTGATATCGTGGAAAAAGGCATAGTGATGACTGGCGGCGGTGCGCTGCTTCGTGATGTTGATGGGGTGTTACGTGATGCGACGGGCCTGCCAATCTCGATTGCCGAAGACCCCCTGAGTTGTGTGGCGCTTGGAACTGGTCGGTGCCTTGAAGAGCTGAAAACGCTCCGAAACGTGCTAATCGGCGCATAGAGAGGCTCTCAGGATGGCGCGTACATCCGACAAAAGCCGTGCCAGACGCCGCCGCATCGCCAATTTCCTGCTGATTGTTACCAGCTTTTCCCTGATGTTTCTCGGCAAGGCTGACATCGCTGCCCTACGCAACGCGCATATGGGGGCGAGTGATTTCATGGCACCCTTGGTTGACCTCGTCTCGGCACCGGTGCGCGGTGTCGATACCATGGTGACCGGCATCCGCACCGTGGCGTCACTGCGGGCGGAAAATGTCCGTTTGCAGGGTGAGAATGATCTGCTGAAGCGCTGGCGGCGGCGCGCCGAAATTCTGGAAAGCGAGAATCGGCAGTTGCGCAGCGTAACAGGCGCGGTTACCCCGGAGCGGCGAATACCGCTGACTGCGCGGGCGGTGACAGCGCCCGGTGGCAGCTTTGCCCATACATTGCTGATCGCCGTTGGCTATGAAAGCGATATTCGGGCTGGTAATCCGGTTGTTACCGCCGATGGTCTGGTTGGTCTGGTTGTGGAGGTTGGCAAATCATACGCCCGGGTGCTGATGATTTCTGATATCAATGCCCGCATTCCGGTAATTCTGGCCTCCTCATCCTGGCCCGGCCTCACGATTGGCCAGAACGGGGTGTTTATCGAACTTGCCTTTCTGCCTGAAGAAGCCAAGCCGCAGATTGGCGAATTGGTTCTGACCTCGGGGCATGGCGGTGTGCTGCCGGCCGGGCTGCCTGTTGGCAGTGTCAATTTGGTGCGTGACAATTATGTGCGGATCCAGCCTGCGGTTGATCTGCGTTCCTTGAGCTATGTGTCGGTGTTGACTGGCGGCTTGGATGGCATTGACACGCGCGATCTCTCGCTTGGTGATTATTTTACCCCCTTGCCAATTGATGATGACTCCCGGCTCCTAGAGGGGTTGAACGCTGTGGGTGAACGCCAGTGATCAGGGCCGCCCGCTATTTTGCCAGAGCTAAATTTTCGATCGACTGGCCGATCCAGTTTCTGGTTGGGGTGACCGGTGTTCTTCTCACCTTTTTTGAGGGAAGCCTTGCCCTATGGTCTTTGTTCTATGGGGCAACGCCGTTGCTCTCACTGGTGTTTTTATACTGGATGATGGTACAATGCGAAAATTTCGTGCCGGTTTTTCCAGTGTTTGTGATCGGGCTGATCAGCGATATTCTGTTCTCCGAAATTCTGGGGGGACGGGCGACGGCATATGTGCTGGCCTTTTACTATGTTGGTTTCAGACGGTCAAAAATCTTGCAGGGTGACTTCATGCAGACATGGCTTGATTTTGCATTGGTTGTGACCGGCGTGATGCTGTTCCAGCTGTTGATTTTCTCGCTGCTCAATTTTGCCATTCCCGCATTAACGCCAATCCTGTTCCAGATTGGCTCGACGCTGATCCTGTTTCCGATGGGGTATCTGCTGCTGTTCTCTCTGGCCAGCCTTGTTGAAAAGGTCAGGATGCTGTCATGAACAAAAAGGCGCGGGAAAAGGAATTCAGGCGCGTCATGACCCGGCGCAGCCTGCTGCTTGGTGGCATGCAGCTTGGCATCGCCTCATTTCTTGGTCTGCGCCTCTATCAGTTACAGGTAGCGCAGAACAGCCAGTATCGGCGACTGTCTGACCGCAATCAGTTTGACGTGAAAATCGTTGCGCCGCAGCGGGGCCGCGTCTTTGATCGTAAAATGCGCCTGCTCGCCGGCAATGCCGAATCCTATCAGTTACGGGTCACGCCCCTGCATGCCAAAGACCTGCCGCAGGTGCTTGACGATTTGTCGACGATCATCGAATTGAAGCCACGCGAGCGGGAAGAGGTCATTGCGGCTGCGGTGAAGAACCCATCCTTTCGTCCGATTGTCGTTCGGGGTAATCTGACCCAGCGTGAACTGGCACGGTTGGCGGTCAGGTCGGCCTATCTGCCCGGCGTGACCTTTGAAAAGGTGTTGCGCCGGATTTACCCGCAAGGCGCGCTGACCGGGCATGTCACTGGCTATGTGTCGCCATTGACCAGCCGCGAGCTGGATTTGAACCCGGCCCTGCAGCAACTGCCTGATCTTGCAACAGGCAAGATTGGCGTCGAGAGTGCCCTGGAAAGCCAGCTGCGCGGCAAACCGGGAAGCGAGCGTGTCGAAGTCAATGCGCGTGGCCGTCCGATCCGTGTGCTGCGCGATTTTGAGCCGTCTGCCGGGCAGGATGTGCGACTGGCCCTTGATATTGGTGTCCAGCTGGAGGCGGCCGAGGTGCTGCGCCGTGGACGCTCACAGACGGTCAATCTGTCCTTATCCGAGGCGCAGGGCGCGATTGCGGGCAATGCCGAGCTGAAATCGCATATTGCCGCAGGTGACAATCTTGTTCTGCGTGATCCGAAGGGCAATATCACACCGGCCGAATCCGGTGCATTGGTGGTCATGGATGTGCGGAGTGGCGAGATTGTCTCGCTTGTTTCCGCGCCGATGTATGATCCGAATATTTTTACCGAAAAGCTGCTTACGCGCGATTGGCGACGCTTGAATGATCACCCGCGCACGCCGCTCCTCAACCGGGTGACGACAGGCATGTATGCGCCGGGCTCGACCTTCAAGATGGTGGTAGCGTTGGCGGCTCTTGAAGCTGGGATCATCAATGAGCGGACCTCCTTTTTCTGCAAGGGTGATATGGAACTTGGGAACGCAACCTTTCACTGCTGGCAGAAACTTGGGCATGGCACGGTCAATGTATTGCGCGCCCTCGAACAATCCTGTGATGTGTTCTTCTATGAGGTTGCGCTGAAGACCGGCATTCAGCGGATCAAGAATATGGCCCTGCGGCTTGGATTTGGTGCCGAGACAGGCATTGACATTCCCGGGGAAAAAACCGGCATCATTCCCAGTCATGATTGGAAACTGGCAACGCATGGGGTTGCCTGGACACCCGGCGAAACGGTGGTTGCCAGCATCGGTCAGGGTTATGTTCTGGCAACACCTATTCAACTGGCGTTGATGACGGCGCGGATTGCGAATGGCCAGTTTGCCGTTGAACCAAGCCTGTTGGCACGGAGCAAAACGCCTGAATTTGCGCCGCTGGACATTCCTGACTCGGCACTCCGGATTGTTCGCCGGGGCATGAAAATGGTGACCCATAGCGGGCGTGGCACCGCGCGCAATTACAACCTTGGTGCTGAGTTTGGCGGCATGGCCGGCAAGACCGGAACGGTTCAGGTCAAGCGGATCACAACGGAACAGCGGGAGGCCGGTATCGTCAAAAATATCGACAGACCGTGGAAAGAGCGAGATCACGCCCTGTTTGTCGGCTATGCGCCGGTCACGGATCCGCGCTATGCGATTTCGGTTGTTGTTGAACATGGCGGTAGCGGTTCCTCCATGGCAGCCCCAATCGCAAGGAAGATTCTCGAAAAGATACTGCGCTCGGATCGGGGATTGGTATGAGTGAGGCGACATGATCACCGGCCAGCCAATCACCCTGTGGCGCCGGTTTCTGCGCTTTCCGTGGCACCTCCTCCTGTTGTCGCTGGCGTTGGTGACGGTTGGGTCACTTGCCCTCTATTCGGCGTCTGAGGGCTCGTGGTCACCATGGGCCGGACGGCATGCGGTGCGCGGCGGTATTGGTGTTGTGCTTGTGTTCATTCTGGCTTTCGTTGATCTGCGACTGCTGCGCAAATGGTCCTACTTCATCCTGCTGGCGGCGGTTGGCATGCTGGTTGCTCTGATGGTCGTTGACAGCGGGCGATTTGTGTCGCGCTGGATCACCATCGGTGGTTTCACCTTTCAGCCCTCAGAACCGGCAAAGATTGCCGTGGTCATGGCGCTTGCCAGATATTTTGACGAACAGCCTCCAGAACGTATGCAATCGCTGCTGGTGTATCTGCCGCCCTTGGTGCTGATTACATTGCCGTTCCTGCTAATCATCAAACAGCCTGACCTTGGCACCGCCCTGGCGCTGTTGCTGGGGGCGCTGTCGGTGCTGTTTGCTGCGGGCATGCCGTGGCGTTACATCTTTATGGTGATTGTTCTGGGTTTGGGCTCGCTGCCCGTCTTGTGGATGCAGCTTCACGCCTATCAAAAGGAACGAGTGATGACCTTCCTCAATCCGAGTGCTGATGCGCTTGGTGCCGGTTATCAGATCACCCAGTCGAAAATCGCTCTCGGGTCTGGCGGGTTGTTTGGCAAGGGGTTTTTGATGGGCAGCCAGAGCCAGCTGAACTATCTGCCGGAAAAACAGACCGATTTTGTCTTTACCATGATTGGTGAGGAGTTCGGCCTTGTCGGCAATCTGTTCATTCTCTCGGTCTATCTGCTGCTGATTGGCAGCATTCTGGCGATCAGTCTGCGCGTTGGCAGCCGCTTTGCCCAGCTCACCTGCGTTGGCATTGCGATGATGCTGTTTCTCTATGTCTTTGTGAATGTTGCCATGGTTACCGGTTTGTTGCCGGTTGTCGGCGCGCCCCTGCCGCTAATCTCCTATGGCGGAACGGCGATGCTGACGGTCTTTGTCGGTCTTGGCATCGTCGTCAGCGCGGTTGTCCATGACAGGTCGGAAAACTGACCCAGCAGAAAATTAAATAAGGAAGCTATTCATTTTTCGATATCAGTGGTCATATAGACTGGAGTGTCCTGCCAAATTGTGTGAGCGCCTTTTTTGATGAACCGTGCTGGTCACAGTGATTTTGACCACCCTTTTTGTACTATGAATTTGTCCTATGAAATTTTAACGGAAGCAAACATGTTCTTATTTTTCTCAACTAGAAAATGGTTACTTTGGGCCTGGCTTGGTTCGGCGACAATTCTGTCTTCCTTGTGGATTCAGGTCAAAATAGATGTTATGATCAATGACTGGTTCGGCGATTTTTACGACATGATTCAAAAAGCGCTCGCCGAACCGAACGCGATCACCATTGGCGAATATTGGGCCAGTCTGGCGAGTTTTCTCTCTTTGGCCGCGGTCTATGTTGCCATCGCGGTTGTCGTCAGCTTCTTCACCTCACACTTCCTGTTCCGCTGGCGCGCCTCCATGGTTGAGTGGTATCACAGCGTGTACAGTCGGGCCTGCAAGATCGAAGGCGCGGCGCAGCGTGTACAGGAAGACACCATCAAATTCTCCCGCATCATGGAAAGTCTTGGCACCAGCCTGATCGAATCCGTGATGATACTCGTTCAGTTCATTCCAATCCTGTTTGGCCTGTCGATTGGCATTCCGATCTTTTTCTTTGGCGATTGGGAATATGGGCTGATTGCCGGTGCGCTCATCTGGAGTGTCGGTGGGACGATCTTTCTTGTGGCGCTTGGCTGGATCCTCAGACTGGTCGGTGTCGAGTATGATTTGCAGAAAAGAGAAGCTGCCTACAGAAAGGTGCTGGTGATCGCCGAGGATGACGAGACTGTCCGGCCCAAAACGATTGAGGAATTGTTTGAGGACGTCCGCTCGATCCATTTCCTGTCATATATTCGCTATCTGTATTTCAACGTCGGCCGCATCGCTTATCTGCAGGCAAATGTTCTGTCTGCCTATGTGTTTCTTGCCCCGGCCATTGTGGCTGGCGTTGTCACGCTTGGGGTGATGCAACAGATCATCCGTGCATTTGGCCGGGTTGAGGGCTCCATGCAATATCTGCTTAAGGCCTGGCCGACCATCATCGAACTGCTCAGTGTCTATAAGCGTCTCAGGGAATTTGAAGCGCAGATCAAGCTGGGCGAGAGTGAGCGACAGGCGGCGGAACAGGCGTAGGGTCTTGCGCCCTCACGCTCTTCCATTCACGCGCCATCACGGTCTTGTGTTCTAGCGTGAAATGATGCCGGTGCTGGAATGCGGACCAAGAGTGGGGATGATCACGATGTCACCGCCACGCGCCGTGACGATCTCGCCGCCAACCACCTCATCGGCTTTATAGTCACCGCCCTTGACCAACAGATCGGGCTGTAGCTTGGTGATCAGCGCCAGTGGCGTGTTCTCCTCAAAGATGGCAACCCCCGCGACGATCTCCAGACTGGCCAGCACGGCAGCACGCGTCTGGACGGTCTGTTTCGGGCGTGAGGGCCCCTTCAGCCGCCGCACGGACGCATCGCTGTTCAGTCCGACAATCAGCCGGTCACACCGATGGGCAGCGTCTGCAAGCAGGAACAGATGTCCCGGATGAAGCAGGTCGAAACAGCCATTGGTGAAGCCGATGCGCAATCCCTCACTCCGCCATTCCTTGCATTGTTTTTGCCAATAGGCGTCGCCTGTTGGGGGTGGGGCAGGGGCCGCATCGGCGATGTGGGCAATCATTTCACCGGGGCTGACGATAGCCGTTCCCGATTTGCCGACGGCAACTCCTGCGGCAAGGTTGGCTATGCTGACCGCATCACCAAGCGCCATGCCGCCAGCCACAGCCGCAGCAAGCGTTGCCACCACGGTGTCACCCGCCCCTGAGACGTCAAATACATCACGGGCGACCGCTGTTTCATGGGTGATTGTGCCCGTGGCATTTGCCAGCATGATACCTTTTGCGCTCAAGGTGGCCATCACCGCGCCAATGCGGTGCGATGTGGCAACAGTGGTGGCGGCCGCGGCGATGCTCTCAAGCTCGTCAAGCTGTGCGCCGACAGCAAGCTCGAGTTCAGCCAGATTGGGGGTCAGTACATCGACATTCGCGTAGGCTGAAAAATCCTCCAGCTTTGGATCGGCAATCACCATTCTTCCGGCTTTTTTGGCGGCCTGAACAGTCTTTGCGATGATTGATGGTGGCAGACAGCCCTTCGCATAATCGGACAGCACAATGACATCGGCCATTTTGATGCTGCCTACAATCAAATCTGTCAGTTGCAGTGCCGTGGCGTCGTCCAGCGGTTCCGTCATTTCCTCATCAACCCGCAGAATCTGTTGTCCACCTGCGCGGTAACGGGTTTTCACGCTTGTTGGCCGGTCGGCCAGCATGAACGGTGCGAACTCAATCCCCGGTGCCTGTTCAATCTCGTGGCGCAGGATCCGTGCCGTCTGATCCTGTCCGGTGATCCCGATCAACCGGACCCGGCATCCCAGATAGGCCAGATTGCAGGCAACATTGGCCGCTCCGCCCGGCATCTGCTTGCTGTTTGTCTGGCTTAAAATGGGAACAGGGGCCTCTGGCGAAATGCGTTTGACACTGCCATCAACGAATCGGTCCAGCATAACATCACCAACCACCAGAACACGGCGGCTCTGCATCGCCGAAAGCGCGGCAGTAAGAAGTTTGACATCCATCTTCATCTGTTACGGGCCAATTTTGCGATTGCTGTCATGTCTATTTGGTCTTCCTGTCTGCCCTGATCGCTTTCTTGGCATCCCGAAAGGTTGCTGCCGCCTTCTGGCGGGTCTCAACACTGGCCCGGGTAAAGGCAATGTCGTCCGCACCGACATCCGCACTCATCGTGCTTCCCGCCCCAATGATGGCACCATCGCCGATGGCGATCGGCGCAACAAGTGCCGTGTTTGATCCGATGAAGGCATTCTTGCCGATAATGGTTTTGAATTTATTGAACCCATCATAATTACAGGTGATGGTTCCCGCCCCGATATTTGCCGCCGCGCCAATTTCCGCATCACCAAGATAGGTCAGGTGGTTGGCTTTCGCACCATCACCAAGATTTACATTCTTCGTCTCGACAAAATTGCCGATCTTGACGCCGTCGGCTGCGTCCGTCCCGGGCCGCAGGCGCGCATAGGGGCCAATCACGCAACATGCCCCCAGCCGTGCCCCCTCGATATGCGAGAACGCCTTGATCACGCTGCCCTCGCCGATATGGCAGCCCGCGCCGATCACCACATGAGGTTCAATGATCACATCGCGTTCAATCACGCTGTCGGCGCTCAAAAACACCGTATCGGGTGCTTGCAACGTCACCCCGGACGCCATGGCTGTCACGCGCAGCTGCGCCTGCAACAACGCCTCGGCGCGTGCCAGATCGGCGCGGCTGTTCACGCCCATCACCTCATCTTCATCCGTCACCTCACAGGCGATGGAACAATCCTGGCTGCAGCCCACGCCAACGATGTCGGTCAGATAGATCTCGCCCTGCGCATTACCGGCGTCAACCTTGTCCAGCAGATCAAACAGCAACGGCATACGCGCTGCCATGATGCCGCCATTGACCAGGGTGATTGCCGCTTCTTCGGCATTTGTGTCCCGGTCTTCGACAATTTTCTGAACGCTGCCATGCAAATCGCGGACAATCCGGCCATATCCTTTTGGGTGCGGTGTCTCGAATCCCAGAATGGCGATGTCGTGACCGGCGGCAATCTGTGCGGCAAGGGCTGCCAGAGTCTGGCTCCTGACCAGCGGCGTATCGGCAAACATCACCAAACCAACACCGTCAAATAATGCCAGTGTCCCGCGCGCTGCCAGTACCGCATGACCTGTCCCAAGCGGTGGGTGCTGAATGGCAAATTCCTGATCCCCGAGCCAGCTCTGGGTATTGGTGGAGTCTTGTGAAAGCACGGTGACGATGCGCTCTGCACCGCTGGCCTTGGCGGCATCAATGGCCCAGGCCAGCATTGGCCGCCCGCCCACATGATGCAGTGGTTTTGGCAGGGCGGACTTCATCCGCGTTCCCTGACCCGCCGCCAGAATGATAGCTGCTGTTTTCATGCCCTCTTTATAGGCCGAAGTTACCGCAAAAACCAACTATTTGCCTACTTATGCGGCGGTTCTGGTGAAATCACAGCTGGCGGCGAATCTGGTGGCCTTTCATGAAAAAAGAGATAAGGCGCGCATTTTCTGCTTGACATCCGATACAAAATAGGATAAATCCTATTTTGTATCGGCTATTTTACATTAAATCGTTGAGACTGATGGCTTCATCTTTGTTTGTGTGAGTGAGGGAAGGGCTATGTAAAGGTGATGACACAGTTCCGGCTTTCTTGTCGGTATGAATATCTCTATTACTGAAACGCGAAACTGAATCGATCAGGCTGCGGTTTTGTTTTCGAAGGGGATTTTTTATGTGTGGAATAGTTGGGGCTGTCGGCCTTGCCAATTGTGGTGACACGCTCCTTGACGCGTTACGGCGTCTCGAATATCGCGGCTATGACAGTGCTGGCATTGTCACCCATAATGGCGCTGGTTTTGAAATCACCCGGTCGATTGGCAAATTGGCAAGTCTTGACAGCTTGATTCGCAAGAATCCGCTTAGTGGTGATGTTGGCATCGGCCATACGCGCTGGGCCACGCATGGTGGCGTGTCGGAGGCAAATGCCCATCCCCACATCGCAGCCGAGCGTGTGGTGATCGTTCATAACGGCATCATTGAAAACCATCGCCAGCTGCGCGCCCGCCTCGAACAGGAAGGTCACTTGTTCAGCAGCGATACCGACAGCGAGGTGCTGGCGCATCTTTTCGTAGAGGCTTTTGATGCTGGTCTCTCGCTAACCGAAGCCACAAAGTCCGTTCTTGCTGCCATTGAGGGTGCCTATGCCTTCGCAGCACTTGTCCTTGACCATCGCGATATGCTCATTGTCGCGCGCAATGCCTCGCCGCTGGCCATTGGCCTCGGCGATGATGCCAGCTTTATCGGCTCGGATGCCATCGCGCTGGCCCACCTAACACGGCGTGTTATCTATCTCAAAGACAATGATTTCGCCTTTGTCACGGCTGAGGGCGCGGCGGTGTTTGATGCAAAGGGAACACCGGTCAACCGCGAGGAGGTCATTGTTGCGGCCAGCCAGGGGCTGGTCGACAAGGGGGGCTATCGGCATTTCATGGAAAAAGAAATCCATGAACAGCCAGATGCTATCGCTCATTCGTTGGCGGCAATGACCGGGGCTGACGGCCGGATTTCGGCTCCGATGTCGCGTGATCAGCTGCACGATATTACCGGCATTGTGATGCTGGCGGCGGGCACCAGCCATTATGCGTCACTTGTTGCGCGCTACTGGATTGAGGGGTTGGCCCGGGTGCCGGTGACCTGCGAGATCGCGTCCGAATACCGGTATCGCAAACCGGTCACCAGCAGCTTTTCCACGGCGATTGCCATTTCGCAGTCGGGCGAAAGCCTCGATACCTTGATGGCGATGCGCCATGCCGGCGAAAATGATCTGCAGACAATCGGCTTGGTCAATGTGCCGGGAAGCACCATCGCGCGGGAGGCGGATGCCGTCATGCCAACACGGGCCGGTCCGGAGATTGGCGTCGCCAGCACCAAGGCCTTTACCGCCCAGCTCACGGTGCTGATCAGCTTTGCCGTCGCCCTTGCTGAAGTCAAGGGGGCGATCACGCCGCAGCGTGCGGATGAAATTCAGGCGCAGATACAGGCCATGCCAGGGCTGGTTGGCAAGGCGTTGACATCCTTTGATGCCATTCGACCGATTGCGCATGATCTTGCCAGCGCCCGTTCGGCACTGTTTTTGGGGCGTGATGTGCTGTTTCCTCTGGCGCTTGAGGGGGCGCTGAAATTAAAGGAGCTGAGCTACATCCATGCAGAGGGTTTTGCTTCTGGCGAGATGAAGCATGGTCCGATTGCGCTGATTGAGGATGCCCTGCCGGTGGTTGCCATGCTGGCGGCTGATGAAGTGCTTGGCAAGGCTGCGAGCAATCTGCGCGAGGCAAGCGCCCGTGGCGGGAGGATCATTCTGCTGACCGAGGAAAAGGCTGTCGCCGAGGTGGATTTTGCTGAAAGTGTGATCACCGTGCCGAATGTTGACCCGTTGCTGGCACCCATTCTGCTGGCTGTGCCAGCGCAAATTCTGGCCTATTTGACGGCGGTGGAAAAGGGAACGGATGTCGATCAACCGCGCAACCTCGCCAAGTCAGTGACTGTGGAATAAATTTAGAATAATATATGGGTGTTATAGATTATTCATCCAATACAATACTTTAATAGAAATATCCCAAACATTATTGATTGGATTGGACCACAGAAGGGTTCAACGATTAGAGTTGATAAAAACTCTAAGTGAAGAAGGTATGTCCAATAAGGAAATATCAGAGTTCCTTAACCCAATGGGGATAAAAACCCCTAGGGGAAAGGACTACTATCCCAAGCTGATATGGGTCACTTTGAAGAAGTATAGGAAGAGGTTGGAGAGAAACTCTCCATATAAAATCATCTCTAATAAAGAAGATTTGATTCTACAACCGATCAAAATTATCACAAAACCAAAGGAATTTTGACTTTAAGTGCTCAATATATTGATACCAAATGGACCGTCACAGCATATTTTGGGGAGTTGTGGTTCGCTGAGGAGGAAGACATTCTCGGCAAGCACCAGGAATTTTACGAAGGATGGGCAGATGGTGTTTTCTATTCCTGTGATTACGCAGGGCAATCTGCAACTTATAATACTCATACAATTAGAGAATTCCTTGTGAACAAGGAATTTGAACTCGTCAATCAAGAGAAAGCGTTTTCAAAAGTGTTCGCAGAAAATGGTTTGGTAGATGAAAGTACAAAGGTCTTTGTGCATCGAATTACCTGTAATGGAAAGAAAACTGTCGATAGGAAGGTACTGTATCCTTTTATAACTGTAGATGGTTCCAACAAGGCATTTTATGTTTACGAAGGCGCAATAATTACACTAAAATTTTATAATTAAATTGATGCCTTATGATAAAAATCATTGACCCTAAATTGCAAAATCACTCATCAAAATAGTCTTATCCACCACCTCCACACTAAAGTCTGACCGGACTGGTTGATGCTCTAGGTTCAACAACTCTTCTTTTGCCAATCTATTTCTCAAGATTGAATGAACGTGCGCAACTCTGAACTTCTTACCTCGCACTTTAAGGAATCCTTCAATGTTTAACCGCTCAGCAATGGCATTAAAGGTCATGCATTATATGTGCGCACCAGGATAATGAGGCTGTTCTCGCTTTTTATAACAGTCTGGCCTATGAACAGGATGATATGGTTGTTCTCGGCAAAAGGCTGATCCCGGATGATTGAAGCCTATCTTGCGCTTCTGACCTTTATTCTGTTTATGGTTGCGACGCCCGGTCCGGCAAATCTGCTGGTGATGATTGGTGGTGCCCAGCGCGGGGTTGCCGCCTGCACGGGATTTATTCTCGGCCTTGTTTGCGGCAAACTCTGTCTCAACCTTGTTTTCGGATTGGGCTTTGGATTGTTTCTTGCCGACCAGCCGCTTCACACGAATGTGCTTAAATTTATCAGTGCCGGTTATATGATCTGGTTGGCGCTGCAATCCTGGAACGATCACTCAAATTATGACGCCACCCATAATCCCTTCAGCTTTCGCCGCGGGGTGATTGTGCATCCGCTCAATCCAAAGGCATGGGTGATGGTGATCCTTGCCTGGAGCCAATTTGCCCCGGCGCTGGGGTCGCTTGGGGTGCAGCTTGTGCTTATAACGGCCGGCTTTGCCGCAATCCAGTTGGTGTTTCACACGATGTGGTGCGCCAGCGGTGCCTTGTTGCAAAGAGCGGTGCCACGCTCGCTCTTGCTCACGCGATCAATGATTCTGATCACTGTTGCAATCGTGATCTGGGCGTTGCTTTTTTGATGTTTTATTTTGAGCTGCTTGAAAAACGGGAAACATCATCCTTGCCAATAGCCCCCAAATATTTGAAATTGAATGTAAATTTTATCTCGTCAATGGGTGACACATCACGGTCTTTGGTGGCGTCATGTGAGTAATCAAACCGGATGGTAATGCAATTTTGCACACCACCATTCCAGACAAGTGCCGCATTGGTTGTCTTCCGTGTTTCCTGACCAGCGGAGAGGTCCCAATTCTGGTCAGCTGACGCGCTCCATCCTCGGCCGAGTGGAACACTGCCGCGCAAAATCAAATCCTCACGGTCGTTGGTGTTGTTAGCAAAATAGGCCTTGGCCAGTTGGTTGTGCTCCAGCGCAAGATTTATTTTGCCGAGTTTTGTCGAAACATCTGTTTTTGATTCATTCAGCGAAAAATCATGTGATGACATCCGTCCCGACCAGGAAAGCGCAATATTCTGCGGTGGGTTGATGCTCAAACTGGCAACATAGTCGGAATAGATGTTGCCCTGATCCGGTGCAAGACCTTCTGATGGCTTGCCGGATATGCGCCGGCTCAGGCCAATGAACCCTGTCAGCTTGCCAAAGGTCTGGTCATCGGCGACGCCTGAAACGCCGAGATCAACGCGCGTTCCCGGCAAGATATAGTCTTTACCCTGATAGCGGTTGAGTAGGAACAGATTGGCTTCGTCGATCCGATAGTCGGCCGAGTCACGGTTTGGCACTTCCTGTGTCCGGTCTGCGCCACCCACCCAGACGATTTGCGCCTTTGGCTCAAACATGGCTGTTTTGCCAAAACCGCTGACCGCCAGCGGCAGGCGTGTGCCGACCGAGACGGAAGGATTGATCTGGCCGAACTCGTCCAGCTTGCTGGTGGCGCCAACTGGCTTGTCATGCAGAGAATAATAGCTTGCCATCACATTTGCCTTGTAGGAATTGACAAATGCACCTTGATGAAACTCCTCAGCAACCTCCGTTGTTCCGGACCAGCGCGCAAGATCATGCTCTTCGTCATTGTCCAGCTGGATTGCGCTTATCTCCGTTCGCAGCTTCTGGTTGGGTCTCCATCCCTGTTGCAGTTTCTCATAAAAAATTGACGGCAGGATCACTGGCTCCAACTCTGGTGTGTCACTTGAATTAAGTCCTTGCAGATCAGACGCCTCGACAAGATAATAGCGGTTTTCTTTGAGACGCTCCGCGGTAACAGAAGATTTTAACGTTGTCGAACTATCAAACATGTAGCGGCGCATAAAGGTGTCCTGGCTCGCCCGATTAACCCGGGCTTCGATATTCCAGTCATTGCCGATGTACGTTCTGAAAATTGCATTGATGGCCGCAACATTTTCGCGGTCTTTCTTGTATGTGCTTACACTTCCGTTGAGGAGTTGAACATCAAGATCGGCATTGTCCCAGCGTTTGCGGTAATCTGTCCGCAGGCCGATGCCACGAAATTGATACTTGTAGGCGGTAAATCGCGCGTCGCTCGTGTCATCAATAATTTTGAAATAGGGAACCTCCGGCGTGATTCCACGGTCAGAGCTGATTGAGGTCGAAGGAGTCAAAAATCCTGTGCGCCGGCGAGCGGTCCAGTCTGGATGCGCCAGATAGGGCAGGTAGAACAGCGGCACATTCAGCACATGCATGCGAACATTTTTGTGGGTGACCGTCTGCGTTTTTTCGTTGTGGATTGATGATGTGGCCCGCACATCCCAGTTCGGGCTCTCGCCTTTCTCGATATCACATTTGCAGGGGCTGAAAAGGGAACGCGAGAAAACGGAGCGATCACCGGTCACAGTGTCACTTTCATCGGCGATAAAGAATGAACCGTCCGTGGAACGTATTCGCAGATTGTCCGCAACAATATGGGTGAATTGTGTGTCGAGTGTCATGAAATCAGCGCGGCGTTCGGTGCCATCATTGGACGTCATCAACACATTGCCGCGGGCAACCGCCTTATCCAGTTCCTGGTCATAGGTCACTTCATCGGCGATCAACTCGGTATCATTTTGGCGCAGTACAACATTGCCTGTTGCAAACATGCTGCCGGTTTCTTTGTTTACAGTGACCTGATCGGCCTCAAAGCTGATTGGCCGGTCGTCCGCCAGAGCTGATTCTGCTAGCGAAAACAACAAAAGGATACCGAGATAACAAAGACGATGAAGCGTTTGCATTCCAACCCCAAAAAGCAGGTAACAGACCTAATGGCTATAGCCTTTTACCTCATAAGTCTATGACATACGCTAAAAATTGTCAGGCTTTGTCATCACCTGTCGCACTCAGATGGGTACCCGAAGGCACTGCGCGCGCAGGGCATCTGCGTCATCTGCCATGGCTTTTGCGGTAAAGGGAAAATCATGCCAGGCTACATCCTGCAAACCTGTCCGATAGGCATCATCGCTGAGCAGTTTGTCAAAGCCATCGCTGAAATGGGCGATGTCAGGGGTATCAACAATATGAGCCCGGCCCTCGGCCGCCTCCGGAATTCCGCCACGCCGCGTTGTCAGAAGGGCGCATCCGGCGGCAAGACTCTCGATAACGGCCTTCGGCATGGGATCATTCCACAGCGATGGACAGACGGAAATGGCCGCTTTGGCCTGCCATTCTCGGACTTCATTGATCGGGATGAAGCCGGTCATTAACGCCTGATTGCCAAGGTCCTTAATGGCGTTTGCAATCTTCGCCTCATAACTGTCACGCGCGGCGGCCTCAAAACGTTTTGCGCCAGCAATCACCAGCTGCCAATCGGGGTGTTTCGGCAGAATGGCAGCAAGCGCCGTTGCACATTCCAAAATTCCCTTTTCCGGGACCATCCGGCCAGCGATCAGAATGACCGGCTGCTTGACTGGTTGGTTGACAAGCCAGCGCTGCGCACCGTTTCGGGCAACGCCAACCTTTTTGGTCAGGGCGTTATCGACGCCAAGACCATCCAGAAAACACTCACGGATATAGGCGCTGACACAGATGATGGTGGCCATATCCCGGAGCAGCGCCAGTCGATCCTTCACGCTCTTACCGCCTTTCATGTCACGCGGATCATTGTGCAGGTAAAGGCTCACCCGCAAATCTGGGCGGCGTTTTTTGATGTAGGTGGCAACGTGGCATCGGCTATGCACTTCCACCAGATTGGGCGCACCAGTTTTTTCGATCTTGGCAATATAATCTGCAGCGCAGCCAATATTTGTGCCTCTAAACCATTGTCCGCGTGGCCGTAGACCAAGAAATTTATGATCGTTGAGCGGAACATCAACCACCGCACCACAGATGCGAAAACAGTCGCGGCTCTGGCTCGCCTCGACAAGGTCATTCACCACGCCTGAAATTGCGCCGGCATTTGCCGTGGTGAAACGTTCCTTTGCAGGCAGCAGAATGTCAATCAATGGCAACGGTGTTATCTGGCGAAGTGCGCTGATTGACGGTGATGATGTTTCATTTGTTGATGACAAGGCAGGAGGATTCCCGGAGTTAAACAAGTATCATGTTAATCTGCAGACGATCTTTTCCATCGCCCGGAGGCGCCGATATGGTATGTCATATCCGGGGTGAATGTCATCCACCGATATTGGGTGACCAAATCAGAGAAATTGGGGCAAAGCGTCAATGGTTCAACAGCGGCAGGTTCTGGTGATCAAGCATGGGGCACTTGGTGATGTGGTGCAGGGCTTCGATGCATATGCAAGCCTTCGTGCCGGTCTTGCCGATGCTCATATTGCGGTTCTGACCTCTCCTGCTTTTGCCGGTTTCATGAGGATGATGCCCTGGTTTGACGAGGTGTTGATTGATCCACGATCATCGTTCCTTGACGTTCCGGCAACGTGGCGGGTCCGCTCCGTGTTTCGGCGCGGGTGGGATGCGATCATAGATTTGCAATGCAGTGGTCGAACTGCGAGCTATCAAAAGTATTTTGTGCGGCCAGCGGTGCGTTGGTTCGGAACGGTAAAAGGGGCAAGTGATCCCTATCCAAATTTCACTGCGGTGAACAATCATCAACGTATGCTCACTGCCGCTAAGATGGCAGGCGGCCGGATAATCGCGCCTGAGGCGGTAGATCTGGACTGGCTGGCTGGTAGTGGGACGGCTCCGATGGCCAGGGCTGCAGTTCTGATTCCGGGTTGCTCACTCGCCAAACCCCGGAAAAGATGGCCGGCTGACCGGTATGCCGAGCTGGCGTTGGCGTTGCAGGCATCTGGGCAGACGGTGGTCATTGTTGGCACCGAAGCGGATCGTCCGGTCGCAGATACTTTGATGGCGGCAGCCCCGCGATGTCATGATCTTGTTGGCAAAACTGATCTTACGGGTTTGGCCCGCCTCCTGCACTCAGCTGATCTTGTGGTTGGCAATGACACGGGGCCATTATTTTTGGCGGCGCGCCTCGGTGCACGGACGATAATGGTCATGGGACCAGATACCGATCCGGCAATGTCCGCGCCTATAGGCAGTTGTTGCAGGTGGGTAAAGGCTGACCCAATCGCCAGCATCACCGCCGGAGAGGTGATGGAGATAGCCGCCAAACTAGCCGGTTATTGAGTGTGTTCCTCTCTGCCTAGAAGGATGATCCGGGCTGGGTCAGAAACTCAATTTCCTCAGGTGAGTGAGGGCGCCCCAGAATAGCGTTGCGATGGGGAAACCGGCCAAACCGTGCAACGATGTCCCGGTGTTGCTGCGCATAGCCCATTGTTCGCGCATTTGTGTGTCTCTCAAACAACGGCAATGACATGTCCTGAATAGCCAAATCTTCGCTGTGCATCAGGGGCATCAGCATAAAATGCCGCTGATTGGCATCTGCATCGTCGAGATATCCTCGTTCAAGGCAGCGCAGAGACAATGCCAGCGCCATTTCATCCCCTGAAAAAGCGCGCGGGGTGTTGCGGTAGATGTTGCGGGTGAATTGGTCAAGCAGGATGATTAGGGCGAGACATCCCGCGGCTTTGTTTGCCCAGCTATCCCTCTCGCCCTTCAAACTACTGATGATTGTTGGCTCAAAACGATTTTTGATGGTTTCATCGAAGACATCATCTTTCTTGAACCACTGCTCTGGTGATATCTCCTCAAACCAGAAAGCCAGCACTGCATCCGCGTTTTCTGTCTTTGCCATGACGTGTGCCTCCTTTGGCCAATTTTTGGCTGTTCAGAGAATTTTACCTGGATTCAAAAGATTCTGGGGATCCAAAGCTGTTTTAATCGCCTGCATGGTGTCTAGGATTTCAGCACTTTTCACTGTTTTGAGCTGGTCCCGCTTGACCTGGCCGATACCGTGTTCCGCACTGATCGACCCCCCATAGCGGGCAAGCGTTTCGTAAAGCAGTTCAAACAGCGAGGGAATTTTTTCAGCAAATTCGGTATTGCTGGCCGGATGGCTGACGAGATTGAAATGCAGGTTGCCATCACCGATATGCCCGTAACCACAGATGCGGACAGTCGGATCAATTGCCTTAATGCCGCTCACCATCTCGGCATAGAAGGGCGCGATTGCCGATTGCGGCAATGAGATGTCAGAGCGTGCCACAACACCGGACCGCTTGTGTGATTCTGGTGCTGTTTCACGAACATCCCACAACGCTGTGCGCTGCGCCTCATTTGTGGCAATGGTTGCATCAATGACCAACCCATCCTCAAAGGCAGTGGCAAGGAAATCCTCCATTATTCTCTGCTGCGGGATCTGACCACTGCTGTCGGCGACCCCGCTGTTGGGATTGGTGCTGGCGATCTCCATCAACACATTCATCGCACCGCGCTTTGCCAGTGGTTGCTGGATATCAGGAAAATGCTCAAAAAGCACGTGCAGAATATCGGCCGGGATCAACTCAAAGGCCTCAACACTGCCGCCAGAGGCAGCCTGCAGGCGATGTAGCAGCTCTACAGCAGCAGCAACATCGCGCACCTCGGCAAAGGCGGTGCTGCGTGCGACAGGCAGGGGAAACAGCTTCATCGTTGCGGCTGTAATCACACCAAGCGTTCCCTCAGAGCCGATGAACAGGTCACGCAGATCATAGCCAGTATTATCCTTGCGAAGCCCACTCAGCATGTTCAGAACCTTGCCACCCATCAAAACGACCTCAAGCCCCAAGGTGAGTTGCCGCGTGTTGCCATACCGAACAACATTCAATCCTCCGGCGTTGGTGCCAAGATTGCCGCCGATTGTGCAGCTTCCCTTGGCGGCTAGATTGAGTGGGAAATAGAGATTCTGGGCCTCCGTTTTTTCGTGCAGGGTCTGCAGGATGCAGCCTGCCTCGACCGTCATTGACATATTGGTTGAATCTATTTCACGAATCTGGTTCATCCGACGCAGTGACAGAAGAATGCTGTTACCTTTTGTATCGGGTGTGGCACCACCCACGAAACCAGTGTTGCCGCCTTGTGGAACGACAACAATGCCTTGCTGGCTGGCGAATTCCATGATTTTAGCCACCTGCGCCGTTGTCCGTGGCAGCACAACGGCATGTGCCTGTCCGACAAACCTGCTATGCCAGTCCGACAGAAAAGGAGCCATATCATCAACAGCGTTCATCACAGCATCCGTCCCGACTATACTCGTCAAATCAGCAATAATGTCCATCGTCACTGCACGCTGCTCCTCAATCAGTAATGGGTGTGACTTAATCCGGAGATAACTATAGGGATTTTGAGACCTCTCGCCAACGATCCTGTTGGGTCCAAGGGTTATCGCGGTGCGGCGGCGCGGCGCAAGCGGTCATTGATTGCCTCGCCCAATCCAGTGTCGGGAATGGGGGCAATGGCGATCTTGGGCAGTTTCAAGGCGTCAAGCTGATGCAGAAGATCAAATAGATTTGCCGCTGCTTCATTCAGATTGCCCGTTCTGCTCAGGTTAATAGGCTGTTTGCCAGAACCGGCTATTTCGCCAAATCCAACAAGGATTTCGTCCTTAGCCGCACTCAGGGCGTTCAGACGCAAGGCCGCGTTTGGCGCGTAATGGCTGGCGAGCTGGCCGGGGCTGACGGGTGCTTTGTCATTGTCTGAGGTAGATGGTTTGCCCATCTTCGGGTCAAGATTTGCCTTGATAAGCACGCGGGCGATCTTGTTGCGCGTCACTCCCCCGGGACGCAGGATAATGGCCTGCGCACCTGTGCAATCAATAATCGTTGACTCGACGCCGTTCTCGCAGGCGCCACCATCAAGGACGAGGTCAATCCTGCCGGCAAGTGACTGCATGACATGCGCGGCCCTGCTTGGGCTGATCTTGCCCGACATATTGGCACTCGGCGCCGCGACAGGTCCTCCAAAGGCGGCCAACAGACGCTGCGCCTCAGGATGTGCTGGAACACGTAGGGCTATTTTTTCAAGGCCGGCACTTGTCAGCATGGCGATTGGGCAATCCGGCTCACGTGTTAGCACGAGCGTCATTGGTCCGGGCCAGAAAGCATCGGCCAACGCTGCCGCCATGGGGGTCTTGTGGCCAAGCGCAAAAGCGGCATCGGGTGTTGCCACATGGCTGATCAGGGGGTTGAATTCGGGTCTGTTCTTTGCCGCAAAGATACCAGCCACGGCGGCCGCATTATTGGCATTGGCGCCAAGGCCGTAGACTGTCTCAGTGGGGAATGCAACAAGCCCTCCCATGCGCAAAGTGGCGGCGGCACGGGTAATGCTCAGGTCAGAAAGGGGCAAAAGCTCGGTCATGCGCATGTCATAGCCTAACCGGTCTTTCGCGCCTAGTGGGCTGCGCCGAATAAAATTCATCATATGTGTTGTCGTGCCTGCGGCATCTAACTGGTGGATTCTAGTTGATGGCTGTCGCATGATACCGACTTACATCACTGGAACGGGTCTTCTGCTGGTGGCGCAATATAGGGTTTTGGGAGTTGCAGACAGATGTGTGGACGATACACCAGCGCCGCCTCGCCGGAGGAGTTGATGCGGCATTTTGGTTTGACGATACCCGAAAATCTCCAACCGCGATGGAATGTTGCGCCCGGTCAATCTGCGCTAGTCATCCAGCAGTCAGGCCTGCATGCCGAGGCTGTTTACGCCAAATGGGGGCTACCACCCGCGTCTAGCAAACAGAGTTTCCTGATCAATGCGCGGATGGAGACGGTCACTGAAAAACCAACCTTCCGCGATGCGTTTGCGACGCGGCGCTGTCTTGTGGCCGCAACGGGGTGGTACGAATGGTCGGCGCCCCGCCAACCCTGGCACATACAGATGGGCGATGGCGGCTTGATGGCGTTTGCTGGTCTGCTGTTTACCGTCAGTGGGAGACCGCATTTTGCGGTGATGACAAGCGCCGCAGAAGGTGAGTTGAAGACCATTCATCACCGGCAGCCGTTGGTCCTGCCGCGCAACAGCTGGCACGGCTGGTTAACAAATGATGGCAAAATGGCAGAACAATATCTTCAAGCCGCGCCAACCAGTCTGTTCAACTGGTACCGCGTTGGTCCGGCGGTTGGTAAAGTGGCCGAGGATCACCCACGATTGGTAATGCCGCTTGATGAGGCGGCGCTTGCCGCTGAAAAACGCGGCGCCCAGCAGGCCAGCGGCACCCCGGGCCAGGGCGATCTTTTTGTCTGAGGGCATCTCAGACATCCGCAATCGTAACCTTGCGGACCAGAATGCCATAAAGGTGCCAGAGCACCAATGCGCCCGCACCGCGATAGGGGCGCCAGCGCTCGGCGATTAACTCCAGCTCTGATGCTGTTGGACGGGAATCCAATGATTTCAGCAGTTTCATCCCTTCCTGTAGCGCGATGTCATTGATTGGCCACGCATCCATATCGGCAAGGGCAAACAGCCGATAATTATCAGCTGTCCAACTGCCAATGCCGCGAATCTCCATCAGGCGGGTCTGAACCTTTTCACCGGGCAGATGCGCCAGTCCAGGAAGGTCGAGTGTTCCTGCGGTGATCTCCGCGGCAAGGCCGATCAGATACTCGGCTTTTCGCCGTGATAGGCCTGCGGTCATCATAACATCTGCCGAGCTGTTGGCGATGACGGTCTCATGCGTCAGGCTGGCGGCCTCCATCCGGTTCCAGATCGATGATGCCGCAGTGCGCGAGACCTGTTGCCCTACAATGGCGCGTGCCAACGTGTCAAAGCTGGCGGGAAGTGATCTGTCAGGGGGTGATCCATATGTTTTTAGCGCCCGTGCAACATCTTCATCAAGCCGGGCCAATCCCTGCAAGGCACCGCCATCACCATGGCCGGCATCGATAAACAGTTTTTGATGCATGTCACTCATGCCAAAACTATATCGCGCAATATCCGTGTGACCAAGGCTGGTGAAGTGCTGGCACACCGCACTCACAGATTTTTGAGGTGGCTCGCTGTTCAAAAGGTCGCTTTTCTGTCATCATAGTTTCGCCATTAAACGGGCATTTTGCCAATATTCGGGGGTGTACGTCACATGCGGATTTGGGACCTTCCTTTAAGGATTTTTCACTGGGCTCTGATGCTTTCTGTCATCGGCGCCATTGCGTCATCAAAGGCAGGCGTGATGTGGGCGCATGAGCGCTTGGGTTTAACGGTGATGGGGCTGGTGATCTTTCGCCTGATCTGGGGGCTCGTTGGGGGGCATCATGCGCGGTTTGTCAATTTTGTCACCGGACCCCGCGCTGTTCTTTCCTGGTTACTCATGGCCGGTGAGAAAAGCGTACGACAGGCAGGCCATTCACCGCTCGCCGCATATTCGGTTCTGGCGCTTTTGGGTGTTGCCGGGTTTATGGCGGGCAGTGGCAGTGTCTCCAATGACGGCATTCTCTTTGATGGGCCGATGGCGCATCTTCTATCGATGCAGGCAAGCAAACAGGCGACAAGCCTCCACCATTTGGGACAATATTTCGTGTTTGCGCTTGTCGGGCTGCATGTTGTGGCGATTCTGTTCTATAAATTTGTCAAACGTCAGGGTTTGACCGCTGCGATGGTGCATGGCCGGGCCAGTGATCCGGCAGACCGCATTTCCGGTGTTGATGGTGGCATTTCGACCCGTCAAACCCTTTTTGGTCTTGGGTTGATGGTTGCGTGCGTCGCCATTTCCCAGATGTTGCCCTTGCTGCGTCCTGTCTGGTGAGGTTGCAAACATGCGCGATGCTAGCCTTTTGCTGATTTTCAGCAAAAGAACAGGTGCGCTCGACTCGGTTCTGGCCTAGGTTGACGGTCACTGAGTTTTTTTTCTGAGGGGCGATTTCTTGTCGATCCCGCGTTCCGTTATTGGCGCGTTGTTGAGCGTTTGCACCGTTGGCTTCGGCATCACCACTGGCGTTTTGGTCAAGGAGGTCAGCAGCGAGGTGTCGGTGGTCACGACCCTTTTCTATCGTTTCCTTTTCAGCCTGCCGTTGTTGATCAGCTTTGGCCTGCTTACCCGTGGTAGGCAGTTCATGCAGATCAATCAGAAAAGGACCTTGTTTTTCCGAGTGCTTTTCGGGTTTTCCGGTATCTGTTTCTGGTTTCTGTCGGTGCGCACGATGCCGCTGGGCCAGGCGACAGCTTTATTCCAGAGTTCGGTCATTTTTGTAACGCTGCTCTCTCCGCTGTTGCTGGGTGAACGGGTTGGCATTTACCGCTGGTCTGCGGTTTTGACCGGAATGATGGGGGTAATTGTCGTCACAGACCCGTTTTCCAGTGATTTGACACATTATGCGCTCTTTGGGGTGATGGCGGCAATGTCAGGGGCGGTGCTAGCCATTTTGTTGCGGCGGCTTGGTCGAAGCGATGCGCCAGCCAGCGTTGCTATTTGGTACAATTTGATGGGATTTCTGGTGATCAGCGTCGTTGTCATGCTGTTTCCCATCAATTTCGTCATTTATAGCGGTACAACCCTCCATCAGTTGATTGCGCTCGGTGTTGTTGCATCATTTTTGCAAATTCTGCTTACCAGTTCATATCGATATGCCGATGCTGTCGTCATTTCCTCAATGCGGTATCTGCAGATGCCGCTGTCTGGACTCGTTGGCTATTTCATGTTCGCCGAAATTATGACAACAACGGAAATTACAGGTGCTGCTATTATTATTGGAAGTTGCCTGGTGATTGTCTGGCGCGAATTGGTGCGGGGTAGGGCGGCACAGTCGTCAGAGTCATTTAACAGCTGATGCCTACAAAATCTTTTGGCGCCTGTTGAGGGCGACTTGCCAACAGGTGTCTGTTTCTCCTAAAACCTCCAAATGCAGAACAGGGCTGGCGCGTCAATGGTTTAACAGGAGAGCGAAGTGGCGACAAAGATTATCCGGGTGATGGGCGAGACTGACGTTGTTGATATTGATGTTGACGCGCATGATGGCGGGGCCAATGCGAAATTGATGGGTCTAGATCTGGTTGATAAAATTAATCTTCTTGGTCACTGGATGGATCAGGACCGAGGCGAGGCCTTGGCTGCTGATCCCGAGTATCTGGCGGTGATGACGGCGATCGCCGCAGAGGTTCAGGCGAACGGCACAATGGGTGCCACCTTCGCCAATGGAACCAATTTTATGCTGCTAACGATCCTGCGAGAAAAATGGCCGGTTGGCTCAAAGGCAAAATTCCAGAAAATTGCTGAGCGTGTTGGTGCGTTACATACATATATCGCCATTGCCTGTGGTCCCGCAAAGGTCGATGATTTGAATGATGATGATGCGCTCAAGAAAGCCGAGACAAGCCAACTTGGTTTGGCACTAGCGAATTTTCGCCGGATGCGCAAACAATTTGCCAACAGCAGTGCCGTGCAGACCTTAATCAGGCAAGGCACCTAACTGTTTCTATTCTGCCAGTTCAGGTAGGTTATGAAAAAATGCGAGTGCATCCGCATTGGCCAACGCTTCTGTGTTTTTGACTGGGCGACCATGGATGATGTCGCGAACAGCCAGTTCGGTGATTTTGCCTGATCGGGTTCTGGGAATGTCTGGAACGGCGATAATTCTTGCTGGAACATGCCGCGGCGTTGCACCACACCGGATGGCGGCTTTGATCGCAGTGATAAGATCAGCATTGAGGACGCAAGCTTCGCCAAGACGAACAAACAATATCACCCGCACATCATTGTCCCATGACTGACCGACAACAAGCGCCTCGGCAATCTCATCGAAGGCCTCAACCTGCCGGTAAATCTCGGCCGTGCCAATCCTCACACCGCCGGGATTCAGAGTTGCATCGGAGCGACCATGAATGATGATACCGCTGCGCTCGGTCAGCGTCGCCCAGTCACCATGTCGCCAGACACCCGGAAAATGCTCAAAATAGGCGGCTTTGTATTTGGCATCGCCCGGATCGTTCCAGAATTTAATCGGCATTGAGGGGAAGGGAGCAACACAGCACAGCTCACCCTGTTCACCTGTCACCGGGGTGCCGGTCTCATCAAGAATGGCAACGGCCATGCCAAGGCCGCGCACCTGTATCTCACCGGCAATCACTGGCAAGGTGGGGCATCCGAGAACGAAGCAGGAGACTATATCGGTGCCGCCAGAGATTGAGCAGAGCTGCACGCCGGGGCTGATTGCCTGATAGACGAAATCAAACCCGTCAACTGAAAGCGGCGAGCCTGTGGTCATCACCAGTCGCAGTTTTTGCAAATCGACGTCATCCATTGGCCGGTAGCCGGTGTTGCGCACCGCATCGATATATTTCGCCGAAACACCGAAATGGCTAAGCTGCTCTCGCGCGGCGATCTGCCAGAGCCTGCCCGGACCCGGATGAAACGGGTTGCCTTCGAACAGCACAATCCGCGCATTGACCATCAGGGTTGAGACCATCCAGTTCCACATCATCCAGCCACAGGTGGTAAAAAAGAACAGCGCATCACCTTGTTTCACATCGGATTGCAGGCTTAACTCCTTGGCATGCTGCAATGTCGTTCCACCGACGCCATGGACGATGCATTTAGGGGCACCTGTTGTCCCGCTCGAAAAAAGGATAAAGAGCGGGTCGTTAAAGCCGACACGGATGAAATTTTCCAGTGGCGGTGCGGTTAGGGCTTGATCAAACAACACCGCGCCGGCAAGTCCTGATAAATCCGGGGTGTCGTCCAGATAGGGTATGATAACAATGGCGCAAAGGGAGGGCAGTCCAGCCGCCAGCTTCGCAACAACATCCCGGCGGTCCAATGCCTTGCCGGCATAGTGATAGCCATCGCAGGCAAACAGCAGCTTTGGTTCGATCTGGCTGAATCGGTCGCAGGCACCGCCAATGCCGAAATCCGGTGAACAGCTGGAAAATACGCCGCCAAGTGTCGACGTCGCCAGCATGATGATGATTGTCTCGGCGATGTTTGGCACATAAGCCGCCACGCGGTCACCAGGGCCCACGCCTTGATTCCTCATCCAGCCGGCAAGTGCCATTACCCGGTCTTTCAACTCGCGCCGGGTCAGTGACGTATGACGGCCATCCTCACCATATGCAGAAATTGCAGGCCGGTTATCAGCTTCTGCCAGAATGTTCTCGGCAAAACACAGCCGCCCGTCGGGAAAGAAGCGTGCGCCCGGCATCGCGCTCTCATTAACAATTCTTCGCGCGCCCTTCTCGCCGATTATGCCCTGCCATTCCCATAATGCGTCCCAGAAAGCAGGGCTGTCATCAATCGACCATTGCCACAGCTCATGATAGTCACCGCTCCAACCCTGTTGATTGTTTTGCCGCGCCGCAACCATCGTGGCAAAATCGTACAGATTGCTGTCGCTGATCTGCTGTTCGGTTGGTTGCCATAAAATTCTTGCGTCCTGCTTGGTTGAAATGGCGGGGGTGCGCGTCATGAATTTTGCCTTGCCTTGCCTTGGTTGGTCCTGCCAACTCCGTTCACTGGTGCCCCTTAGAATTAAGTAAAGAGCGCGTGTACAGCATAGGGTTTGGCCGGCATCACGACAACGAATTTCGAGCGCATATGGCAGGTGCCAAGCGAATATTTGGCTGTTTTGGGTTGGCCAGAGTGTCATATTGTTAGTCTCTGGTTTAGTCTGTGGACTGGCTTGATTTAGCTTGGTTCGGCTCGGCTCGGCTCGGGGTGGCGCTTTCCACCGGGGATCAGACGAAGGGCCTATCCGTCAGTAGAGTTTTTTAAACGGTTTCTTAATATAATTGTTAACCAATGGTTAACATGAGTTAAAGTTTGTGGGAGCTGATTCTTCGTCTGTTGGTATCATGGTGGCGATGGTGGGAACCAAATGACGTGACATTAGCCCTCGGGGTGGGGGCTGATGCGAATGGATCTTGGACATGCATGCACGAATCAAGGAAATGATGAAACAATTTGTTGACGCCCCGCAGGCCTCGCTACCATTTAAGGTATCGGAGTTGGTAAAGCGCAGATGGAGGGCGGGATCGGATGATGTTCCTATCGTTCAGCTTGAATTGCTCGATGACAACAGACGGTGAATTATTTTCTCGATTATGGCGCGCGACGGCAGTGGCCCTTTGTGTGTGTCTTTCCTCACAATGCTTCTCCAAGAGGATACGATTGCAACAGCGCATGAGCCCTTTGGTGTCTGTTCTGGTGAGGCGTCGGTAACGATCTACCGCTATGTTGATCTGGAGGAGGTGCCCAAGGAACAGATGGCCCGCTTGCCGCCAAATTTTGCCCATCTTGCTGAGGTGGTCCATGGTGACTATCTCGACGACTTAACGCTCGCCTGTTCCGAGATTGCTGATAGCGCCGTCTTAGGGTTTTTGTTGTAATTCCTGACATGATGACTAGGTATAGGCAGTAGGTGCAATGGCCAGGTGAAAATGCTGGCCATTGTTCACTATTGTGTGCTCCCGTATCCGTGGGACGGCCATTCACACTAGTTTATCATGGGCAAGACTTGTGACATATGATTATGATCTGATTGTGATTGGCGCTGGTTCCGGCGGCGTCCGGGCTGCCCGTATATCGGCTGGCCATGGTGCAAAGGTGGCGGTCATTGAGGGTGACAGGCCGGGAGGCACTTGCGTCATTCGCGGTTGCGTTCCCAAAAAGCTGTTGATGTATGGTGCCGCCTTTTCAGCTGACGCTGAGGATGCTCGTGGTTTTGGGTGGAATGTCAAGGTTGAGGGTCACAGCTGGTCAAATCTGATTGCTGAAAAAAACGCCGAGCTCGACCGGCTGGAGGGTATCTATCGCTCTTTGCTGAAAAATGTTGGCGCCGAGTTGATTGACGGGTGGGCAATTGTAACAGGTCCTAATCAAGTCACTGTCAATAAACAGGAATTGACAGCTGAACGAATTTTGATTGCGGCTGGCGGCGCGCCGCAATTGCTTGATGTTCCGGGCATGGCAGAGCATGCCATCACCTCGAATGAGGCGCTGGATCTCGAAATATTTCCCGATGAAATCGTAATCTATGGCAGCGGTTACATCGCGCTTGAATTTGCTGGTATTTTCAATGGCTTTGGTGCGAAAACGCATCTTGTCTATCGAAGTGACCTGCCATTGCGCGGCTTTGACGCGGATATTCGCCGCGAGATTGCCACAGCCCTTGAGGGACGTGGCATCATCCTACATCCCGAAACAACGATATCAGCGATTACGGATGATGATAATGGCAAACAGGTCAGCCTGAGCGATGGCGCTGTGGTCACCGCCTCCCAAGTGATGGCCGCAACCGGACGGAGCCCGAATACAGGCGGGTTGAGGCTGGATGAAACTGGTGTTGAAATGGGTGGGCGCGGCGAGGTGATTGTGGATGAAACCTCTCGTACGTCGGTGCCATCGATCTATGCGGTCGGCGATGTCACTGATCGCATCAATCTGACACCTGTTGCGATTGCCGAAGGGCATGCATTTGCCGACAGCACCTATGGTGGGATGAACCGGGGTGCCAGCCACGATAAAGTTGCCTCGGCCGTTTTCAGCCAACCGCCCATTGCCACCGTTGGGCTGAGTGAGGAAGAGGCAGCTGAGAAATATGCCGGAATAACGGTTTTTGAGAGCCGCTTCCGTGCGCTGAAAAACACCATCTCGGGCCGCGCTGAAAAAAGTTACATGAAGCTGATTGTCGAAACGGCGTCCAACAGGGTTGTTGGGGTTCACATGATGGGGCCAGACAGTGGTGAAATCATGCAGGGGATTGCGATCGCCGTCAAAATGGGGGCTACGAAAGCAGATTTTGATGCGACCATTGGCATCCACCCCACTGCAGCAGAGGAATTTGTGACCATGCGCTCGCCGCGCTCGTAACTTGCTTTTTTGTCTTTTGTCACTGTGTGAATTTAGTTGAAAAAGCAGGGAATTTGACCATTATAGGGGTTTAGGACAGGATCCCGTGGTGAGACTCTGCCTTGAAGTTTTTGCCGCTATCGACGAATCAAAGGTGAATTTGCATGACTTGGCAGCCAAATAGTTGGCGTGACCGGCCTATTTTACAGGTGCCGGACTACCCGAATGAGGACAAAGTCGCGTCGGTTGAGGCCAAGCTGGCGGCAATGCCGCCATTGGTGTTTGCAGGCGAAGCACAGCGCCTGCGTGACCAATTGGGCGCGGTGGCAGAAGGCAAGGCCTTCTTGCTGCAAGGTGGTGATTGCGCCGAGAGTTTTGCTGAATTTTCTGCCAATAACATTCGTGACAGTTTTCGCGTGCTTTTGCAGATGGCGGTTGTTCTGACCTTTGGTGCGGCAATGCCTGTGGTCAAAATCGGCCGGCTTGCCGGGCAATTCGCCAAACCACGCTCAGCGCCAACCGAAGTAATTGATGGAATTGAGCTGCCGAGCTATCGTGGGGACATGGTCAATGCCATGGGGTTTACCGATGAAGAGCGCACGCCTGATCCCAAGCGGTTGCTCCGCGTCTATGAACAATCCGCCGCAACGCTCAATTTGCTTCGGGCGTTTGCTCAAGGAGGTCTTGCCGACTTGACAAAGGTGCATAGCTGGGTCGTTGGGTTTTTGCGTGATACGCCAGAGGCGGCCCGATTTGAAGAGTTGGCTGGCCGCATTCAGGAAAGCCTCGAATTCATGCGCGCTTGTGGTGTGACCCCGGAAACGGCGCGCCCGCTGGCTGAAACTGATTTCTACACCAGCCATGAGGCGCTGCTGCTCAATTATGAGCAAGCACTGACGCGGCGTGACACGATCACCGATGAGCAGGGCTGGTACGCCACTTCGGCGCACATGATCTGGATTGGAGACAGAACGCGCCAGCCACACGGAGCGCATGTAGAATATATGAAGGGCATTGCAAATCCGATCGGGTTGAAATGTGGACCTTCACTGGACCCGGATGAATTGTCGCGTCTGATTGACGTTCTGAATCCGGACAACACACCGGGTCGCCTGACGCTGATTGCCCGTATGGGGGCTGATAAAGTGCGGACTGGTCTGCCACCATTGGTCAAGGCGGTGCAGAAATCCGGCGCGAAAGTCGTGTGGTGTTGTGACCCGATGCATGGCAATACAATCAAGGCAAGCACTGGTTTCAAGACGCGTCGTGTCGATGACATCATGGCTGAAGTGCGAGGGTTTTTTGAAGTTCATGACGAAATAGGCTCCCATCCGGGTGGTGTGCATTTCGAGATGACGGGTCAGAATGTGACTGAGTGTGTTGGTGGTGTCGTAGATGTGACCGAGGCGCGTCTTGGCGATCGTTATCACACTCATTGTGACCCGCGATTGAATGGTGGGCAGGCTCTGGAACTGGCATTCCTGATTGCCCATTTGCTGAAAAAGCGCCGTGATACTGGGCTTTCACTATCCGAAGCGGTCTGACCGGCCAACGTCAGTGGCGCGCGTGTGACGGCAATTTGTTGCCAACTAGCCGCCGCCTTTCAGAGGAGCGCACTCATGGCAGACTTCGTCAGTAAAGGTCCGTCGCCGGAAGCTCAACCGAGCCTTACAGACACATATTTTCGTCACACCCGCACCATCGTTCAGGAGCATGGGGATGTCGAGGTTGTCTATGCCGTTTTTATGCGACGGCCAGTGACGTTTGCCGGTCGCCTTGCCTTTGACTGGTTGCAGGCGATGGCGGAGTCGCGTGGCAAGAAGATAAAGATCGATCTGGCCTATCCGGAGGGTGCCTGGGTCGGTGCCGGTGAGCCAATGTGTTATATTACGGGACCGTTTTCTGTTCTTGTCGACCTGGAAACGATCCTGTTGCAGCGGCTGGGCGCGGCCTGCGTTGCTGCTTACAACGCCTACAACATGTGCGTTGAATTGCCAGATGTTTCGTTTCTGGCGATGGACGCGCGCCATTGTGCCGGTTCGGAAATGGCTGATCTGATGGCCTATGGGGCCTCCGTTGGCTCCGAGAAAGCCCGCTCCAAGACGGGTGCGATTGGCTTCATCGGTTGTGCGGCTGATGCGACAGCACATTTTTTTGGCAGGGAACGCGGTGCTGGTACCATGCCGCACGCGTTGATTGGGTATGCGGGCTCTACGGTGCGGGCAGCAGAGATGTTTCATCAAACGGTTCCCAATGCGCCATTGACCGTTCTGGTTGATTACTTCGGCCAGGAAATCACTGACGCGCTGGCAGTGGCGCGGCGCTTTCCTGAACTAGCGGCGGAGGGACGCCTTGCGGTTCGCCTGGATACGCACGGTGGCCGGTTTGTCGAGGGGTTGGACACCCAATCCTCATATGCGGTTCTGGAACGAAGTGTGCCACAGGCCATTCGTGGCTACAGAAATGATTCGGAGCTGAAATTCCTGATGGGAACAGGGGTTAGTGCTGCTGCGGTTTGGCATATGCGTGAAAAACTGGATGAGAACGGTTTTGACAAGGTGCGGATTGTCGCCTCGAGCGGATTTGGCCCTGACAAATGCCGTGTTTTTGCCTTTGCCGATGCGCCGGTTGATGTGATTGGCACCGGATCATTCCTGCCACAGATCTGGTCGGAAACCTATGCAACTGCTGATGTTATTTCCTATGATGGCCGGTACATGGTAAAGGCTGGTCGAGAGTTTCTGTTTCGCAAATAGATCGAAGATACATGCACCCACCTCTTTCCATCGCGCTCGCGCAGTTGAACCCGCATCTCGGCAATGTCCGGGCCAATCTTGACAGGCTGGCCGATGCCCGCGCAAAGGCAGCACAGAGCGGTGCTGCGGTGATTGTGACGCCGGAGATGTATCTGGCTGGCTACCCGTGCGACGATCTGGTTCTGCGCAGCGACTTCATGGATGAGGTGGCGGCTGCTATTGACGAGTTGACAGCACTTACCAAAGACGGTGGCCCGGCGATCATCGTTGGCGCGCCCTATGCCGAAGATGGATTGATTTATAACAGTGTTTTTGTGCTTGATGGCGGCGAGCTTATCGGGCGTCGTGACAAGGTCAACCTGCCCAACTATGGCGTCTTTGACGACAAGCGGAATTTTGTGGCGGGCGCAATGCCCGGTCCGATTATGGTGCGCGGCCTACGACTTGGCCTTCCTATCTGCGAGGATATGTGGACGCCCGATGTGATTGAATGCATGGCGGAGTCGGGCGCGCAGATGATTATCGCACTGAACGCGTCTCCCTTTGAGACAGGCAAAACAGATCAGCGAATGCTGCATGCTGTGGCGCGTGCCGTTGAGGCTGGCTTGCCGGTGATTTATGTGAACATGATCGGTGGCCAGGATGAGCTTGTCTATGATGGTGGATCGTTTGCTATTAATATGGGGGGCAAGCTGGCCTGTCATCTGCCGAGCTTTTCTGAGTCTGTTACCCTCGTTGAGGTGATAGATCAATTAGGTGATCTTCATCTGACCGGTCAGATCACGCCACCTGATGAGGGCGCCGAGGCGCTATATCGCGGTTTGATGCTCGGCCTTCGTGACTATGTTGAAAAAAATGGATTCCCGGGCGTTGGTCTTGGCCTTTCGGGTGGTATTGACTCGGCGTTGGTGGCGGCCATTGCGGCTGATGCCATCGGTCCTGAAAAAGTCCATGCGGTGATGATGCCGTCACCTTATACCAGTCAAGACAGTCTTGATGATGCTGCCGATTTGGCAACGCGCTACGGCATCCCGCTCGACACGATCAATATCGGCCCTGCCATGGAGGCGCTGGATACCATGTTGGCCAGCCAGTTTTCTGGCACTGAGGCAGACATTGCTGAGGAAAACATCCAGTCGCGTCTGCGTGGCCTTGTTCTAATGGCGCTGTCCAATAAACATGGCCCGATGGTGCTTGCGACCGGTAACAAATCCGAATATGCGGCGGGCTATTCGACCCTATATGGTGATATGTGTGGTGGGTTTGCGCCATTGAAAGATGTCTGGAAGGTTCAGGTTTTCGACCTGTGTCGCTGGCGCAACCAGAATTTGCCACGCGGCGCTGCCGGCCCTGCGGGTGAGGTGATACCACCGCGTATCATCGACAAGCCTCCCTCAGCAGAACTTCGTCCGGATCAAAAGGACACGGATTCACTGCCGCCCTATGAACGTCTTGATGCCATCATGATGGCGATCTGTGAGGAAATGTCGGATATTGAGACGATAGTCGCACGCGGGTATGACCGGGAGGAGGTTGCGCGGACCAGCCAGCTGTTATTCCGGGCTGAATATAAGCGCTTTCAGGCTGCGCCTGGGCCAAAAATGACGCCGCTTGCCTTTGGTCGAGACCGGCGTCTGCCGCTAACCTCAGGGTTTAACCCGCTGCATCTATCAGGCAGCAAGGAGTCCTCATGAGCCAAATCAAGGTTCGCTTTGCCCCCAGTCCGACAGGCAATCTGCATGTCGGAAATCTGCGCACGGCGCTGGTCAATTTTCTCTTTGCCCGCAAAGCAGGCGGGCAGTTCATGCTGCGCATTGATGATACAGACGCCGAACGGTCGACCGCCACCTTTGAGGAGGGTATTCGGGCTGATCTGACTTGGATGGGGATGGCCTGGGATGTCGAGGACCGACAATCTGAGCGGCTGGACCGTTATGATGCAGTGCTGGCGCAATTGCACGCCGACGGACGGGCTTATGCTTGCTATGAAACACCCGAGGAGTTAGCCCTCAAACGCAAGGCGCAGCTCTCAGCCGGGCGCCCACCTGTTTATGACAGAGCCGCGCTGAAATTGACAGCGGAACAGGTTGCCGTCTTTGAGGCCGAGGGCCGTCAGCCGCATTGGCGGTTTCAGTTAGAGGATGCGGAGGTGCGTTGGCATGATATGGTGCGCGGTGATGTCGCCTATAATATGTCCAGCCTGTCGGATCCGGTGCTGATGCGAGCAGATGGACGGGTCATCTATACACTGGCATCGGTCGTTGACGATATTGACCATGGCATCAGCCATATTTTGCGCGGCGAGGACCACGTAACCAACTCTGCCGCTCAAATCCAGCTGTTCGAGGCGTTGGGCGCACACGCACCAACGATGGGCCATCTGGCCATGCTTGCCGGCGCTGATGGAGAGGGACTGTCGAAACGTTTGGGTAGTTTGTCGATCGCCGAACTGCGCAATAATGATATAGAGGCAATGTCCATTACCAGCTTGCTGGCGCGCATCGGCACGTCTGATCCGGTGGTGCCGACGGCTGAAATGGCAAGAATCATCGATGGTTTTGACATCACGCGTTTTGGCCGGGCGACGGCGAAATTTGATCCCGCTGACCTTGCACAGGTGAACGCAAAAGTTGTTCAGGAGCTGACCTTTTCCGCGGTAGCTGAACGGTTGGATGCAGTTGCTGTAGGTGGAGGTGAGCCGTTCTGGATGGCGGTGCGTGATAATCTTTCAGGCGTCGCTGAGGCGGCTGACTGGTGGCAGATTTGTACCCAGCCGATCACACCGGTGATCGACAGTGCGAATGTAACCACTGCAGCGGCTGATCTGCTTCCTGATGGCGATTTGGAAGCCTCGATATGGCAGGATTGGACGAGGGCGGTCGGTGCGGTGTCCGGTGCCAAGGGCAGGGGTCTGTTCATGCCGCTTCGACTGGCGCTGACTGGCCGTGAAAAGGGGCCTGAAATTGCTCCCCTGCTGGCGTTTATGGGGCGTGAGCGAGTCCTTGCGCGGCTGCGCGGAGAGACCGTATGACTGACATGCCTGAACTTCGACTTCATAACACTCTAAGCGGCACTAAAGAGCTGTTCGTGCCGCTGGACTCGTCACATATCCGTGTTTATGCCTGCGGCCCTACAGTCTATGACAGCGTCCATATCGGCAATGCCCGCCCCATTGTTGTTTTTGACGTTCTGGTACGGTTGCTGCGCCATCTTTATCCCCGCGTTACCTATGTCCGCAATATCACTGATGTTGATGACAAAATCATCAATCGGGCACGCGACAAAAACATTGGCATTGAGCAGCTTTGTAACGATACGATTGCGAATTTTCAGGATGATGTTGCCGCGCTTGGCGCGTTGCCGCCGGATCATGAACCGCGCGCAACCGACTTCATCGCCGACATGATCCAGATGATCGGTCATCTGATCGAAAAAGGGCACGCCTATGTGGCCGACGGGCATGTCCTGTTTTCTGTGGCGACAATGCCAGCCTATGGCAAATTGTCAGGACGCTCCCTGGGTAACATGATTGCCGGTGCAAGGGTAGAGGTTGCGCCCTATAAACGTGATCCGGCTGATTTCGTGCTGTGGAAACCAAGCGATGATGATCAGCCCGGGTGGGAGAATCCCTTTTCCACATCAAGGGGGCGTCCTGGCTGGCATATCGAATGTTCGGCGATGGCTCGTCATTATCTTGGCGAAACATTCGACATTCATGCGGGTGGCATTGATCTGGTTTTTCCCCATCATGAGAATGAGATAGCCCAGTCATGCTGTGCACATGGTACTGATATCATGGCTAAATATTGGGTGCATAATGGTTTTGTCACGATGGGTGATGAGAAAATGTCAAAATCGCTTGGGAATCTTGTGATGGCGTGTGACGCCATCAAGACGCATCGCGGTGAGACTGTCCGTGCGGCGTTGCTAGCGGCGCATTACCGTGCGCCAGCGGCACTGCCTGACAGCGCAATGATCGAGGCTCGTAATGTCCTTGACCGACTGTACCGGGCTGCTGGTAATGCTGCTGTTGATGCCGATGCGATTGACAGCGACCTTGTTGCGGCGCTGTGCGATGATCTGAATACACCAGCGGCAATGGCTCGTCTGCATGAGCTGGCGGGGGCCGCAAACAAGGGGGATGGCGATGCTGCAACCGCGCTCAAGACAAATGCCGGGCTGCTTGGGCTTCTTGGCCAGACGACAGATCAATGGGCAAAAGGTGTGGTTAATCTTGCCGCAGATTTATCAGCCAGTAGCTCAATGCAGGCCAATATAGAGGTGGTGACAGAGGAGATTGACCGACAGATATCTGCCCGTAATCAGGCCCGCGCTGATCGAGATTTTGCGGCTGCTGATGCAATCCGTGATGAATTGGCGGCCGGTGGTATCGTTCTTGAGGATGGGCCAGATGGCACGATTTGGCGGCGCGCCTAGCCAGACGGTATCAATTTTGCTAACCAGACCCTGTGGCAGGCGGTTTGACTGCACATTCGGGAGAGCTTGAGAATGAGTGGTGAAAAGATTTGGCTGTTTGATACAACCCTGCGCGATGGTGGCCAAACGCGCGGCGTTGACTTCACACACGCCGACAAACTGGCGATTGCGACCGCGCTTGACGAGATTGGTATGGATTATGTCGAGGCTGGTTGGCCCGGCGCCAACCCGACGGATGATGCTTTTTTTGCGACACCTCCTGCCCTGAAAGCTGCCAAGATCGTTGCCTTTGGAATGACCCGACGTGGTGGGCGCAGCACCGCCAATGACCCGGGGCTGAATGCGGTGATTGATTGTGACGTTCCGGCGACATGTCTTGTCGGCAAGACATGGGATTTTCATGTTGAGACAGCGATCAAGACAACATTGACGGAAAATCTGGAGATGATCAGCCAATCCGTTGCCGCCGCTAAAAAGCGGGGCCGCGAGTCGATGTTTGACTGCGAGCATTTTTTTGACGGATTCAAGAATAATGCGGATTATGCGCTTTCCTGTGCAAAGGCGGCGGTTGATGGCGGCGCGGCGTGGGTGGTCCTATGTGACACCAATGGTGGCGCGTTGCCGGATGATGTGTTTGAGATCGTCTCGACCGTTCGTGCGCATCTTCCCGATGCTAATCTGGGCATTCATTGCCACAATGACGCGGGTGTCGCTGTGGCCAATTCCATAGCCGCAGTTGCGGCAGGCGCACGCCAGGTGCAGGGCACCATCAATGGCATTGGCGAGAGATGTGGCAATGCAGACCTAATTACCTTGATTCCCAATCTGATGCTGAAATCGGGTTACAGCACCTCAATCACCGAGGCCAACTTGCCCCGGCTAATGACGTTGTCACGGATGCTGGATGAGCGCCTTAATAGAGCGCCCAATGCGCATGCGCCCTATGTTGGCGAGGCTGCGTTTGCCCACAAGGGGGGCTTGCACGCCTCGGCAGCGCAGAAGGATCCGAAGACCTATGAGCATGTTCCACCTGAAAAGGTCGGCAACAAGCGTCAATATCTAGTCTCGGATCAGGCAGGTAAGTCAAACATGATGGCTCGGTTTGCCGATTTTGGGATCAAGGTGGCTGCTGATGACCCTCGGATCGACAAATTGATCCGGCTTGTCAAGGAACGTGAATTTGAGGGCTGGTCTTTTGATTCAGCGGAAGCCAGCTTTGAGTTGATGGCGCGGCGTGCGCTTGGCGAGGTGCCAGATTATTTCTCCATTGGTCGCTTTCGGGTAATGGATGAGCGCCGTTTCAACGCCAAGGGTGAGCTTGTCGTCGAATCCGAGGCAACGACGACAATCACTGTCGGCGACGCATCCTATCACGAGGCGGCGATTGGCAATGGCCCGGTCAATGCGGTTGACACCGCGATGCGCAAGGCGCTGATTGCGGCTTATCCCAGCCTCGAGGATGTTGAGCTGGTGGATTACAAGGTGCGCATTCTCGATGCCCGCGACGGGCAGTCGGGCACAGGGGCAATTACCAGGGTGATGATTGAATTCAGGGTGCCGGGCGGCCCGGTTTGGCGCACTGTCGGTTTGTCCACGAACATTATCGATGCGTCTGTTGCCGCGCTTGGCGATGGCATGATCTGGAAGCTCCAGCATGATGGTGTCCCTGGACCAAAAGTGACGGGGTAGACGTGCACGCTCTGTCTTGTCACGCGCCTCCCATCGTTATTTTGGCACGACCGCAAATGGCTGAAAACATTGGCGCAACGGCGCGTGCCATGATGAATTGTGATCTGAGTGAGTTAAGGCTTGTTGCGCCGCGTGATGGCTGGCCCAATCCTGTTGCTGTTCCGATGGCCGCTGGTGGTGCGCAGATAATTGAAAATGCAATGGTTTATGATGATATCGCCGCCGCGGCCCATGATGTGAGCTTCATCGCTGCGGCATCCGCACGCCGGCGCGACATGCCAATGCGCGAGACAGATCCGCGGGGTGTCGCCGGTGAGATTCTGGCGCATAAGGGCAAGGCAGCGTTGCTGTTTGGCCCCGAGGCATCGGGCCTCGATAATGATGAGGTCGTGCAGGCGGATGTGATTGTTACCGCTGCCCTCAATCCCGACTATCCGTCACTTAATCTAGCGCAGGCTGTTTTGTTGCTGGCGTGGGAATGGCGGGTCGCAATGCTTGCAGTGTCGACAGATGCCGCATCACCCGCCACCCCACCCGCAGCCACCTTACCGGCGCCCATTGCCGAGCGGGATTATCTCTATCAACGGCTTGAAAATGAACTGGATGCGGGCGGATTTTTCCTGTCGACAGAGATGGCTCCTGTTGTCAAAAGAAACATCCGTGCGTTGTTCAACCGTGCTGCTCCATCAAGCCAGGAAATCAGTACCCTTCACGGGATCATCCAGGCGCTGACAAAACGCCGTGATGGCGGGAATGAATCAGGTTGACAATAACCGGTGGGATACGTAGTTTCCGCTACTCTCGGGAACGTGGATTGCACCAGCGGGGTGTGATGCCGGTTGCGGCGAAAGCCAAAACCCTACCGGGGCAACATAAAAGGAGCCAATTATGGCAAAGTCTGATCACAAGCGGCATTCCGCCAAGCACAAAATCGACCGTCGTCTGGGTGTAAACCTTTGGGGTCGTCCAAAATCTCCTCTCAATTCACGTGAATATGGCCCCGGTCAGCACGGTCAGCGCCGCAAGAAGCCAACTGACTTCGGTGTGCAGTTGATGGCCAAGCAGAAGCTAAAAGGCTATTACGGCAATATTGGTGAAAAGCAATTCAAAAAATATTACACCAAGGCCGCATCTGGCAAAGGTGACACTGGCCAGAATTTGGTCGGTATTCTCGAAACGCGCCTCGATGCTGTTCTGTACCGCGCGAAGATGGTTCCAACTGTTTTTGCTGCCCGCCAGATTATCAGCCACGGGCATGTGATGCTGAATGGCAAACGTTGCAACATCGGCTCGGTGCTGCTGAAGCCGGGGGATCAGATTGCTCTCAAGGAAAAGGCGAAGAACATTCCCGCCGTGCTTGAAGCGGTTGCTTCTGTTGAGCGTGATGTGCCCGAATATGTTGAGGCTGATCACAATAAATTTACCGCAACCTTCGTCCGCGTGCCGACGTTGGATGAGGTGCCTTATCCGGTTCAGATGGAACCAAATCTGGTTGTCGAGTATTACTCACGCTAGATAGGGCTCCGCTAGTGATCTAAGCGTTGCTATCGCTGATTTGTTAGGGGGCGGTGCCATAGGTGCTGCCTCTTTTATTGTAAGCGGTGATGAACCATGACACCAGATGATGAGAAGAAACGGCCTTTTTTCGGACTGGCCATGACCACTGAGGTGGCGGCAATCAAACTGATTGCCCGAAAGTCTTTCGAACGTTATGTCCCATTGATTGGCAAACCGCCAGCATCGATGAACGCAGATTTTTCAGGACATGTTTTAAAGGATACTGTTTTTATTGCACAAAGTGAGAAGAAGCAGGGCTCTGTTATGGGCTATGCCTTCGTTCTTCAAAGGAATGGAGAATGGCTCCTCGACAATATTGCGGCAAGCCCAGAGGCGCAGGGACGAGGCGTTGGCTCGGCCTAAATTGCGGCCTGCGAGACATTTTTGCTAAAGCGGGGTGTTTAGCATTATCATCTTTACATGAATGGGGCCATGGAACAGAACTTGACCTGGTATCCTGAGATTGGTTTCGTTGAGATGGCTCGCCGTCTTGAAGATGGGTTCTTGAGGATTTGTTTTATAAAAGAAATGGTGCCTAAAAGGGTTGATTGTAATGGGAGGTGTTAATGGCTGAGGATGAGGTGCAGCAAGCACCGGTACCAATGAGAGCCGGGTGGCCAGGCACCTATTTCGCCGTGATTTTTACAGCGCAACGTACCATGTCGGACGAAAATATGTATCAGATTACCGCCGACAGAATGGTTACGCTGGCACAGCGGCAACAAGGATTTCTTGGGGTTGAGTCAGTGCGCGGTGACGATGGCCTCGGGATAACCGTGTCCTATTGGCAGGACCGCGAGTCAATTCGCAATTGGCAGATTAATGCCGAACACCTTGCCGCGCAGCAAATGGGCCGCAAGGAATTTTACGATTGGTACCATGTCCGCATTGCCGAGATTGTTGGTCACCGTACCTTTGATGTTAGCCTTGATTCGGACGCGGGACGCAATCCTGAGGCGTGATCAGGACGGTTTTGCGTCAATTCCTTGCGTCTGGAACATCTCGGTCAATTCACCTGTTTCATACATTTCACGGATGATATCGCAGCCACCGACAAATTCCCGCTTCACATAGAGCTGTGGGATTGTTGGCCAGTCTGAATAGGCTTTGATGCCCTCACGGATGCTGTCATCTTCAAGCACATTGATGCCCCTGAAAGGAACGCCGAGATGCGTCAACACGCCCACGACAGCGGCTGAAAACCCGCACTGCGGAAACACAGGTGTTCCTTTCATGAAGAGAACCACGTCCTCACTGGCGACATCGGCGTCGATCCGTTCTTTTGTTGCGTCATCCAACATTTAAAAACTCCTTTTATTGGTTTAACCGTGGCGCTGACATCTGGGTTGGCGTTTGCGATCAGTCACGCGCCCTTTGGCGTTGAGGTTTGCAGGGCGAGGGCATGCAATTCCCCCCCCATTCGTCCATCAAGCGCCTGATAGACCATTTGATGTTGCTGGACCCGTGTCTTGCCGACGAATGCTGATGACACGACATTGCAGGCATAGTGATCACCATCGCCGCGCAAATCCTCGATCGTGATGGTCGCATCGGGAAAGGCCGCCTGGATCAGGCTCTCGATTTCTGATGCATGCATCGCCATGGTGCTGTCTCCGGTATCTGTTCAGCCATTCATCAATGCCGGGATTGTTGCCTCGACACTGGTTTTCATCTTCACGACTGATATGGCATCACCTTCGCCAAATTTCAATTCATCTTTGGCTGAGATCATACCAAGGACACAAATGCTGACACCGGCAGTTTTGGCGGCGTTAATTAGTGCCTCTGCATTATCTGTAGCAATCACATAGCGGCCTTGATCCTCACCAAAGGCCCACCCATGGGCGTTGCCTCCATCCGGTGTTGCTATAGACGCTCCAAGCCCAACTGCCATGCACATCTCGGCAATGGTTACGGCCAGACCACCATCGCTGACATCATGCGCCGCGATGATGTTGCCAGCGCCTATCTGTGCTTGCAGGAACTCGCCGGTCCTGCGCTCAGAATCAAGCCTGACAGGAGGGGGTGCCGCCTGCGGTTCCCCGGCCAAATGGCGGGCGTATAGTGAGGCGCCAAGCCAACCATCATTGCAGGTTTCATCCTGCCCAATAACTATCAGCGTCTGACCAGATGCCGTTGGGGCGATCCCAACAGCTTTGGCAATATCATCAATAACGCCAACCATGCCAACCACTGGGCAGGGACTGATTGCCCGCCCATCGGTCTCGTTGTAGAGCGACACATTGCCTGATACCACGGGCGTGTCGAGGGCCAGCGCTGCTTCACCTATTCCCATCACCGTTTGAGCCATCTGTGTCATGATTTCTGGCTTCTCCGGGTTGCCAAAATTCAAATTGTTGGTGATTGCCAACGGGTGCGCACCGACGGCGCAGATGTTGCGATAGGACTCGGCTACCGCCTGCGCACCACCGGTGCGCGGATCGGCCTCGACATAGCGCGGCGTGCAATCTGTCGACATTGCCAAACCGCGCTGGGTGCCATGAACCCGGATCAGACCAGCGTCGCCCCCGGGCCCTTGCAGGGTATCCGCCATGACTTGACTGTCGTATTGTTCGTAAACCCATCTGCGACTGGCAAGATCAACTGTTCCGAGCAATTGCATCAGGATGTGGCTTATTGGCGCATCCGATGTGATCGTTTTGCTTGCAATAACAGGGTGCGGAACAAATTCGGCCTGCGGCCTGTCATATTCGGGGGCGTCATCAACGAGGGGATCAAGCGGAATATCACAGGCCTTGATGCCATCCTTGAGCAGGACCAGTCTGCTTGTTTCGGTGACCTGACCGATTGGCATGAAATCGAGATCCCATTTATCAAAGATTTCGCGGGCAGTCTGTGTTGCATCGGGTTTCAGAACCATGAGCATGCGCTCTTGGCTTTCCGAGAGCATCAATTCATAGGCGCTCATACCCTGTTCGCGGACGGGCACAAGATCGAGGTCGATCTCCATACCCAATCCACCCTTTGATGCCATCTCCACCGATGAGGAGGTGAGACCGGCTGCCCCCATATCCTGAATTGAGAGGACGGAATCAGAGGCCATGAGTTCCAGACAAGCCTCCATCAGCAATTTGCCAGTGAATGGGTCGCCCACCTGCACGGTTGGTCGCTTCGACTCGTTCTCATCAGAAAATTCGGCTGATGCCATGGTTGCCCCATGGATACCGTCACGCCCTGTCTTTGCGCCAACGTAAATAACCGGGTTTCCCGGGCCAGTGGCAGCAGATTGGAAAATACGATCGCTGTTGGCCAGCCCGACAGCCATTGCGTTTACCAGAATGTTGCCATTGTAGGAGGCATCGAAATTGACTTCGCCCCCAACGGTTGGAATGCCAATACAATTGCCATATCCACCAATTCCCGAGACAACACCACCAAGTAAATGCCTGGTTTTCTCGTGATCGGCGGCCCCAAAGCGCAAGGCATTCAACAATGCCACTGGCCGCGCTCCCATGGTGAATACGTCGCGGAGGATGCCGCCAACACCTGTCGCCGCACCCTGATAAGGCTCGATGTAAGAGGGGTGATTGTGGCTCTCGATCTTGAAGATGGCGGCAAGACCGTCACCAATAGCGACGGCGCCGGCATTTTCGCCCGGCCCCTCGATCACCTGTGGGCCATCTACGGGAAGGGTTTTCAGCCATTTTTTTGATGATTTGTATGAGCAATGCTCTGACCACATTGCCGAGAAAATTCCGAGCTCACAGAGGTTTGGCGTCCGTTTGAGGCGTTTCAGGATCAGGTCCCATTCAGCCTCTGACAATCCCATGGACGCTGCATTCTCAAAGGTTATTTCCGGTTCACTCATGATGCCAATGCCTCCAGACATCCCTGCAACAATGTGGCACCGTCAGAGCCGCCCAACTCGGGCGATATGGCTCTTTCAGGATGTGGCATCATGCCCATCACACGACCATTGGCGGAGACGATACCGGCGATGTTGAGCGATGATCCATTTGGATTGGCTGGCCCATGGGCAGACCCGTCTGTATAGCGAAAGGCAATTTGCCCATTGTCGTTCAACCGCGCAAGCTTATCCTCGTCAACAAAATAATTCCCCTCATTATGTGCGACCGGCATGGTCAGCCGTGTTCCGGTCTCAAGATTTTGGGTGAAGGGTGAGTCGATGGTGTCGCAAACGTCCACGGTAACGTTGCGGCAAATATATTTTAGCCCCGCATTCTTTACCAGAACACCGGGCAGAAGACCGGTTTCAAGGAGAATCTGAAACCCGTTGCAGACGCCCATGATAGCCCCGCCACGCGCAGCATGGTCAAGTACCGCGTCAATCACCGGCGCGCGCGCCGCTAGCGCGCCACAGCGCAGATAGTCGCCAAATGAGAAGCCACCTGGAATGATCGCAAGATCAATCGAATCAAGGCTACTTTCCTTGTGCCAGACGAGCGAGGGGCGTCGGCCTGTCAGCCTTTCTATGGCCACCATCATGTCCCGATCACAATTTGATCCGGGGAAAACAAGAATGGCAATTCGCATTGAGGTGAGGCTCATCATTATTGTCCGTCTGGAATGTCGATGTCGTAATCTTCGATCACTGTGTTTGACAGCAACGTCTCGCACATTTTAGCAACACGCTGGTGGAGCCTTGCCTCATCGGTTTCGTCCACTTCAAGGACAATTCTCTTGCCGACACGAATTCCGTCAACTTCCTGAAATCCCAAATCATTCAATGACCGTGCGATGGCCAAACCCTGGGGGTCCAGAACCCCTTCTTTGAGTGAAATATTGACGATGACTTGCATGTGTCTACCTTTGGTGTGTTGCTGCCAGTTTGTCTGTTGTGATTGTCGCTAGGACAGATCCGGTACCGGGACGCCGAGGCGACGGGCAATCTCCTGATAGGCATCAATCAGGCCGCCAAGGTCGCGCCGAAACCTATCCTTGTCCATTTTCTCATTCGTTTGAGCGTCCCACAGGCGGCAGTTATCCGGGCTAATTTCGTCAGCAAGAATCACCCTTACCCCATCTTTTCTCTGCTCGCGGCCGAATTCCAGCTTGAAATCAACCAGCCTCACACCGATGCCGTGAAACAATCCTGTCAGAAAGTCGTTGATCCGCAGCGTGTCATCATAGATGACATCCAGCTCATCCGGACTGGCCCAGCCAAATGTTGTGATATGTTCGGCGGCGATGATCGGATCACCCAGCGCATCATCCTTAAGGCAGAACTCCACCAGCGTGTTGGGCAGGGCAGACCCTTCCTCAAGCCCCAGCCGGGGACAGATCGAGCCAGCAGCCACATTGCGCACTACAATTTCAACCGGAATTATCTTGAGCTTGCGGATCAGTTGTTCCCTGTCATTCAGCCGTTCAAGAAAATGCGTGGGAATGCCGATCTGCTCCACCGCCTGCATGATGTGTTCGCTGATATAATTGTTCAGCACCCCCTTGCCGGTGATCACGTCTTTCTTCTGTGCGTTGAAAGCGGTCGCGTCATCTTTGAAATATTGAACGAGTGTACCGTCCTCTGGCCCCTCAAAAATGACCTTTGCCTTGCCTTCATAAAGCTGCTGTCTGTCAGTCATTTGTGCGTCAGCCCCCTATGCGGCATCTGTTGCTGGCTGATCGGTAAAAACACGCTCAAAGATTGTATCGACATGGTGAAAATGCTGGTCCAGATCGAACAGTGATTCCAGCGCTGCATCATCGAGGTGGGCCCGCACATCTTCGTCGGATTTCAGCAGATCAAGGTAGCTGCCACACTCCTGCCATACCCGCATCGCATTTCGCTGGACATATTTGTAGGCGTCCTCCCGGCTCACTCCGGCTTGGGTGAGCGCCAACAGGACCTGCTGAGAATGAACGAGTCCACCAAGCTGATCAAGATTGGCCTGCATTTGCTTTGGGTAGACCAGCAGATTTTCCATCACGCCAGCGAGCCGGTGCAGGGCAAAATCAAGGCTAATTGTAGCATCTGGACCGAACACACGCTCCACGGATGAGTGCGAGATATCACGTTCATGCCAGAGCGCCACATTTTCCAGTGCCGGAATAACAGCGGCTCGCACGATTCGTGCGATGCCTGTCAGATTTTCGGTCAATACAGGGTTGCGCTTGTGCGGCATTGCCGATGAACCCTTCTGTCCCGCAGAAAAGAATTCCTCCGCCTCCCGAACCTCGGTGCGTTGCATATGACGAATCTCGGTTGCCAGACGCTCAACTGAACTTGCGATCACCCCGAGTGTGGCAAAGAACATCGCGTGCCGGTCACGAGGGATGATTTGTGTCGAGACAGGTTCGATTGTAAGCCCCATCTTTGCTGCGACATGGAACTCCACAGCAGGATCGATATGGGCAAAGGTGCCCACAGCTCCGGAAATGGCACAAGTGGCAATTTCGTCACGCGCTGCCTGCAGGCGGCGGTAACAGCGGGCAAATTCGGCGTAGAATGTGGCAAGCTTCAGGCCAAATGTGGTTGGTTCGGCGTGGATGCCATGGCTGCGGCCAATGATTGGTGTGCGCTTGAACTCGTAAGCGCGACTGCGCAATGCGGTCAGCAGACGCTCAATTCCCTCAAGCATGAGGGCGCTGGCTCGCGTCATCTGCACCGCAAGGGTGGTGTCAAGAAGGTCTGAGGAAGTCATCCCTTGGTGAATAAAGCGCGCCTCCGGGCCAACATGTTCGGCAAGATTTGTCAGAAAAGCGATCACATCATGTTTTGTCTCGCGCTCAATCTCGTTGATGCGGTCGATGTCAAAAGCGCCTTTTTCCCAAACTGTTTGCGCCGCTTCGGCAGGGATCACGCCAAGTGCGGCTTGCGCGTCACAGGCATGAGCCTCAATTTCGAACCAGATTTGAAACTTACTTTCCTCCGACCAGATGACACTCATTTCTGGCCGGGAATATCGCGGGATCATGTGGTCAATTTCCTTTGCGTTGGATAGGCACAAGTTGTATCATTACGGAAGGGTAAAAACCAGTGCTGAACCTACAATTTGTGGCTGCAATGCGAGGATAACCACAAGATGCTGTTACGTCGGATCATTTTTGGTGCCTTAATGCAAGCTGCGCGGAATCCAACTGTTCAGAAAAAAGCTGGTGAGGCAGCTGACAAGGCGTTAAAGGCGGCGAAACCAGGTCTGTTGCGGGCGAGTCGACGTGCTGGGGAGTTGACCCGCCAAGCCAAGGACAAGGTCACGTCATCTGACAAATAGCTGCGACAACGCCTATATCATAGCTGGCCTATTCACTTGAAACTGATACATTGTGTAACGGCGACAATCAAATGGTCATGCAGATCAAACGTCACCAGGCTGAGCGCACGTTGCAATTCCTCGGTCATCTCGATATCGGTGGGCGATGGTGTTGTCTCTCCACTCGGATGATTGTGAGCAAGGATCACGGCCTAGGTATGATGTTTCAGCGCGGCATTGATCACCTCACGCAAATATACCGGGGTTTGGTCAACGGTGCCCTTTGACAATGTTTCCTCGGCAATCAGGCGATTGCGGTTATCAAGACAAAGCATGATCACATACTCGATCGGTTCATGCACAAGTCGGTTGATGCAATAATGTTTGACCGCCCCCCAACTGTTTAGTACCGGACGGTTGTGGATATCGGAATGCGCCAGATTTAGGCTGGCTGCGTCACGGAGTTTCAGCGCACTAATGGACGCGTCACCGAGCCAACGCTGTTCGGTCAGACGCTTTACGCGCTCGTAGCAAAGCAGCAAGCGACCCGGATTGCCGTATCAGACTTTTGGCAATGGGTTTTGTGTCACCGCGCGGCGGCCCGTCAAACAAAAGCATTTCGAGTATCTCCAACTCGGTCAGCGTTTCGGCGCCTTTGCTCAGCAACCTCTCACGCATGCGCTGGCGATGTCCTTTTGTGTGATGGTCTGCCATACCTTTTGGTACAGCAGTTATCCTAAAAAATAGTTTACAGATCACAGGAAATGATCACCTGTAAGGCGGTTGTGTGTGCCCGGCAGGTGACAGGGTGAAAATCTCCGGGTCGCCCTCGGTGATCCCAATAGAATGTTCAAACTGCGCAGACAGGGATTTGTCACGGGTGACCGCGGTCCATCCGTCGCCAAGAATCTTGGTCTCAGCCTTGCCAGCGTTGATCATCGGTTCAATGGTGAAGATCATGCCGGGTTCCAGCGTCAGTCCTGTTCCAGGGTTGCCGTAGTGCAACACCGTGGGTGCGCAGTGAAACGTCTGTCCCAAACCATGACCGGTAAAATCACGCACAACGGAAAACCGCATTGCCTCAGCATAGCTTTGGATTGCATGGCCAATATCGCCAAGGGTGTTTCCGGCACGCGCGGCGGCAATGCCGCGCATCAGGCACTCATAGGTAACCTCGCTCAGCAATTTGGCCTTGATCGATGGCGTTCCGACAAAAAACATCCGTGACGTATCACCATACCAGCTGTCCAGAATCACCGTAACGTCGATATTCAGAATGTCGCCGGTGCGCAGGGTTTTTGGACCTGGAATGCCGTGACAGACAACATGGTTGAGAGAGATGCAGGTGGATTTTGGAAAGCCCTTGTAATTCAGCGGAGCCGGCATGGCACCATGCGCAAGGATGTAATCATGGCAGCGCCTGTCGAGTTCTTCTGTTATTACCCCGGCCACAACATGCGGCGCGATCATATCCAGCACCTCTGCGGCCAGCTTTCCGGCCGCGCGCATACCGGCAAAACCATCTTCTGTGTGGCGCATAACTGCTTCGTTTCGCATTGTCTTTCCTGCTGTGGTAGGGTTGATGTCAGCCAGCGCATAGCACTAAAGCCAAACGGTTGTCCTGCCAAGCCCCCGCTGGGGTATTTTAACGGTATTTAGGGCAGAAATGGTTGTGCACCCTTTTTGCTGGCCCCCAATGGCACTAAATATGATCGCAGTCGCAAAATTACAGAAAAGAGTATAGATGTCTCAGCTTGCAAAACCGAACCCGACAGCTGCGATCATTGTGATTGGTGATGAGATCCTGTCAGGCCGCACAAAAGACAAAAACATCGGGTGGCTGGCCGAACAGTTTGGCGCAATGGGTATCACGTTGCACGAAGCGCGGATCATTCCCGACATTAAACAGGTGATTATTGATACGGTTCGCGATTTGTCGGCGCGGTTTGACCTTGTCTTCACCAGTGGCGGGATAGGGCCTACTCATGATGACATCACGACTGATGCCATTGCAGCGGCCTTTGACAAACAGGTGATCCGACATCCCGAGGCTGAGGCGGTGCTGCAAAAGCACTACCAGAATACAGATCTGGAATTCAACGCCGCACGAAAGAAGATGGCCGACATACCAATGGATGCCATGCTGATTGACAATCCGCTGAGTGCTGCACCGGGGTTCATTCTCGAGAATGTGCATGTTATGCCGGGTGTGCCGTCAATCCTGCAGGCGATGTTCGAGGGTTTGGCCTCCCGCCTTCCGGGTGGCGTTATGATGACCCGGATTACCGTTCAATGCGCCACAGGTGAGGGTACAATTGCCACTTTTCTTGCCAATGTACAGGCCGCGCACAAGGGCATCTCCATCGGTAGTTATCCCTGGTTCAAACCGGGAAATTTTGGCACGGCTGTTGTAATCAGCGGGCTTGATGAGGCTGTTGTTGGGCAGGCGGCTGAGGCGGTCGCTACGGCGGTGAAAGCAACAGGTGTTGATGCGTTCATTGTTGCTGCCGGTGATACTGCCTAGCCCCAGGGACCACGCTTTTCAGCCGGACGTCGTCTCACCGTTGGCACGGATCCACGCGCTACCCGTTTAGTGGGTTTTTCGTCCGTTTTACTGTCGTTTTGCACTGGAGGGGCTGGCCGGTTGACCCGCCGGGAGCCCAACTGGTCCCGCCCCCGGCCGGACCGATACCGGTGATGCGCCTCAGCCTTGATGGTGGAAAAGCTGATCGGTTGTCCTGTCCAGTTCTGAGGAGGCGTGTCATCGCGGCCAAAGAGCGGCACAACCCGCCGTTTGAAAAATGGAATCAGAAGCATCCCTGCGGCAAAACCGCCAATATGCGCAAAATAAGCTACGCCCCCACCATCGTTGGCAAGTGCATTTGGCACAGCGACGAACTGGCCGCCAATCCAGATGCTGAGAACGATCCATGCGGGCAGGTTGATGAATCTGACAAAAATGATTATCAGTACAAAGGTCCGAATCGCTGCCTTGGGATGCAGCATCAGATAGGCGCCCAAAATGCCGGCAATGCCCCCTGATGCGCCGATCATTGGGATCCGCGATGCTGGATCTACGGCAGATTGCGCAAGTGCCGCTGCAATCCCGCAAAGCGCATAAAACAGGACGAATTTGAACCGCCCCATTGATTCCTCGACATTGTCTCCAAAAATCCAAAGATAAAGCATGTTGCCACCGATATGCATCCAACCACCATGCAGAAACATGGAGGTGAAGATGGTCATCCAAGCTGGCAGCAGGGCAAAATCAGTTGGAAGTGGCGCGATACCGCTGACGTTGGCTGGAATGAAGCCAAGTTGGAATATGGCCTCACGCTCACTCGCGGGATCAAGTGATTCCTGCCAGAAAAAGACAATGACGCAGCTGGCAATAATCAGCCACGACACGTAGGGCTGGCGCCGTGTTGGATTATCGTCAAAGAGTGGAAAAAAGAACATGGTGGCTTTTTACTTGTACCGAATGCCTTACTTTAGACAAACTTATATATGATTACAATTTCGCCTAAATGGAAGACCAAGTGTTTGGAATTCGTTGTGATCATCGCAGCCCCAAAGGCCGTTTTACTTATCGGCAAGGTTTGAGAGAGGAGATGTTGATAATGACAGGGTGTGTGTCTCGCTGCTGGCGACCATTGTTTCTAGGATCCGGCGCTATGCTTGCTTGCTTTCTTGCGACCGGTGTAGCGGCGCAGATATCCATCGATATTGATGAGACGCAGAGGATTTCCTTCGAATCAGGCAATTTTGACATCAGGCGGTACAGCGGTGAGATGCAGGGAGTCTCCTATTTCGTCGATAATAAGTTGGTGATGACAGCTGATCATATTGATCTGGAAACCGACGGTCAGCCCGATGAAGGCAGTTTTTTTGTCAAATCCCTTGAGGTAATCAATGCAGAGATTTCCGGCAAGGATCTACGTTTTTCCAGCGCAATTGCTCGAAATGTGGATTTTGGCGTGTTGCTTGGCGGGCATAGTCCGGTCAGGAACGCCTCCTTTGACGCTGGTGCAACCGGCTTTTTTGATGACAGTTTTCTGCAGGTTCGGGGGATCGAATTCACCGATGAGTTGGCCACGGTCACTGTCGGCAATGTAGAGACGCTGGACTTTGTCTTTGACCAACTCCCGACGGGCGAGCGTTATGCCAGAAATGGCGGGCTGTTGATTGATGATTTGCGTTTTGACCTTGGCACGGTCAAACCGGAGTTCAAAGAGCTTGCCGACACCCTGGGGGCGCGCGGCTTGCGCGCGGCAGAGTTTGATTTTGCGGTGTCACAAATTGCCAATTTTGCAGGTGGTGAGCTGCGCACTGAACACGCGTTTAATCTGATAATGGATGAAATGGCTTCCCTGGAGTTGGTCTCAGGTTTTGAGGTCAAGCTGGCCACCCTTGTCGCGCTTGATAGCATGGCAGCGCAGGGCAGGGCAAAAGAAAGTGAGATGCTCAATCTGATTGGCGGCATTGAACTGGCCAGTTTAAATGCGACCTACCTTGATGACGGGCTGGTCGACACTTTGGTTGACGTGATGGCGGCGGAGCAAAATGTCAGCCCAGCCGAGATGCGGAGCAGTTTGCGGTTGATGCTGGCACAGACCCTGGAAGGGATATTGCCGCGCAATGGGCGGCGCATGGCCAGGCCATTGGAAACCCTTTTGAAACAGGGCGGAGGACTGGAGGTTTCAGTGCGTCCCCAGCAGCCGGTTATCTTGTCTAATTTCCTGGGCTTTCTGATCATGCCCGATTTGGCGCTGGAACAGCTTGGTGTCACTATCACCTATCTGCGCGACCAATAGATGGTGGCTATTGCGCCGTCAGCCAACCGCCATCGACATCGATTGTCGTCCCTGTAACATAGTCGTTTTCGATGGCGAAGATAATCGCGCTGGCGATTTCCTGAGAAGTGCCAGCCCGCTCGATCAAATGCGACTTGGTAACGTTCTGATAATGCTTATCGCGTTCCTCACCGCTCAGCGCGACCATCGGCGTATCAATAATCCCGGGTGAAACAACATTGATCCGTTTTGGTGCAATTTCTGCAGACAGTGCCCGTGTTAGCGCCTCGACAGCACCGCCAACAGCAGACAGGGCAATCTGGCCGGGCTTTGGCCTGCGTGCCGGGCTGCCACTCACCAGAATAATGGCACCATCATCTGCGATATGTGGAGCACCATGGCGAACAACATTGGCATAGCCCCAAAGCTTGTCGAATGATCCTTTAAAGCCTTGCATATCCATTTCCAAAAAAGGGCCGAAGGCGCGTGAGCCACCTGTTGCCGAATTAACCAGAATGTCAATCTTGCCCTCTGCCCCGAAGAAGGCCTGCACATCGCTCTCGTTACGAGTGTCCAGCGCGGCGAGGCGAATGCCGGCAGCCACTTCGCCAGCTTTGCTGGGGTCGCGGCTGACGGCAACAACGCTTGCTCCCATCTCGACAAGCCTGATGCTTGTCGCCAAACCAATTCCTGAGGTGCCGCCAATGACGATGGCTTTCTTACCTGTAATTTTCATAATCTCTAAATTCCCTGAATAAACATTTAACTTCGTCCTGATATCCCGACATCACGCTAGGCCATTTTGCGCATGAGCAGCAATATTAATATGGGCGCTATGGCGTTTCACCAAGAGGAAATTGATGCCGAACCCCGTCGGCCCATCTGCTGGGTGGTGCGGGCGGGGGGACTTGAACCCCCACGGCCTAGGGCCCACGGATTTTAAGTCCGTTATGTCTACCATTCCATCACGCCCGCCGAGCCTGTAGAGTAAAAAGTGCATATCACAGCGACCACAAAATGCCTACCAAGATTTAATCTTGATTTGCCGCCTGCGAAAACGGTATACCAAATTTAGGACGGACGATCGTATTGGGGGGGAGTGACAGGAATATGGCAAAAATAATGTCGGTCAGGGCACGCGTCTGGAACTGGAAAGGGCCAACCGTTCCGCCACAGGGAAATTTCTGTACCAATGCATCAGACGCGCTTTGGGAGAGGGGTGATGCGATGAGTTCCTTCCGCTTTCACCAGTGGCTCACCTGTGAGATCACGACCGATTGCGGCACTGTTGGCATCGGCAATGCGGCGCTTGCCCCATCATTGACGAAAAAAGCCATTGACGAATTCTATGCACCGCTGGTGATTGACGAGGATCCGTTTGATTACGCCTATCTCTGGGAAAAAATGTACCGCCGCACCCATGCGTGGGGGCGCAAGGGTGTTGGCATGGTTGCTATTTCAGCCATAGATATTGCCATCTGGGATCTCATGGGAAAGCTGGCTAGCAAGCCGGTTTTCAAACTTCTCGGGGGGCGTACCAAGGAAAAAATCCCAGTCTATTATTCGAAGCTTTATGCGGGGCCGATCGAGGCCATGCAGGCAGAAGCCGAAGAGGCGTTGAAAAATGGCTATACTGGTTTCAAGACACGCTTTGGCTACGGACCGAGAGACGGAATGACTGGGATGCGGGAAAATCTGAAGCGCGTCGAGGCGGTGCGCGAGGTGATCGGCTATGATACCGATATCATGCTTGAGGCTTATATGGGCTGGAACCTTGATTACACCCGTCGCATGCTTCCCAAGCTTGAAAAATTTGAGCCGCGTTGGCTCGAGGAACCTGTGATCGCCGATGATTTGCGGGGCTATGCCGAACTCAACCGCGGGCCTATACCGATTTCCGGTGGCGAGCATGAATTCTCGCTGCTTGGCTGTGCACAGCTGTTGCAGGAAAAGGCCGTCAGCGTTCTGCAATATGACACCAACCGTGTCGGTGGCATTACCGCCGCCCAGAAGATTAACGCGGTTGCCGAGGCGCATCAGATTCCGGTGATTCCACATGCCGGACAAATGCATAATTATCACCTTACGATGGCCAATTTCAATTGCCCGATCAGCGAGTATTTCCCGGTCTTTGATGTCGAGGTTGGCAATGAACTCTTCTACTATATCTTCGATGGTGATCCGGACGCTGTTGATGGTTACCTCGATCTGGATGATACGCTGCCGGGTCTTGGGACCAGCATTTCAGATAAATATGTCGATCAATTCGACATTGAGGGCTGATGTGACACCCACTCCTCGTTCTGGTTCATTGTGATGGTGGATGCTGCAGAACAGTCTGATCGCCATCCCAACATTTCCCTCGGAGTCTCCATTGGAATCGCTGAAATCCTGCTGACTGTGGGTATTTCAGTGCTGGTGAAATTTATCACTCCAGATTTCTCAATCATCACCATTCTGATGTTCCGCTATGCGCTGTGTCTGCCACTTTTGATCCTTGTCGCGATTTTTCAGCATGGGCATTCCGCATTCGCTGTCTCCCAATATCGCATTTTGGCCGCACGGATTATCGCGGGGCTGAGTAGCCTGACCTGTTTCTATGCGGCGCTCGATCTGATGGCGCTGGCCAAGGTCACAACGCTGTTTCAGACATTGACTTTGTTTATCACTTTCCTTGCGCCATTTCTGCTTGGTGAACATGTTGGGTGGCGCCGGTGGACGGCGGTGATTGTCGGTTTTGGGGGCGCGATTGTGGTCATCAGCCCGGGTGCTGACGGCTGGTCGCCATTGGGTGTGATGCTGGGATTTGGGGCTCCCTTTTTTGGGGCTCTGATGCTGGTGATGCTGCGCAAGCTAGGCCGCAGTGAGAACCCAGCAAGCACCGCCATCTGGTACAATGGCGCTGGCGCAATGCTGTTTGCGCTGCTCTTTGTCTGGCAAGGTGAAAGGATGCCGATGGATCAGACCAGTCTTGTCATACTCGTGCTGATTGGCGCTCTGTCAAGCTTTCAGCAGTTTTTCATTGCACTCAGCCACCGGCTTGCCCCGGCCAGCCTGCTCGCGCCGTTTCGCTATCTCTCGGTTCCGTTCGGCATCATCGCCGGGATAATGGTCTTTGGTGAAATTCTGACTTTTGAAATTTTTGTCGGCAGCATCGTCATTGTGCTCTCGTCAGTGTTCATCCTATGGCGTGAGAAAAGCCAACACTTTGTTGGATAAACTGTCAGGCAAACAGATCTGCATGGGTTTTCCGCAATTCAGCCTTTTGCACCTTGCCCATGGTATTTCTTGGCAAGGCGTCTGCCAGTATGATCGCCTTTGGTTGTTTGAATTTTGCAATCCTGCCGGCGAGTGAGGCACGGATGGCATCGATATCAAGAGGGCTATCGGACGATACGATAACAGCAACCACGGCCTCACCAAAATCTCGGTGGGGGACGCCGATTACCGCTGATTCCAGAACGCCATCAAATTCATCAATCAGACCCTCGATCTCTTTTGGATAGACGTTCAGACCGCCAGAAATGATCAAATCCTTGTCCCGGCCAACGATGGTGATGTAGCCATCCGCATTCTGTTGCGCCATATCGCCAGTGATAAAAAACCCATCATCACGGAAAGACTCAGCTGTCTTTTCAGGCATTTCCCAATACCCTAAAAACACGTTGTCGCCGCGTTGTTCAATGACTCCAATTTCGCCAGCTGCAACGGGCGCGCCTGTTTTGGCATCAGCAATGCGAATCTCGACCCCGGGCAGAGGTTTGCCCACGGTGCCGGCGACGCGTGCGCCCTCATAAGGGTTTGAAATGCTCATATTGGTCTCGGTCATACCGTAGCGTTCGAGAATCCTGTTGCCGGTGCGTTCCTCAAACTGGACATGTGTCTCGGCCAACATGGGCGCAGAACCGGAAATGAACAGCCGCATATGGCTCGCAGCCTCGCGGGTAAATTCGGGGGCATCGAGGAGCCGCGTGTAAAAGGTCGGAACCCCCATCATGCTGGTGGCTTGCGGCATCCAGTCCAGCGCATCAGTAGCGGAGAATTTTGGTAGGAAGATCATGCTGCCGCCCACCATACAGAGTAGGTTGCTGGCGACGAACAGCCCGTGGGTGTGATAGATTGGCAACATGTGCAGCAACACATCATCGCTGCTAAATTGCCAGCTCTTGGCCAATATCTCGGCATTTGACAACAGATTGCGGTGGCACAACTTTGCCCCCTTGGATCGCCCAGTTGTTCCTGAAGTATAGAGAATAGCCCCCAGATCCTCACTGCCACGCGCAACGGTCACAAACTCTGGCGAGGCCGTGTCTGCTTGCTGGGTGAGGCTTCCGGTCTCATCGGCATTCAACGTCAATAATGATGCCCCAATGCCCTCCGTCAGCGGCGCAATAGCCGCGCTGACACCATTGGCAGAAACGACAATCGTCGGCTTTGCATCACCAACAAAATACTCTAGCTCATGTGGTGTATACCCGGTGTTGAGCGGCAAATAAACACCGCCCGCCTTGATAGTGGCGGCATAGAGCGCCAGCTGTGTGACTGATTTTTCCGCCTGCACCGCCACCCTGTCACCGGGTTGCATGCCATTTTCGACAAGGCAGTTGGCCAAACGGTTTGTCATCTGGGTGAAGGCGGCGAAACTGACCTCACCTTTGGGTGTGAACAAAAAAACCTTCTTGCTAACGGCATGGGGCGCGAAAACCCCATCATAAAGAGTATTTGTCATTGAACCCATCCCAAGCATTTTACGGCAGCAGATTTACCCTGTTTCACAACGTAGATCAATTTCAATGCTTCCAAAAGGCCGCGGGCAAAGGCGATTGACAGGCCGGGCTATAGCTTCTTAATTTGGTATACAATTTTTACAGTCAGAGGTGTCGCTGGATTTCAGAGACAGAATCTGAACAGTTACCGAGGAAAAAATGGCGTTTGAACCTGCTGGCGATATCCTGTCACACATCACCGTTCTTGACCTGACACGTGTTCGCTCCGGGCCGACCTGTGTGCGGCAGCTTGCTGATTGGGGCGCGAATGTAATCAAGATTGAGGCGCCAAATGCGGCGGGTGCGGATATGGGTGGGTCACGTGATGGCTCGGATTTCCAGAACCTGCATCGCAACAAGCGTTCGGTCGTTCTTAATCTGAAACATGAATCCGGTGTGGCCATTTTCAAGCGTTTGGCGACCAACGCCGATGTCATAGTCGAGAATTACAGGCCGGACGTAAAATTCCGCCTCGGCCTTGATTATGAGACGATCAAGGCGATCAATCCCCGCATCGTTTATGCGTCAATCTCTGGTTTTGGCCAGGATGGACCACTTGCCACACGTCCCGGATTTGATCAGATCGCCCAGGGCATGGGCGGATTGATGTCGATCACCGGTGCGCCGGGTGAGGGGCCAATGCGCGTCGGCATTCCAATCGCGGATCTGACGGCTGGTGGTTTTGCGGCGCAGGGTGTGCTGCTGGCCTTGCTTGGCCGGGAAAAAACGGGCACTGGTCAATGGGTGCAAACCTCGCTTTTGCAGGCGCAGATCGCCATGCTTGATTTTCAGGCCACACGCTGGCTGATGGATGGTGAGGTGCCGCATCAGGCTGGCAACAACCATCCCAAATCAATCCCAACCGGTGTGTTCGAGACATCTGACGGTCATATTAATATCGCTGCCGCGGGGCAACATATCTGGCTGCGTTTGAAAGACGAGATTGGTGATCCACGATTGGACGCGGATATCTATGCCCAAGCCGAGTCCCGTAGTGAGCACCGCGACACGCTGAATGCACTTATCAGTGAGAACACCCGCGCTGACACGTCTGATAATTGGATATCCCGCCTCAACAAGGTCGGCGTGCCATGCGGGGAGATCAACAGCATCGACAAGGTTTTTTCCAGCCCTCAGGTCGTGCATCTGGGCATTGCCCGGGATATGAACAGCCAGGAACGCGGCGCAACTCAGATCGTCGGACAACCCATTATCATGAGCGAGTCCGAACCCACCATCCGCCGCCCACCGCCAAAGCTGGGCCAGCATACGCGCGAAATTTTGGCTGAATGTGAGTATAGCGAGGCTGAAATAGCAGCCTTTGAGGAGGCGGGCGCCATATGAAATTTTCCGACCTTGACGCAATCGCCGACGGCAAAATTCTAGCTGGTGTGGTGGCCAATATTGGCTATCTGGTGATCAACAATCCAGAACGACATAATGCCATTTCGCTGGCAATGTATGAGGCTGGTGCCGCCCGGGTGGCTGCGATGGCAGCCGATCCGTCGGCGCGGTTGCTGGTCATTCAGGGGGCAGGCGGCAAGGCCTTTGCCTCTGGTGCCGATATCTCCAAATTCGAAAAGGAACGGTCAAGCAGCGACGATGTTGCCACATACAGCACCGCCACAAAGACATTCTACGATGCTGTTTTTGGCTTTCCCAAGCCGACCATTGCAATGATCCAAGGCTATTGTATTGGCGGGGGTATGGGATTGGCAGTTGCCTGTGATCTGCGCATCTGCGAGGACCGAAGCCGATTTGCCGTGCCAGCCGCCAAGCTAGGTGTTGGCTATGGATTTGAGGGGGTTAAACGGCTTGCTGATCTGGTCGGTCCGTCCATGGTCAAAGAGATATTTTTTACGGCACGTCAGTTTACCGCCGATGAAGCGCGTGAAATGGGCTTGGTGAATCGGATCATGCCGGGGCACATGCTGTCCGCCTATGTTGCCGATTATGCCACGCGCATTGCCGAGAACGCCCCGCTCACCATGGCATCGATCAAGGCTATAACCCATGAGTTGCATAAACCTGACAGCAATCGTGATCTGGCCCGTATCGAGACTATGGTGACAGGCTGTTTTGAGAGTGAGGACTATGTTGAGGGCCGACGCGCCTTCATGGAAAAGCGAAAGCCCGCCTTTAAGGGTCGCTAGACGCCTTTGAGGTTAAAGGTGGATTTTGGGCACAAGGAGGAATGATGGCACAGCTCAATCTGAAACAGCGAATAGGTATTGATCTTGGACGGCGTGTTCCGGTCGAGGAAGGAATTGTCTGGGCTGCGGCCAATGATGTGCATTTCATTGATGCGCAGACCGACATAGCGCCAAACCAGCTTGAGTCCTTCGATGATGAACGCTGTCTGCAGGTTCGTAGCCTGACCGATACCCATGGCGTCAAACTGGGATTGCACACCCTGTCCGGTGTGAATGTTGCCGAAATTTCGCCATTCTGCCGGGATGCTGTTGATCAATATATGCGTGCCTACATAGATCTTGCTGGCAAGGTTGGTGCCGGGTGGATCGTCGTCCATGGAGGCTATCATTTTACCGCCTGCCGTGAGTTGCGCATGCAGGCGTCAATCGACAGGTTGCGGCGCATTGCGGATTACGCTGAAAGCAAGAATGTGCTTCTGCTCCTCGAAAATCTGAACTGGGAGCCGGTGCTGGCTGAAGTCAATTACATGCCGGTGACACCGGCAGAATGCATATATTTCTTCCGTCAGATCGAAAGCCCGGCATTGCGATGGTCTTTTACGGCCAACCACGCGCATTTTCTGCCGGGTGTTGGCATTGATAGCTTTATCGATTCAATGGATTTTTCCCTGTGCCATGAGGTACGGCTTGCCGACAATAATGGCTCCTACGAGATCCATCAGATACCCGGTGAGGGCACAATCGATTTTGGCGCGATGTTCGCCAAGATCGAAGGTTTGGGTTACCAGGGACATTATATGAATGGCTTTGCCAGTATCGAGGATATGCTGACGGGGCGGGATTATCTGGTGGCACGCGCCAGTGAGGCAGGTCTTGTTGTCGATTGATCCGCTTGATGGTGTTTAACTTTGTAGGCATATAAATCAATAAGTTAAACGACAGTACAGACACATTTCAGACAATGTTCCTTTTGCGTAATTGAGCGTTGTTTCGCCAGAAATTTTGGTATACCATAATAATGTAGCGGTACATGTATGATGCCGTTTTGCAGCGAAGGTTCGGGTGAATGCCGTGTCGGTATTGGCCGGGGCAACAACAAATAAACGGCCGGATAACACTGGTCAAACTGAGTGAGTAAAACATTCTGATTTTTAAGTTCTGGGAGGAACCAAATGTTCAATACAAAGCAGATTCTTGCGGCCGGTGTCGGTATCGCATCAATGGCCGGTGTTATGGCCATAACAACAGCGCCCGCAGTTGCAGCTGAGGGTACTATCGAGGTTGTCACCCACGCTGGTGCCGGTGGTGGTACCGACGTCAACTCAAGAATGATGATGATCCGGACACGTCGGCATCTCAAGCAAGATATGGTTGTCGTCAACAAACGTGGCGGCGGCGGTGCTGCGGCGATGCAGTATTTTCACAGCCGCCCAGCTGATGGCAATACAATCCTGACCTTCACCGTTGGTCACGCCATTGCCATGGCTAAAGGCATGACCGATCTGAAAGTTGAGGAAATGGCACCAATCGCTCGTGGCACCAATGACCCGCAGATCCTAATGGTCAACTGTAAGACCAGCCCCTACAAGACCCCCGAGGAGTTTGTTGCTGGCATGAAGAATGGCGATGCCATGAAATTCGGTGGCACATCATCAGGTACAATTGACCATTTGACTGTTTATCTGTGGGCCAAGCGCATGGGTCAGCCGATGCCGACTTACATTCCATTTGGTGGTGGCGGCGAGCTGGCAACACAGGTTGTCGCTGGTGCTGTCGATGTTGGCACACTGAACCTGTCTGAGGCATCAGCCCCAATCGAGGCAGGCGATCTGTGTCCACTGGTTATTCTTGGTGAGAACCGCATGGACCCGATCCCAGCTGCAAAGACCGCCAAGGAAATGGGCATCGATCTGGTTCTGTCAACAACCCGCGGTTTTGTCACTCATGCTGGTGTCTCTGAAGAGCGCCGCGCTGAGATGGAAGCAGCGATGATGAAGGCTATGGGTCACTCACTCTATCAGGCCTATCTGATGAATTCTGGCCTTGATAACACCTCGCCGATGGAATCTGGCGCTTGGGGTGAGCAGATCAAGATGATGGTCGGCGAATTTGGTCCAGCCCTCAAGGAAATGGGTCTGATTGAATAGGACTTCTGTCCAAACTTTTTGGTGGGCAGTGTTTTTATGCTGCTCACCGATTTTGTAACAGGGGCCAATCACCATGCGATCGTTAGTTATTCCAGGTATCATTGCCCTGTTCTCGGTGGTGATCATTTACCTCGCTCTTCAGCTCAGAACGTCGCCGCCATTGATTGTCGGGGCCAGTATGCAGCCGCGATCCTTTCCCATTTTCCTGATGGTGATCAATCTGTTGTTGGTTGGCATCATGATCTGGCAGAATCTGAAAAATCCGCCTGAACCGGTAAAGATGGAAGGCCCTACCACCTGGATCAGCATTGGTCTGTTCGCCCTGTTCTATATGCTGACCACCTATGCGGATTTTTTCATTGCGATTGCCGCCGTTGTGTTTTTGCTAAGCGTGTCATGGGGGGAGCGCCGGCTGCTTGTTGCCGGACTTGTCGCGCTGACCGTGCCGCTGACCTTGTTTTTGATTTTTGACGAAGTGCTGAAGATCAGGTTCCCGCGTGGGCTGATCACAAACTGGTATTACGGTTAGGGGAAATACGCAATGTATGAGGCACTCGCGGCCATTGGTTCGGTTATGTTGGACCCTTATCTGCTGATGCTGATCTTTGTCACCACTATTGGTGGCATCGTGATTGGCGTATTGCCCGGGCTTGGCGCCACAACCGGCGCAGCGCTGCTGTTGCCATTTACTCTGACGATGTCGCCTGTACATGCCATTGCCGTTTTGGCGACGCTCTATGTGTCGGCAACCTTTGCCGGGTCGATCACGGCAATCCTTATCAATACGCCTGGCACCTCGGCGGCTGCGGCGACCACCTTTGACGGCTTTCCCCTCGCCCAACGTGGTGAGGCTGGAAGGGCGCTCGGCATTGCCGTTGTTGCCAGCACGATTGGCGGCATTTTCTCGATTATTGTGCTGTGTTTTGCCGCGCCTATGCTGGCCCGTGTTGCCTATGAATTCAGACCACCAGAATATTTCGCCCTCACGATCTTTGGCTTGTCGATGCTTGCCAGCGTGGGAGCAGGGGGTGCTGTGCGCAATCTGATTGGCGGCATCTTTGGCGTCTGGTTGGCAACAATCGGGGCAGAGCGCGTGACCTCGATTGAGCGCTTCATGTTCGGTAATTACGAATTGTATGAGGGCCTCTCCTTTGTCCCGGTGATGATAGGCCTGTTTGCCATTTCGGAACTGCTTGTGCAGTCGAAAAAGGCACATCTCGTGGCCGAGGTGATCAGCCTCAAGGCAGTCAAGCTCCCTTCAAAAGAGGACTATAAACGGATATGGCGAACCATTGCGCGGTCGTCGGGCATTGGCACCTTCATCGGCATTCTGCCGGCAGAGGGTGCGACTGTCGCTTCGATGATTGGCTATTCTGAAGCCCGGCGCTGGTCAAAGAACAAGGAAGAATTTGGTAAGGGCGCGGTCGAGGGGATCGCCGGTGCAGAGGCTGCCAACAATGCGGCAACGGGTGGGGCGATGGTACCAACAATGGTCCTTGGTATCCCGGGGAGCGGCACAACTGCGATCATTCTTGTCGGGTTGATGGTACATGGACTGCGCCCGGGACCATATCTGTTTACCGAGCAGGTTGATACGGTTTACCAGATTTTTGGAGCAATGCTGGTCGCCAACATCATCTTTCTGGCGATGGGCCTCTATGCGGCCAAGTTGTTTGCACGCATCTCCATGGTGCCAACCTCGATACTGTGGCCCATTGTCTTTGCCTTGTCGGTGATTGGTGCCTATTCGCTCAGCGCGTCATTGCTCGATGTTTGGATTGCCTTGATTTTTGGGGTTGTTGGCTTCTTTGCCCGTCGCCATGGATTCTCGGTTGCACCGATCGCTGTTGGTCTGATCCTTGGCCATATGGTCGAAGTCAATCTGCAGAATTCACTGAAGATGTTTGATGGAGCCTGGTGGCTGATTGCGGCGCAACCATTGGCGTTGTTGTTCCTCGTGCTGTCATTCCTTGGCTTGTTCGGCTCACAGATTGTGAAAATGATCACAAAGCAGAAGAACTCCTGATAAACTCATGGCTTATTGGGCGGCTTTATTTGCCGCTTTTATTGCCAAGTTTCATAGGTCAGTTTCATTGCCTATTTCTGTCGGCTGGCGTCTGCTGGCAGTCCTGAATGCCGGGTCTACTGTGCTGCTTTTTCCCAATGGCTGACCATGTCACAGGCAATCAAAAAGGCTTCGCGTGTGGCCCCGACATCGGCGGTACCACTGCCGGCGATGTCAAAGGCGGTGCCATGCGCCGGTGTTGTCACCGGGAAGGGAATGCCCCCCTGAACCGTTACACCGCGATCAAATCCCATCAGTTTCAGCGCAATCTGGCCCTGGTCGTGATACATGGTGATTATGCCGTCAACCTCGCCAGCCTTAGCCTTTAGAAAAACAGTGTCTGATGGCCACGGGCCGTCGACATTGACCTGCTTGTGCTGCAACTTTTTGACGGCCGGGATGATCACCTCGATCTCCTCCATGCCAAAATTTCCATTGTCACCGGCATGAGGATTGAGCGCTGCAACTGATAGGCGTGGACGTTCGACACCAGAGCGCCGCAATGTTTTGTCGAGCAGATCCACCGCCTCTGAAATACGATGCTCGTTGATGAAAGAATGAACATCCTTTAGCGGAATATGGCTGGAAACGCGGCTCGTCCAGATGCCGTTCAGAGTATTCAATTCAGAGATATAGCTCTCGACACCCAGAAACTCAGCCATGTAATGCAGTTCGTCCTCGTGACCAAGCCCGGCCTCGATCAAACCCACCTTGTTGAAAGGGCCAAACATGATCGCGTCAATGATGCCATCGCGAGCCATTTCCAAAGCGCAATTCAGATTGGACAGTGCTGAGTGACCACCGGCATATGTGACCTCGGACATGGTGACATCGTCCGGGTTGATCGTATCCATTGGATGCAACGCAAAGCCTGGCAGCGTTGTCCACTCATCTTTCCAGCCATCACAACGGGTCATGGCAAAATCCATGCCGGCCTGCGTCTGACCCTGTTCAAACAAATGCTGATCGCCGATCAACAGAATATCTGCCTTCGCGCATGTCTCGGTATCATTCAGCAATTTTGCAATCAGCTCCGGGCCGATGCCGCCCGGTTCTCCCGGAATAATGCCAATGCGTGGTTTCATGCCAAACTCCTACTTGTTGTAACTTTTTTTTGGCGCACTTAACTATGTTTCGTTTTGCTGGATGCTAAGATTGTCAATCGCCGTCTCGATATGACTGCGCATGACTTGCGCCATCTTGGACGCATTCCGGGAAACCAACGCATTGGTGATATCCTGATGCTGTTGCAAGGTTTTGGCACGCCCCTGTTTGCGCTTCGATGACATGAAGCGCGCCCGCCATAGCTTTGCATTATATTGCCGGTGTGTGTCGATCAGCGCCTGATTATGGGTGGAGGTAATGATGCTGCTGTGAAACGCCATATCGGTGTTAAAGAAATTGATCGCTGAGAATTTATCGGTGCACTCAATCATTTTCTGATTGAGGTCAGCGATCGCTGTGATTTCTCTGTCCGTGGCGATCGCACAGGCAAGCTCGCCGCCAAGTGCTTCCAATGTTGCAAGGACTGTCATACTTTCACGAAGCTCGTCGATGGAGGGATTGGCCACGCGTGAACGCCGTGTTGCGGTGAATTCGACCAGCCCTTCAATTGCTAGGGTTCGCAATGCCTCGCGCATTGGGGTCCGGCTTATGCCGAGCGCTTCGGCCAGATCACGCTCAGGGATATGCATGCCCGGTGGGAGCTTTTCAAGCAGGATCAACTCGCGCAGCTTTTCTGCCGTCTCGGCACTGAGCGATCTATGCTCGTTGGCGATGATGGGGCCATCATTCATCAATGCTGAAAGGATGTTCTGCTTAGCCATCCATTAATGTCCCCAATTTAATACAATCGGGTCAAGAGGGGTTAGCAATTCGAGAAGACCAGCCTTGGTTTCTGGATGAAGCGGCGGGATCGGATGGCGACAGAAATCGGATTTGATGACTTTGCCCGCAACCATGGCAGCCTTCGCCGCCCGGAAGCCGCATTGCCTGTTCTCGTGATTGATCACTGGCAGAATTCGTGTGTAACCAGCAATGGCTTCTCGCCTGTTGCTGGCGGCATGCGCCGTGATTACCTGTCCAATCAGATCAGGGATTAGCGCCGAGGTCATCGATCCGGTTGCCCCGGCATCCAGATCTGCAAGAAGGGTGATTGCTTCCTCGCCATCGAACGGTCCTTCGATGGCACTACCACCGGCAGCAAGCAACTGACGGAGTTTGCCCGCAACACCAACGGACTCGATCTTGAAAAGTTTGACCATCTCAATCTCGGTCGCCATACGCACCAGAACGGGAACCGGCAATTCGACCCCTGAGAGCGGGGCATCCTGGATCATGATGGGAATGCCAACCTCGCCAACAGCTTTGACCTGCTCAAATGTCTGGTCGGCGGTGCCTTTCAGTAAGGCACCGTGATAGGGTGCCATCATCATGACAATAGCCGCACCCAACTTCTTGGCAAGGCGCGCTCGTTCCACGGCAATCTGTGTGGCAAAATGGCTGATCGTCACAATCACCGGAACACGGCCATCGACATGCGCTAGGCACAACCTCATCAGATGATCGCGCTCGGCATCGGAGATCAGGAATTGTTCGGAAAAATTTGCCAGAATGCAAATGCCGTCAACGCCCTGATCAATCATGCAATCAAGAACGTTGCGCATGCCATCGTCATCCACCACGCCATTGTCGTGAAACGGAGTCGGGGCCACGGGCCAAATGCCGGAATAGGATTTTGCTGTCATTGCTCGCTCGCTCGAGGATCGTGTCTTATCAGGGACTGGGTAGTTGGTCAGGGGGCTATGTAGCTGGTCTTGACGATAGTGTAGAACTCCCGCGCATAGCTCCCCTGCTCACGTGGACCATAGCTCGACCCTTTTCGTCCGCCAAAGGGAACGTGATAATCCACCCCGGCGGTCGGCAGATTGACCATCACCATTCCCGCCTGTGCCTTTTTGCGAAAGTCTGAGGCATATCTCAGTGATGTGGTGCAGATGCCGGCTGAAAGGCCGAACTCAGTGTCATTTGCCACTGCCAGCGCTTCGTCATAGTCAGCCACCTTGATAACCGAGGCCATTGGACCGAAAATTTCCTCACGGCTGACGGTCATCTGATTTGTTGCCCCGGCAAAGATTGCCGGTTTCATAAAAAAGCCCGGTCCGTTTGCCAACTCGCCACCGCGAACGTCACAGCCTTCATCACTGGCAAGTTTCAGATAGCGCAAATTCTGGTCGAGCTGTTTCTGATCGACAACGGGCCCGATCTGGGTTGCCGCATCCAGCGCGTCACCGACGATCAGATCGGCGGCGGCACTTGTCAGTTTCTCCAGAAAGGCATCATGAATGCCAGCCGTCACAATCAGCCGGGAAGAGGCCGTGCAACGCTGACCTGTTGAGAAGAACGCACCATTGACGGCTGTTGCGACAGCAACATCAAGATCGGCATCATCGACGACAACGAGTGGGTTTTTGCCGCCCATTTCCATCTGCACGCGTTTGCCGGTAGAGGCGCACTGCACAGCGATAGTGTTGCCAGTGGCGACCGAACCGGTGAAGCTGATGGCATCAATGCCCGGATGTTCGACAATCCGCGCACCAACGGTTGATCCCGGTCCCATCACCAGATTAAACACACCCGACGGACAGCCTGCCTCTTGAAGAATCTTCGTAAGCTCCCACGCGCAACCCGGCGTTAACTCTGCTGGTTTCATCACTAACGCATTGCCATAGGCCAATGCGGGTGCCAGCTTCCAGGCTGGAATCGCAATCGGAAAATTCCACGGGGTAATCAGGCCGATTGTGCCGACAGCCTCGCGCTCCACCGTTACATCAATACCTGGACGGATTGAGGCGACAGCGTCACCAATGTTGCGAATGGCTTCACCGGCAAAAAATTTAAAGACCTGTGCAGCGCGCATTGTCTCGCCAATTCCCTCGGCCAGTGTCTTGCCTTCCTCGCGAGAGAGCAGACGGCCCAATTCATCCTTGCGGCTGGCAATCAGATTGCTGGCCTTTTCAAGCACATCATGGCGCAGTTGGGGGCTGGCGGCCGCCCAGTCTGGCTGTGCGGCGTTCGCTGCGGCAACGGCCTTGTCAACACGGGCCGCGTCACCACGCGAAAACTCACCGACAATGTCATCTGTATTGGATGGATTGATATTGATGGAAACGGCGTCGTCGGTGACCCACTCTCCAGCAATGTAATGTGCGTATGCCATTTAAAATTGGTCCCCCAATAAAAATTCCACTAAAACCCGGCTGAACCCCCGGGAGAATTTCCGGAATCTACCAACAAAGACGATGGATAGCTACAGCCCGTGTTCAGTCAATGGCGTTTCCATTGGGAGATATGGTATACCAAAATTAGAAAAAGGCAAAGAGCAAAGGATTAATATCTGCTGTGCCAACGGGGGTTTTTCCAGTTGCCAATGGTGTTGCTAGTTGCCTCGCCAGTCAGGTTTGCGCTTTTCAAAAAAGGCTGAGATACCCTCTTTGAAATCTTCGCTGCCAAAGCACATTTCAATCAAATCATGGTCGCTTGGTGTGGGCGTTGCCGCCCGCAGACGCCCTAACCCTTCCATTGTCGCCTTTATTGTCAGCGGGGCAAATCCTGTCATCATCTGGGCCAGTTCCATTGCCCGTGCATCAACCGCCTGTTTGTCGGCAAGTGTCTCGGAAATGAAGCCAGCAGATTGCGCTGCGGTGGCATCCATCAATTGTCCGGTCAACAGAATATATCGCGCCCGCGCTTCACCGACCAGAGCCACCAGCCTTTTAAGCCCACTGATCGACAGGCAATTTCCCAGAGTGCGTGCAATGGGCACACCAATCTTTACATCAGTGCTGGCAATGCGGATTGCACAAGACGCGGCGACACTGGCACCGCCGCCTGTCACAAACCCGTTGAGAGCGGCGATGGTTGGCACGGCGCATTGTTCAATCTGCTCCATCACCACCTCGATCTTTTCTTCGTAATCAATAGCGTGCTGTTTGTCGGTGAAATCGCGGAATTGAGAGATGTCCGTTCCAGCAGCAAAGGCCATATCGCCGCCACCCAAAAAGATCAGAACCTTGACCTTGTCCGTGTCATCATCCGTGCCAGCGATGCGGCAGATTTCCCTGATCCGGTCATACATGGCAAAGGTGAGCGCATTGCGGCGGTGTGGCCGGTTGAGAATGATCCGGCCGATATTGTTCTCCACCTCATAGCGCAATTCCTCCGTCATGAAGCGCTCCCGACATAAGCCGTTTGTGCTAGATATTGCATTGCGGTGGCGGCGCCACCTGACTGATGCGGTATATCGGCAAGTTTCAAGCCCATCTCGACACCGCTCAACGTTCCCATCAGCATCAGATCATTGAAATCACCCAAATGCCCGATGCGGAAAACCTTACCCGCAAGGCGCGACAGCCCATTGCCAAGCGACATATCGAAATGCCGCAATATTGTCGCCCGCAAGGCATCAGCATCATGTCCTTCAGGCAACAAAACCGCCGTCAGCGAGCTTGAGTAATCCTGCGGCTCCTGACACAGAACCTCCAGACCCCATGCCTGCACGGCGCGCCGCGTTGCTTCGGCGTGGCGGTCATGACGCGCAAAGACATTATCCAGCCCTTCTTCATGCAGCATGTCGATCGCCTCGGCGAGACCATAAAGCAGGTTTGTTGCTGGCGTGAACGGAAAGGCACCGGAAGCGTTGGCGGCAATCTGATCATGCCAATCCCAATAGGAGCGGTTCATTCCACCGTTCCCAGACTCGGCAATAGCGCGCTCTGAAAGGGCATTGAAAGAAAGCCCTGGGGGCATCATCAGTCCTTTCTGCGAGCCAGAGACGGTCACATCGACGCCCCACTCATCATGCCGATAATCGATTGATGCTAGCGAGGAAATGGTGTCGACCATCAACAGGGCTGTGTGGCCGGCTGCATCCATAGCCTTGCGAACCTCGCCAATACGCGAGCGCGATCCGGTGGAGGTCTCGTTATGAACCACGCAGACGGCCCGGATTTCTCCAGCGCTATCGGCACGAAGCCTGTCCTCAACGGCCTGCGGGTCAACGCCACGCCGCCAGTCAGTTTCCAGAAACTCAGTTTTGATCCCGAGGTTTGTCGCCATTTTCTGCCAAAGTGAGGCGAAATGGCCGGTCTCGACCATGAGGACCGTGTCACCTTCACAGAGCAGATTGACCAGCGCCGCCTCCCATGCACCTGTTCCTGAGGCCGGATATATCACCACATGCGTGTCTGTTTTGAAGATGGTCTTCATGCCATCAAGACAGCGCTTTCCCAACTCGGTGAAGGCGGGTCCGCGATGATCAATCGTTGGATGGTCCATCGCCCGCAGAACACGATCAGGAACATTTGTTGGGCCGGGGATCTGAAGGAAATGGCGACCGGCACTGTAATCTCTGTTCGGCATAATTTGTCCTCACGTATTTAGTGTGTGATTGTGGATGAAAATCTTCAACCTTAAGTTTTGCAGTACGAAATCTGATGGATAATCAATGAACATAATGATCAGGTGTTATCAAGTCTTTCAACTTTAGTGTCTAAGTAAAAATTTACGCATTTTAAATATAAGCTCAGAAACCTTTTCGCCGATCCGGTTACGAAATTCAGAAGGTTACTTTTAATTGATTAGTAAAGCGTCTCTAGCATCGCTATCTTGATCCACATGTACATTTATTTCGGAGTGTTTCCATGAGTGACTTGGTTATTAGCGCCTTTGAGGCTATACCGTTAAAAATTTCTGGAGATACTCATTTTGCAATATCGGAGGGTCGCGCCAACGCGCATTTTGCAGTCCTTCTCATTTTGAGAACAGATGATGAAAACATTTATGGCTTTTCTGAAATCGCCTGTGCACCGCCCGGAAAACCGGAGGAGATTCCCGGCGAGATAGTCAGTGCCATCGAGAATTACATTGGGCCTGCTTTGATCGGAACAAACGCAACCCATCTCAATCAAGCGATGCAAAAGTTGCAGAAATCAATAAAGGGTAAAAATTGGACGAAAGCCGCTACAAATGTTGCTTTGCACGATTTGTGGGCCAAGTCGCAAAAACAATCATTGCTGACGATGCTTGGTGGAGAGGTAAAATCCCGCATACCCGTCATTGGGGATGTGATTGGCATTATGTCGCCTGATGCAATGGCAAAGGTCGCAGCTCACCAAGTTGGAGAGGGGATCAAGACCCTTAAGATTAAGGTTGGCGAGACAGTTGCCGCTGATGTTGACAGGGTCAGAGCGGTGCGACAGGCTGTCGGGGATGATGTTTCCATCCGGGTGGACGCGAACGATCATTATGTGGTCGCTGAAGCGGTCTCGCTAATAAACAAAATCGAAGAATGTATGATTGAGCATGTCGAGCAGCCCATTGGCCGTTTTGACCTGCTTGGAATGAAAAATCTGAGAAAAAAAGTCAATATCCCAATTACCACCGATGACATGGTCGCATCAGTTGAGGATGCTATGAATGTAATTCGGCTGGATGCCACTGATAGGATCAAAGTCAAAGTCACCAAGCATGGGCTGACAGACGCAAGAGCAATTGCCAAAATGGCGAGAGCAGCCGGCCTTGAGGTGATTCTTGGGCACGTGTTCCAGACAGGTTTGGGAGCGGTGGCTGAGGCTCATTTAGCGGCCAGCTGCGATGAGATAAGATGTGTTAATGAAATTGGATCTCTTGGGCCAATAGGCGTAAAAGATGATCTGATTGCGGAAAGTTTGAGGAGAGAAGCCGGCTATATGGAGATCCCCACAGGACCGGGTCTTGGTGTGACCTTGGACTGGTTAACGGTCGACAAATATCGGTATGACTTCCGTGATATGTAGGACGAGTACAACTCTCAAAAGTATTGCCTTGATTTGACTCAACTGCAGAAAAAAGCAAAACATGGTGACATAACATTAAAAATGGAGGAAATAATGCGTAGATCAATAACGAAGTTCGGCGCGTCCGCTCTCGCTACTGTTTGTATGTTGGTAGCTGGAATAGCTGTTGCTGAACCTTTGAAACTAAGGTTATCCGTGGAGAGCACCCCGGGTGCGTCAACCCAACATATGCTTGCCTCCTTTCGCGATGCTTTGAAGCAGGAAATGGGTAATGATGTGGATATCGAATATTTCGATAGTGGGACACTGGGTGACGAAATTGTTCATATGCAGCAGGTAAGGACGGGTCAGCTTGATGTGATCCCGATCGGCTCCGATGCTGTACAACTTGATTCCAAATTTGCAGTGTTTGACATTCCCTTCCTGTTCTCTTCGCGCGAGCAGGTCTCAGCTTTGTTGGATGGACCTATCGGTGACGAGTTGGACAAGTCCTTCCAGAAAAGCGCGGGACTGAAAGTTCTTGGATTTGGGGAAATTGGTTTCCGGCAGATTACGAACAATGTTCGGCCTGTCGTGACGCCGGCGGATTTGAAGGGCCTCAAATTGAGAACACCCGGAAGTAAGACAAGGATTTTGTCCTTCAAAATGCTAGGTGCCTCACCAATCAAGATGAATATGGGTGAAATATATTTGGCACTTCAGCAGGGCGTGATCGATGGACAGGAAAATCCATATGGAAACATTGTCAAAAAATCATGGTACGAGGTCCAGAAGTACATTTCTGTGTCTCGCCACGTTTATACGCCGATCACCTTTGTTATGAACCTCAAGCGGTATAACGGGCTATCTGATGCTCAGAAACAACAAGTTCACAATGCCGCTCGGAAAGCCGTCGAAATGAGCCGTAATTATGGCGCGGAAAATGACGCGAACCTGGAAGCTGAGATTCGGAAAAAGGCTCCCGACGTTCAGTTCAATGACATCGACGCAGCGTCGTTCAAGGCCGCTGCGGGGCCTATCGCGAATGAAATTGCAGGAATTGCTGGCAAAGATTTCACAGCTAAATTTGTGGCTGCTGCCCAAGGTGGGTAAATCTTTCAGGGAAGGTGGAGATGTCCGCCTTCCCTCTTTCGTTGATTGAAAAACTCTCTATCAGTTTAATGAGTTTCCAAAAAAAGATGGTTTTGGGAGCAGGTTAGAAATGGGCGTGTGGTAAATTGGACGAGCTAGCAAAAAAAATAACTGAGGCTTCCAAAAGTATGGAGCTTGCGAATCCGGATGCGGATTTGTCCCTGATTAACAGGGTGGTGAATTCCATCGTGGAAATAGTTGGGGTCACTGTGTTATCCTCAATCGTCGTGGTTGTTTTTGTGAATGCGGTAGCCCGTTATGCACTGAATTTCAGTTTTCCGTGGGCCGAAGAATTCGTTCAAATGTCGATGCCTTGGCTCGCTATGACAGGAGTTTTCCTGTCTGTTCGTCGCGGTGCGATGATCAGGATAGATTACTTTTTTGAAAAAATTCCCCAGAGGTTTCAAGCTGCAGTCGCCATTTTTGGTTACATGATGAATATCGCTATTCTTCTCGGTTTGGCCTACGTGTCACTTGATTTTGTGATGCTGTTTGGGGGTGACGTGGCTTTGTATGTCGAGATGCCGACAGGATGGTCTACGTCTGCGCTTGTTTGTGGCGCAGCCGGTGCAGCGATGGCCTACGCTGCAGAATTTTTTGTTTTATGGCGAAATAAACAACTCAGTCTCAAAAGAGGGGATGCAGAAACATGACACCACTTATGGGAGCAGGTGCCGCCGTGTTGCTGCTGTGTTTTTTACTGATCATAAGAATCCCAATGCTTATTTCAGTAACCGCAGCTGTATTTTTAAACATCTATTTCTCTGGAGCGTGGGCTTTGAGCTTGCCTCAAACTATGATGTCCGGGCTGGGTAGATTTGTTCTGATTGCATTGCCACTTTTTGTCTTGGCAGGGGGTTTGATGAACTCGGGTGGGATATCCGGGCGTTTATTTGATTTTGCAAGAGCAATCGTTGGCTCCCTTCGTGGTGGATTAGCGCATGTTAATGTTGTGACCAGCATGTTTTTTGGTGGCATGATCGGTTCATCGACAGCTGATTTAGCGGGAACAGGCTCCATTGTCATACCGGCAATGAAGGATGCAAAATATCCAGCAGATTTCTCAGCGGCATTGACGGCATCATCTGCCGGCATTGGACCGATGATACCGCCCAGTTCGCCAATGATACTTTATTCAGCTGTGACAGGAGTGTCTTTAGGTGCGCTGTTCCTCGCTGGCCTGATTCCCGGTTTGTTGCTTGGGTTGTTGCAAATGCTGATTGTTGCGTACCTTGCGAGGAAAAAGGGGTGGTTGCCCTATTCTGCATTTGATTTGCCGGAGGTTTTAAGGACAGGTAAACGGGCCATCCTATCATTTGGCTTGCCGTTAATAATTGTAGGGGGGATGGTTCTTGGTGTGTTTACCCCTTCAGAGGCTGGCGCATTCGCCGTTGTATATGCGCTCGTTCTTGCCATGCTTGTTCACAGAGCCTTGGACCTCAAAGGCTTGTATCGAGTTTTGGTAAATGCCGTCCAATTATCTGGCGAATTGCTGATCATTGTAGGGCTCTCCTTTGCTTTGGGAGCCGGATTAACAAACGCGCATGTTCCAGAGTTTCTGGTTGGCATGATTGATGGTTTGGTGACTATTGACAGTGAATATTTCAGGATCCTTGTCTTGGTTGGATTGGCCATATTGGCGGGTATGATCCTTGACCCATTAATCCCAGTTTTGCTGCCAATAATTCTGCCAACACTGTTGGCATTTGATATTGATTTGATCCATTTCGGTGTGTTGATGGTGATTGCAGTTGTCGTTGGACAGGTCACCCCACCGATGGCGATCGCCCTTATCATTGCGGGCCGAATAGCAAAGGTGGACCAAATTCAGGTGTTGAGGGCAAACTTACCGTTTTTACTCGGTATACTCGGTTTTTTGCTGATTATTATAGGCGTTCCAAGCTTGGCTACATGGCTGCCTAGCGTTGCAAGATGAACGGGAGAGGCGTGATATGAAAGAACGTATTGGTGTAGATATTGGGCGTAAACTATCAGTTGAGAATGCGGTTGAATGGGCGATATACAACGGTATCAAATACATAGACTGTCAAATTGACGTTGCTCCTAATGAACTCAAATCCTTCGATGAAAAGAGATGCGCTCCGATCAGGGAATATTGCAGCAAGAATGATATTAATATAGGCCTGCACACACTTTCGTCAGTGAACATCGCCGAGTTTTCACCGTTTGTGGATGACGCTGTCGATGATTACCTGAAGGCTTACATCGATGCTTTTGTCAGACTGGACGCCAAGTGGATCGTTGTGCACGCGGGCTATCATTTCTCCGATGATTTTGAGAAGAGGAGGGACGCTGGTCTGGAGAGATTGAAGCGAATTGTTGATTACGCAGAAAAAAAAGGTGCTCATTTGCTCTTGGAGAATACAAATTGGGAACCAGACAGAGCCGAAGTGCACTACCTTGCTCACAATCTTGAGGAAGTGAATTACTATTTTGATAGAATTGACTCCCCCAATTTGGGTTGGTCGTTCACGATCAATCACGCCACTTTGGTACCAGAAGGTATCGAAGGATTTGTGCGAGGTGGGCCAATCAAGAGATTGGGCGAGGTTCGAATGGCAGATAGCAACGGGGAATATGAACTGCATTTGCAACCCGGAACTGGCATGATTGACTGGAAAGAGATGTTTCAATTGATCGAGGACACTGGGTACAAGGGTCATTATATGAACGCGTTTGGATCACTTGACGATATGCTGGCCGGGATCAAATTTCAGGAAAAATTCTTGCCGATATGAGTGTTCTTAGAAAGGCGCATTCGAGTCATGGGGAGATCAAACGGCTGTAGACTGAACCTATTATCGCAGCTTGGCTAATTTGACATTTACAAATTTCCCGGTTTCTTTTAGCAGACTCGCCTGTGTCGCTGGAAAGCGCAGTTAGCGGGCTGAGCGGCTAGATGTTTTTCAAGCCATTGCTATTGTTAAAACCGAGCCACAATTGTCTGATTTAAAGCGGGCGGGACTATATTAATTGTGCTTCAATTTAGCGGGTTTAAATGGCGCAAAATTTATGTGGGACTTTAAAAAACGGTGTATATTGCTTCTAGCACGCCTCAGGCAGCCTGAGGTTTTTACTCTCCTCGTCTTCTTAACCATCTAAGGCTTCTTGGCGAAATTATGCACAATGATACCAAACCGCAACAACTTTCCTCATTAAAGGCGGGACTAAGTGGGGCAGTTTTGGATGACGCGCTGTCTCGTGGCCGCTATGCCACTGATGCATCGATCTATCAGATGATGCCGCATGCCGTCGTCATTCCGGAAAATCTGGATGACGTTCGCTGGACCCTTGCGTTTGCCCGGCGCGAGGGCATTGCGGTGCTGCCACGCGGCGGTGGAACATCGCAATGTGGCCAGACAGTCAACCACGCCATCGTGATCGACAACAGCAAGCATCTGAACCGGATCATCGATCTCGATGTTGAAAACAAAACCTGTGTCGTTGAACCGGGTATCGTGCTGGATGACCTGAACCGCCAGTTACAGCCGCATGGGCTTTGGTTTCCGGTTGATGTGTCGACCTCCAGCCGGGCGACCATTGGCGGCATGGCCGGCAATAACAGCTGTGGCGGCAGGTCCATTCGATATGGAATGATGCGTGACAATGTGCTGGGCATTGATGCCATCATGGCGAACGGCAGTGAGGCCCATTTCGGACCGTTGACGCCTGGCACCAAACCGGCGGGCCAGCTTGGCCGGTTGTTGCCGGATCTGCTGGCGATGGGAACCGATCGTGCAGCGGATATTCTGGCCGGCTTTCCAAAGGTATTGCGGCGTGTCGGTGGTTACAACATTGATGCCCTGATGCCTGATGCCATGGCACTTCGCCCGGGCGGCGCGGCTGGTGATGGAATCAATCTGGCGCATTTGCTTGTTGGGTCTGAGGGTACACTTGCCTATTCAACAGCCATTACCCTGAAATTATGGCCGCTACCCGCAAAAAAGCTCATGGGTATCTGCCATTTTCCTAGTTTTTACAAAGCGATGGATGCAGCCCAGCATCTTGTCACCCTTGATCCGGTGGCTGTCGAGCTGATCGACAATACGATGATCGACTTGGCGCGTTCCATTGCTATTTTCCGGCCCATTGTCGAAGAAGCGGTAAAGGGTGACCCCGCAGCACTGCTGGTGGTTGAGTTTGCCGAGGATGATATGGATAATAACCATCGCAGTCTGGCGCAGCTGCATGAGATGATGGCCAACCTTGGATTTGGCTGGGACAAGACAGATGAATGGTGCGGCGGCGTGGTTGACGCCATCGACCCGGCGATGCAGGGGCGTATTGCAGAAATGCGCAAATCTGGCCTCAACATCATGATGAGCATGAAAGACTCGGCAAAGCCTGTTTCCTTTCTAGAGGATTGTGCCGTCGAGCTGTCTGATCTTGCCGAATACACGGACCAGTTGATCCGCATTTTTGACAAGCATGGTGCAAAGGGAACCTGGTACGCGCATGCATCGGTGGGGTGTTTGCATGTCCGGCCTGTGTTGGATATGAAAAAACAGGATGACGTTGCCACCATGCGGGCCATCGCTGAGGAGGCGTTTGCGCTGGTGCGCAATTTTGGCGGCTCACACTCGGGCGAACATGGTGACGGCATCGTGCGCTCTGAATTCAATGACATTATGTTTGGGCCGGTACTGCCCGGCTTGTTCCGGCAGATCAAGGCAATGTTTGATCCGGACAATCTGTTTAATCCGGGCAAAATCGTTGATGCACCAAAAATGGATGATCGCGCGTTGTTTCGCTTTGCGCCGTCCTATCATGTTGATGATTTTCCTACACAGCTTAACTGGCGGGCTTTTCCGGGAAAGGCAGGCGGCCTGCAAGGCGCTGTCGAGATGTGCAATAATAATGGTGCCTGTCGCAAGCTTGAGGGGGGTGTGATGTGTCCGTCATATCGCGCCACACGTGACGAGCGGGATGTGACGCGCGGTCGGGCCAACAGCCTTCGTCTTGCATTATCTGGTCAAATTGGACCAGACGCGCTGATCAGTGATGAAATGGCGGACACCATGAAGTTGTGTGTGTCCTGCAAGGCGTGCAAACGCGAATGTCCAGTAGGTGTTGACATGGCGCGCATGAAAGTGGAGGTAACGGCCTTGCGTTCGGCTGCGAGGGGCTTGTCCCTGCATGACAGACTGATCGCTTTTCTGCCTGACTATGCACCATATGCGGCGCGTATTGCACCATTTGCCAATCTGTTGCAATCCGTTTGGCGGCATGTGCCGCTTCTTGCTCCACTTGTGGCGCAGATCACCGGTTTTACCGCCCGGCGCGCCTTGCCGAAATGGCAAGTCCAGCCGTTTGGTGCGGGCGATGTTGCTGACGCGCCTGGGGGTAATGGACAGCCGGTTGTTTTGTTTGCCGATACGTTTAATCGCTATTTTGAGCCGGAGAATCTGCGCGCAGCCCGCCGCGTCCTTGTGGCAGCTGGCTATGATGTATTTGCCCCTGTTACCGAATACCGGCGGCCACTCTGTTGTGGGCGGACCTATCTGTCGGCTGGCCTGGTTGATCGTGCCCGCGCTGAGGCGCAGCGTCTTGTGGCCACTCTACACCCGTTTGTTGCGGCGGGCATTCCGATTGTCGGGCTGGAGCCGTCCTGTACTTTGGCGCTGCGGGATGAGGTGCCGGCATTGCTTGACAGCCCGGAGGCCGACTCAGTTGCCGGCGCGGTACGTACGTTCGAAGAATTGTTGGCCGAGGATAGCCCGGATTTGGGAATTGCCGGGTCTGGACAGACAGTCATGCTGCATGGCCATTGCCACCAGAAAGCCTTTGATGTGGTAAAACCAGTGCAAGAGGTGCTTGGCGAGCTTGCTGGGCTTAAGGTCGAGCCGATCGAGACCTCCTGCTGCGGGATGGCGGGTGCCTTTGGTTATGGTACTGACACATATGACGTATCAATGAAAATGGCCAATGCCAACCTCTTGCCCGCCATTCGCAGTGCCCCAGTGGATGCGTTGATAGTCGCTGACGGCACATCCTGCCGGTGTCAGATCAAAGATGGCACGGGCCGTGAGGCGGCGCATGTCGCGGTTTTACTGGATAGGTTGATGCATCAGCAGCGGTAACAGGTCATTTTGATATTGCCGAAATTCATGAACTAGGACAGGCTGGACCATCATAGGCGATGGAGGGCCTCATGGATAAGCTGACCTGTGAAGAATGCGGGACAATTTTCAATTGTGGTGCACCGCCTGGCAAAAATCATTGCTGGTGTATGGAGTTGCCCAATCTGCGGCAGAATTTTGACCTTGCCGGCAAATGTGTTTGCCCTGACTGCATGACCCTTGGCACTGCCAAGCAAATGACGAAGGCACGAAAAGTCAGGCGTAAACAAAGGCAGAATTCGGCAGTACGTGTGGCGCGCTAGCCACCTCCAAGGACACTAAAGGCTGATTTTTCTGTTGCCGCCCAGAATGGCGAACCTCTGAATGAATTGGCTCGCTGCGTCGGCTGGGGCGCGGGAGCGGATGCGCAGGGTTGCGGGCGTTCCGCGTGGTTTTGGAAAGATTTTGCTGGCTTCTTGTTCGGTGAAACCAGCCAATTGTGTTGCCTCAAGCCAGGCTGCCATCCGGTCAGCGCGTTTGATTGTTTTTTTCACGTAATCGGGCAGTGTTGCGGGTAAGCCAAAGCGGATATATACGGCCGCCTCAAGCCGTGCTTCGATGTCTTTGTAGCGATCACCAAGCACTCCCTTGAAGGGTGTGATCATATCGCCGATCACATATTCCGGCGCGTCATGCAGCAGAGTGGCAAGCTGCCATTTCTGATCGAGATTGGGGGCGATCGAAATCACAAGCCTTTCGACAAGCACCGAATGCTGGGCGACGGAGAAGGGATATTTGCCCTTCGTCTGGCCGTTCCACCGGCTTACCCGGGCCAGCCCATGGGCAATGTCCTCGATCTCGATATCCATCGGCGAGGGGTCGATGATGTCAAGGCGTCGCCCGCTCAGCATACGTTGCCATGCGCGGCCTGTGGCAGCGACTTTTGGTGAATTTGATGAGGATGACGTCGCATTTGAAACCATCGTCATACTGTGCCTTATGCGGTGCCAATGTTTCAAGCCCTGAACGGCGTGGAGGCTTGCCTTTTCACGGGTTTTCTGTATCACCTTAGGAACGTATGACACGCCATCAACAGATACCTCTCATTTTGTCCAAAGCAGACGCAAATGGATTTTTTTGAAACTCAGGAAAGATACCGCAAACGCGAAATGCGTGGCTGGTTGTTGCTGTTGTTTCGCACCGGCGTTGTTGGCGGTGTTCTGTGGCTTGGCTGGTTGTGGGGGCATGCGGAGCAGACAAGCCTACAGGCTGAGGCCGATCTTGTGATCTATGAGAACAATTTGAGGATCACCGGGCTGAGTGCTGAAGTGCAGTCATTACAGCGGCTGTTGGCTGAGGCTGAGGCGCACCGCAAAACGGTTGAACTTACCGAGGGTAACAAAGCCGAACTACAGCGCATCGTGACCAAACAGATTGCCCGCGGGGTTGAGCCGGAACAAATTCTGCAATCGGTTCAAGGACTTGGAAAGCCATCCAATTGCCGGGAGGTTGATCGCCAGAACATCGCCGTGGCGACACCACTCTACGCCGGGCCTGAGTCAAAACTCTCGCTGTTTGAAGGGGGGCTTAATCTGCATATCGAGGGTGAAACCGGCAAGAAGGCAGCCCGAGAGTCGCCTTGGTTCGACCCGTCACTGCCAATCAAGGTGCGGCAGGTGTTCCTGAATGGCCAGAAGATTTCCAGCGGGACGCTCCCGCTTGAAGCAATCATTCCTGCTGAGCAGTGGCTGCTGAAACTGCACTTCGAGAAATCTGATCTGCGTGGGTATGTGCGGGTGATCGTCTCCAGTTGCACGTTGCGTTAGCAGCTCTCAACCTTTGATAACAGGTCGTCCCAGCTCAAAGAAGTCGTTGATGTTGGCATAGTCTCGGTATCCCATGCGGGCGACTGGCGCAAGCAGCGCATAGCTGATCTTGCCGTCAACAATAACGGACTGGTCAACGAAAATGCCGGTGACTGTCCCCAGGATTGCTGTGTAATGACCGCCGCGGTCGTTGGCTGGCAGGTTGATGGTCTGTAAAAGCGTACATTCAAGCGCTGCCGGCACCTCGCCGACATGCGGCGCATTCACTGTTGTGCCCGGGATCATCCGGAGCCCGGCGGTGGTGAATTCGTTCTCACCATAGGGGTAATCACCCGAACTGACATTCATTGCCTGCACCTGATTGGCACCAACAATGTTCACCGTAAAGGCGTTGGTCTCTGTGACATTACGCAATGTGTCCTTCTGGTGGTCCGGGCCGGATGCCTGCACCGAAAAAATAACAATTGCTGGGTCCTCGGACACCGCATTGAAAAAGCTGTAGGGCGCCAGATTGACACTACCATCTTTTCCGCATGAAGAAATCCAGCCAATAGGGCGGGGTGCGACGATGGCTTTAAGTGGGTTGCGTGACAGACCGGCATTCTTGTAATCCATCGGCTCAAAAAACATTACCCTGACTCCGCTACTTTGTTCGCCTGCTGTCTAACAGTATGGACATTGTGGTGCAAACCCCAGATGGTGGTTGACTCTGAAAAAGCCCATCTGTCATTTCGGTTTCTTCATCAGTTACCATCTATAGAATGGCGGTCAAACGCAAACACAAAGGCCCTATCGATGATCGACCTCTATTACGCACCAACGCCGAATGGGCATAAAATTACCATTGCTCTCGAGGAGTTGGGCTTTCCCTATACGCTGCATCGCATCAATCTCGGCAAAGGTGATCAGTTTGCGCCAGACTTTCTGGCGATCAGCCCGAATAACAAGATTCCGGCAATAGTTGATCATGATGGATTTGATGGAAAGCCAGTCAGTATCTTTGAAACTGGTGCGATTCTATTTTACCTGGCGGAGAAGACAGGGAAATTGATGCCAACTGAGGTTGGGCCGGAACGCAAAACTGTTCTGGAATGGCTGATGTGGCAGATGGGCGGCTTTGGCCCCATGTTGGGCCAAGCGCATCATTTCAATTACTATGCGACTCATCGTATAGATTATGCGACAGAACGCTACAGCAATGAGGCCAACAGGCTTTATGGCGTTCTCAACAGGCAGCTCGCCGGTAAGTCATTTGTCGCAGGTGCTTATTCCATCGCCGATATTGCGATTTTTCCATGGACACGCAGCCTTGACCGCCAGAATGTCGATATTGATGACTATCCGCATGTGAAAAGCTGGCGCAGTCGCATGTTTGAGCGTCCTGCCGTGCTTGCTGGAATGAAGGTCGGTGCCGAGTTTCGGGAAGAGTTGAAGGATCTGAACGAGGAGCAGTGGAAAAAGCTGTTTGGCATGAATTGAGGCAGATTGCTACAGCCACTTAGGCCAGCTACCTATGAAGGTGCCTCTTCACCCTTAAAGCGCAGTGTGCAGTCACCCGTGAAAATCTGTGTAACAAGTGACTCCCTGCACAGTGACCATTTTGGGTCCGGCATGCCGCTTTCACTGCGATAGATTGTTGCCAACGAGAGAATCGCAATCAGGGCGGCGAGTATCCACATATGTGGGGTCATTTTATCACCCTCCAATCTTCACCATTCACGGATATGATCAGGCATATCCGCTTCGGCAACACTTGTTTCCGTGACAATTTGACCTGAGACTGAGTTTCCCGACAATCGCGTGCTGTCGGCAATGCCCGTTACCAACGGATGCCAATCCGGCAGGTCGAGCCCTTCATTGATCAGCCTGTAGGCACAGCTTTTTGGCATCCAATGCAGCGCATCAAGCTCATCCGCCGTCAGCACGACACAGTCGGGGACGATTTTCTTTCTGTCACCATAATTCAGGCATCGACAGGTTCGGCAATCTAGCAGCTTGCATCCGACATCGGTGTAGTAGATTTCCTCGGTTTCGATATCCTCGAACTTCAGCACGCAGCATTTGCCGCATCTATCGCATAGGGACTCCCATTCGCTGCTATTCATATCTCTGAGTTGCTTTGTTTTCCAGAAAGGTTGTCCGTACACAATATATCCCTGAATTTCTCTTGAGGTTCGCCAACATAACGGCAGTTTGCTTGAGCCGCCATCTGATTATGCGCCAACTGAAGTTGCAACACCATACCATGCTGCTGCTGTTAAAAATATTCGCATCCAAGCAGATAGAAATTCCACATTTTGATGAAGGTGTCATCGTAATGTTTGCGCACATCATCGATATTGTTGTGAAAATTCAACCGCCATTGTTTGGGTGTTTCAGCGTAATGTCCCCTCATGATCTCCAGATCGAGTATTTTCAGCCCCTGCAGTTCTGTTGCTGCGACCATCTGGTCGAGTGACGGCAAAAAGCTCCCCCTGGAAGACATATTTCTGGAGCCAGCGATTGGCCGGTCTTGCCCGGCCATGAAGGCCGATGCTTTGGATGACAGCGATACCATTGGCATCCAGTAGATCTCTGACCTTTCTGAAATAGGTTTTAAAATTACGCGGTCCCACATGCTCCAGCATGCCAAACGATACGATTTTATCGAAATGCCCGGTCTGCTGGCGATAATCCCGAAGCGCGAGGAAGAGGCTGTCACTGAATGCTGTTGTCTTGAGATACTCACTGGTATTGGCCAATTGCTGTTCCGACAGGGTGATGCCGGTGACATGCACATCTGGTTGGCATTTTATCATTCCCGCGGTCAGACCGCCGCAGCCGCAGCCGGTGTCCAGTAATCTTTCACCTGGCTGCAGGTTTGGCTTTGCGGCGAGCCTCGCCACCTTGATAACCTGTGCCTCGTCAAGCGATGTATTGATTTCCGCAAAATAGCCGCAGGAATATTGGCGGTGGGGTCCAGGAAACTGGCAAAAAGCGCATCCGTCAGATCATAATGATGCGCAACATTAAGTTTTGACGCGCGCGGCAGGGTAAGATGGGCCAATGTTGCAAACCTGTCACTGGAAAAGAGGCTCAACCGACCGGCCCAATGGGATTCCCAATGTTTGGAATTGGCCATGAGCAGATGTATGAACGCTCCCAGATCGTCATCATCAATACGTAATTTGTCCTGCATATAGGCCTCGCCGATTGCCAGATCTGGTTTGATCACAATGCGCCATAGAGTTTGGCTGTCAGCAAGATGGATAGATGCAGCCGGTCCGGGCGCCGCGCAGCGCATAACAGCAGGGGCGCCGTCCCCATCACTCGACTTCAGTTCAACACAGACAATGAACTAGGAGAAAACGGTTAGTGCCTATTGGTCAAACATGAGGTATCAAGCTCAGTAAGTGAAAGATTTCACACAATATTACCGTGAAAAAAACTAACAAACCGTGAATGGGAATATATCAAACAAAACCTTTCTGATAAATGTTGTTTGATATCTTCCTGTCGTTGTTTGACTGTTGGATAGAGCTATTGAAATGCCGAAGAAGCCAAACACGCATGATGGCTCGAATTATCGTCTGATACCGCCTGAGATATCGGTGCGAGACGGCGTGATGCGGGCCGATGGCTATGATGATGTGTATTTTTCGCGTCAAGATGGAGTGGCTGAGGCCCGGCATGTATTTCTTGCGGGGAATGACCTTCCCGCCCGGATGGGCCAGACCAGCTATTTGTGTGTCGCTGAGACCGGGTTTGGGTCAGGTCTTAATTTGCTGGCATTGATGGCAGAGTTGGCCCGCTTTCCAGATTTACATATCGATTTTCTCTCGGTTGAGGCGCACCCGTTGGACACAGACCAGATGGCGTTTGTCCATGATCAATTCCCCGAAATCGCGGATTATGCTGCGACTCTGAGGGCAGCGATGCCCCCTCGCTGGCCGGGCCAGCATGTTGTTGCATTGCTTGGTGGGCGTCTCAGCCTTCATCTCCTCTATGGGGCGGCAGATACGGTTTTGCCAGCATGCGATTTCAGGGCAGATTGCTGGTTTCTTGACGGGTTTTCCCCTGCAAAAAATCCTGATTTCTGGTCACGTGGTATTTTGCAGCAGATCGGCAGGCTGACCAAAGCCGGCGGCACCTTCGCCAGCTTCACAGCCGCCACCGCCGTGCGTCATGGCTTGACTGAGGCTGGCTTTACCATCGAAAAGCGGCGTGGTTTCGCTCGCAAGAGGGACATGATCGTTGGGCACAAGGTTTCGGGGACAGGTCTTGCAAGTGATGCCAGGGCGTCAGTGGCGCGCATTGGCGTCATAGGTGGCGGCATCGCCGGTGCATCGGTGGCGGCAGGACTTGTCCGGCGCGGCGCTGAGGTAATGATTATGGAGGCTGGACCGGGCCTTGCGAACGCCGCGTCGGGAAACAGACTTGCGCTACAGAGCCCGAGACTGGCCGTCGATCACAATTCTGCAAGCCGGCTTTCGGCAACCTGCCTTGCGTTTGCCGCCGCTCTGTCAGACAAAGCAGGCGCAAGCGTTGCAGCGCCGGTGCTTGCCCTTGATTGGCCAGCGCGCGAGGCCGAACGGCACGCCAAATTCCGTCGCCAGTCATGGCCGGATGAGCTTGCTCAAGATCTATCGGCGGACTCTGCCTCGTTGCAGAGTGGTGTTACAATCCACTTGCGAGCAATGCGCCATGATTACGGGCGTGTCATCAAGCCGGCAAAGCTGATTGCTTGGTTGGCTGAGGGTTCTTCAGTCACTATGGATTTTGGTGTTGCGTCCTGTGTGCAGAATGATCATGGAATAACCATCACCGCAGACAATGGTCGACAGGAAAGGTTTGACGCCATCGTTCTTGCCAACGGCGCTGAAATGCAGGAATTACTTATGAGGTTTGACTGCCGAGGTGTGGCACTTGATGTGACTGCGGGTCAGGTAAGCCATCTTCCGGCAACCGCAGAGTCTGCCGGGCTTGGTATGGGTCTGAGCTATGGTGGCTATCTAACACCGGCCATCGACGGTATGCACGAACTTGGCGCGACCTTTGACCGGGATGCAGCCATGAAGGTCACTTCCGCAGGGCATCGCTATAATCTTGACCTATTGCCGTCCGGGCTGCGTGCCCTTTTTGCCGGGATTGGCCCAGACAGCCTGTCGGGGCGGACCAGCCGCCGGGTGAGCACACCCGACCGCAACCCCATATCTGGCAGGCTGGCAGAACGCATCTTTGTGCTCGGGGCTCTGGGCGCGCGTGGTTTTACCTTTGCGCCGCTTCTTGGTGATCAATTGGCCGCATTTATGCTTGGGCGCGCGGTGTCGCTTGACCGACCGATGCGGCAACTGCTCGATCCTTATCGCTTTCGCGACCGCGCAAGTCGGCTCTAGTCAGTCAGCCCAAGCATTTTACGCGCAGCTAGCAGGGCGCCGTGATGCTCGCAATCCGGGCTTAGCAATTGCAGGAAGGCAGGGGTGATATCTTCGGGCTGGGGCAGGGTAGCCTGATTCTCGCCGGGATAGGCCAAGGCCCGCATCGTTGTCGCGGTGCCACCGGGATTGAGGATGTTGATCCGCAGATTGATTTGTTCGCTCTCTCCTGCCCATGATCTGCCAAGCGCCTCGAGTCCGGCTTTTGCTGCGGCGTACGGCCCCCAGAAAGGTCTACTGCCAACCGCCGCACCTGATGAAACCAAAATCGCACGGCCGGCGGGCGCTGCCCGCAGCAAGGGGTCCATCGCTTTGATCAGATGCCATTGGCCACTCAAATTCACCGCAATAGATTCGTCCCAGTCCTTTTCCTGCAGATGTGCGACTGGCGTCAGTGCGGGCAGCATTCCGGCATTGGCAACCAGACCGTCCAGACGCCCCCAGCGCCCCTCGATTGCGGTGGCAAGACGTGGAATCGCCGCAGTGTCCTTCATGTCCAGTTCGACAATCGTCGCTTTTCCACCGGCGGCCTTGATCTCGTCATCGACTTCCTCAAGTGCGCCGATCGTTCTTCCGGTTATCACCAGTTTGGCACCAGCTGCGGCGGCAGCAACAGCAACGGCTCGTCCAATGCCGCGGCTTGCGCCAGTGACCAGAACCAGCTTGTCAGCCAGTCCGTAAGATATATCAGTCATCAAATTCACTCCTAGGCGCTGCTGCCGTGCGAGACACGCTTGTCACTCAGCCCCGATGCCAGACCGATCGGATAATCGCCAGTAAAACAGGCATCGCAGAATTGTGGTGATGCCGTCTCGCGCTTGGCCTCACCAAGTGCTCTATACAATCCATCAAGACTGACGAAGGCAAGGCTATCGGCGCCGATATCCTTGGCGACCTGCTCGACGGTCATCTTTGCTGCAATCAATTGGTCCTGATCAGGTGTATCGACACCATAGAAACAGGGGCTTTTGGTTGGCGGGCTGGCAATACGCAAATGCACCTCGGCAGCACCGGCAGACCGCATCATATCGACAATCTTGCGTGAGGTCGTGCCGCGAACGATTGAGTCATCCACCAACACCACTCGCTTGCCGCGAACGGCTTCGGGGTTGGCATTATGCTTAAGCTTGACGGAGTCAGTACGCCCCTTTTGCGTTGGCTGGATAAAAGTCCGGCCGATATAATGGTTCCGGATGATGCCAAGCTCAAACCGCACACCTGACGCCTCTGCAAAACCAAGTGCAGCCGGAACACCAGAGTCTGGAACCGGGATGACGATGTCGGCCTCGACACTAGATTCTCTGGCCAACTCGGCACCAATCGCCTTGCGGGCATGATAGACACCGCGGCCTTCCAAAACCGAGTCAGGGCGCGCAAAATAGATGTATTCAAAGACACAGAAGCGCGATGATTTTGATTGAAATGGATGCAGTGAGCGCAGCCCATCGCGGTCAACAACAACCAGTTCACCGGGCTCAATGTCGCGAACAAAATTTGCCCCAACAATATCTAGAGCGCAGGTCTCAGACGCTAGCACGAAATTGCCTCCACGTTCACCCAGAACCAGAGGGCGAATGCCAAGAGGATCACGCACGCCAATCAGCATGTTGTCAGCGACGCAAACCAGTGAATATGCGCCTTCAATCTGCCGCAGCGCGTCAACCAGCCTGTCAGTGACGCTCTCATGGTGTGAGCGTGCAACAAGGTGCACAATGATTTCAGTATCGGATGATGACTGGAACAGGCTGCCGGTATCAACAAGCGATGAACGCAGCCTGGCGGCGTTTGTCAGATTGCCGTTGTGCGCCAGCGCAAAGCCACCGAAGGCAAGTCTGGAAGAAAAGGGCTGTATCTCAAGAAATGGATTGGTCTTGCCACTTGTTGAATAGCGGTTGTGGCCGATGCCGACATGACCAGCAAGTGCGTCCATATGTTCGGAATTGGAGTTGAAATTCTCGCCCACATGGCCAAGGCCCCGGTGTGCATGAAAGTGCCGACCATCAAAGGTGACAATGCCACAGGCTTCCTGACCCCGATGCTGCAGGGCATGCAATCCGAGGGCGGTGAGCACATTCGCCTCTTCAGACCCATATATGCCGAAAATGGCACATTCTTCCTTCAGCTTGTCATCGTCATAATCGTTCGGCGCGGCGAAAGGGTGTGTCATTGGCTCTTGGCCTCATCCTCTAAAAGGTTGAAGTTGGTTGTTGTCTCGTCTGTCACCGTACTGGCAGCGTCATTTGCCGTATCAGAAACCGTTTCGCTGGCGCCATCACTCGCCGACAAGGTCATGTCGCCGGCCGTATCATCAAGATTCAGATCGGGTGCTGATGGTACATTGTCCAGAATGCGGCTGCGTATGTCATCGGGTGCCATCGCGGCCAGACTAATCACGCTGGCCCGAACGAAGGGATTAAAGGCGGCCTTGCCAACCTGTTTTGGTAAATTGTCCTCACCCTCCATGATGACAACAGCAACCGCATAAGTCAGCAGCACGATAACATAGCCACGGATCAACCCAAAGAGTACGCCAAGCCACCTATCAAGTGCGCCAAGTCCGGCGCGTTTCAACCCCGGTGCCAGAACGCTGGCGAAGACAAACCACACAACAACAACAACCGCAAATGGCAACGCCCATGACAGCGCCTGACCAATGCCGCCCACCTTGATCACACTGACAATCATCGGCTCGATCACTGGCGCGGAGTATTTTGCGGCAAAAATAGCTATGGGCCAGCCAACAAGGCCGAGGGCCTCACGCGTCATGCCGCGCAATGTCGATAATATCGCCGAGACCACCAGGATGATGATGATGGCATAGTCAAGAATGTTCAGCGCGCTGATATCGATGCTCATCGGGGCAGACTCTTGCTTGTGATACCGGTCATGACGTACCACCCAACATATCGATCAAATCCGCGAGTGTAACTGGTTGTGACAGCGAAATTCCTTCTGGCGCAAGCAATTTCTTTCGCGGGCGTGGCAAAACTGCATTGTCAAAGCCCAATTTCGCCGCTTCCTTGAGCCTGGCCTCGGCCTGTGCCACCTGCCGCAATTCGGCTGACAGCGCCACCTCGCCAAAGAATACGGTCCGGGCTGGCGCGGCGCGGCCGGTCACTGAAGAGATCAGCGCAGCAGCGACGGCAAGATCGGCAGCTGTTTCTGAAATTTTCAAACCGCCGGCAACATTAAGAAAAATATCACGCCCGGAGAGCGGAACCCCGCAGCGCGCCTCTAGAACGGCGGTCAGCATTGCCAGTCTGCTGCTGTCCCAGCCAACAACATTGCGCCGCGGCGACGCCAGCGAGGAGGGCGCAACCAAGGCCTCAATTTCAACGAGGAGGGGGCGACTTCCCTCAATCCCCGCAAAGACCACAGCGCCAGTAACATCGTCACGCCGGTCAGCCAGAAACAGCTCTGACGGGTTTGGCACCTCAGCAAGACCGGCCTCAACCATCTCAAAGACACCAATCTCGTCTGTTGCGCCAAAGCGGTTCTTCACGCCCCGCAGAATACGGAAATGATACGATCTGTCACCTTCAAAATACAGCACGGTATCAACCATATGCTCAAGAACACGCGGGCCGGCAATTGCTCCATCCTTGGTCACATGCCCGACGATCAGCAGCGCTGCATTATGCTGTTTTGCCGTTCTAATCAGCTCTTGGGCGCTGCCCCGTACCTGGGAGACGGTTCCGGGTGCCGAGTCCAATGTCGGCAGAAACATCGTCTGAATCGAATCGATGACAATTACCGCCGGTCCATCGGCACCGCCCATTGAGGCGGCAATATCGCTGGCATTGGTGGCGGTCGCTAATTCAACATTGGCGTCACCAAGACCGAGGCGTCGGGCCCGCATTCGCACTTGATCGGCGGACTCCTCGCCGGAGATATAGGCCGTTCGCACACCAGTCTTTTCCAACTGACACATCAACTGCAACAGCAGGGTCGATTTGCCAATTCCAGGGTCGCCGCCGATCAGGCTTGCAGAACCGGGGACAAGACCGCCGCCGGAAACCCGGTCAAATTCGGCAATTCCAGTGATCATCCGCTTGAGGGGTTCGGTGTTGGCATCCATAGCCAGTGGCTGCATATCAATGCGCCGTGCTGCAGCGCGTTTGCCCTGGCCGGCGACAGCCTCTTCGCGTGCCTCAGCTATGGTGTTCCAGGCCCCACAATGATCACACCGGCCGGACCATTTGCGGTGCCTGCCGCCACATTCCTGACAGACAAAACTGACGCTGGTTTTTGCCATTATCCTCGCCGCGCCTCTTCCTTGGCGGCCGTGGTCAGCGGACCCTCGGCACGGCCATGCACGAACTGGTCAACTTCGGGGACACCCGTGTCATCCATTTTTTCTACTGATCCACACCAGATGATCACGCCGTTATGGATCATCGCCACCTTGTCGGCGATCCGGCGGACCGAGGCCATGTCATGGCTGATCGTCATGGCTGTCGCACCTAGACGTTTGACAGCATCGATGATCAAACGGTCAATGACCCCACCGGTGATCGGATCAAGGCCTGATGTTGGCTCATCAAAGAGCAGAATTTCCGGCTTGTCGGCAATGGCCCGTGCGAGTGCGACCCGTTTTTGCATGCCGCCCGACAATTCAGCTGGATATTGGTCAGTGACCTGCCGTGACAGCCCAAGCTGGGTAATCGTGTCAACGGCAAGATCACGGGCGTCGGCACGGTTCATTTTCTGCTGCTGGCGCAGGCGGAACGTAACATTCTCCCAGATTGGCAGCGAATCAAAGAGAGCGCCAAATTGAAAAGTCATGCCAAAACGACGACGCATCCCCTCCAACGTTTTGCGATCGGTCCCCAGAATTTCCGTGCCATCAACCTTGATCGAACCACCATCGGCGGTGATCAGTCCGAGCAGACATTTCAGAGTGATTGACTTGCCGCAGCCCGATGTGCCGATCAGAGCCAATGACTCTTCGGCATTGACGGCAAGATCGATACCCTTGAGTACATGCTTGCCGCCAAAGGATTTCACGACGTCCCGCATTTCGATTTTTGGCACTGTTGTCTTACTGCCCTTATCCGTAATGCCTGTGTCTGTCTTTTTTGCCATGATCAAAGAATGCCCAAGCAGCTAGCCGAAGAAAAGCGCAGTTACGAGATAGTTGGAGATCAGGATCAGGATCGATGATGACACAACGGCATTGGTGGTGGCCCTGCCGACCCCTTCGGCTCCCCGCCCAGAGTTGTAGCCGTGGTAACATCCCATCAGCGCGATCAGAAAGCCGAACACCGCGGCCTTGATCAGCCCCAGGGTAACATCGGAAAATTCCAGATATTCAAGGGTCCGTGACAGATAGATCGATGGGTTGAAGCCAAGGCGGTAGACACCGACGATATAACCCCCAAACACCCCGATCAAATCGCCGATCAGCACCAGAAACGGAAGGCAGATTGTTCCTGCCAGGATGCGCGGCGCAACCAGATATTGCATCGGCCGCGTCGAGAGCGTGTCCAGCGCGTCAATCTGGTCTGTTACCCGCATGGTGCCGATCTCTGCTGCCATAGAGGCACCAATCCTGCCAGCAACCATAAGGCCAGCAAGGACCGGGCCCAATTCACGTGTGACCGACAGTACAACCACCGTCGCCACCGTGTCCTCGGCGGAAAAACGGGCAAAACCTGTGTAGGATTGGAGTGCCAGCACCATGCCCGAAAACAGCGTCGTCAAGCCAACAACCGGCAGTGAGAAATAGCCGATATCAAGAACCTGTCGAGAGAATTGTCGCATATAATAGGGAGGCAGGCATGTCCATCGCACGGCATTTGCCGTGAACAATGTGATCCGCCCGAACGCTGCCAGAAAGCCAAGAGCCGCCCGTCCAATGTTCTGCAGAAAGCCGATCATCATATCCCCTTGATTGAAGGTACCAGACCCACCGACGCATTTTTTCAACAAGCGGAGTTGCCCGGTCCCACGTCCGCTATAGTTATGCCGCCATTTGCCAGTTTTGGCTATAGTCAATTACGCCAGACAGATCGACCAGACAGGCAGACCAGACAAATGCGTGGGGGGCTCAGCTGTCGCCAAGCCTCAGCTGTCGTCGAGATAGTGCCAGGCAGGCCGCCGGCCAAGGCCGGTCAGAATTTCATAGCTGATAGTTCCGGCATCCCGGGCCATCATGCTGCTGTCATAATCTGGGCCAAGCAGTCTGGCAGCGGTGGCGGCGCGGATGGTGGCCTCGGGAATGTTGGTGACATCCAAGGCCATACTGTCCATTGAGATGCGGCCGATAATCGGGGCATTGTGGCCGTCGATCTGTGCCGAGGCAATGCCGCCAAGGCAACGTGGATAGCCATCGGCATACCCAACGCCAATTGTGGCAATCAACGAGTCGCGCGTCAGGATATGGGTGCCCCCATAACCCACAACCTCACCGGTGCTGGCATGACGCAGTTGGAGGATGCGGGCATCCCATCTCACCACGGGTTGCAGTGCTGCAGTCTGCTCTCCCGTGACACCAGTGACGCTGGTGCCAGCCGGGTGCGCGCCATAGAGTGCAATGCCGGGTCGGGTCATGTCGAAGTGAAAGGATGGACCAAGCAACACCCCACCGCTGTTGGCAAGGCTGGCCCTCGCTTTTGGGAAAAAGGGCCGCAAGGCGTCAAAGGCGGCCAATTGCTGGCCATTGCTGGTTGCATTTCTTGTCTCAGCGCTGCTCAAATGGCTCATCAGATAGACTAGCTCAATCCCGTCAAGCGCGTTCGCTCCATCTTGCAGATGTTCGATCAGCCAATCCGTCTCATGCGGCGTGAGGCCGAGTCTTGTCATGCCGGTGTCGATATGCAGTGCGGCTGGAATGGCGACATCATGGCGTCTGGCCAGCATGCCGAGCCGGGCAACCTGGCCGAGGTCATTGATCACCGGTGACAACCCATGGGCAAGATAGGCGTCCTCCTGTCCTGCATGGCAGCCCGAGAGACAGAAAATGGGTAGGCTGTCAAAGCCAGCGAGGCGTAGGTTCTGGCGCAGCTCTACACCCTCATCAAGTGACATCACAAAGAACAGCTGGCATCCCGCAGCGGCAAGGCGGGGCGCAACGACGTCGGCACCAAGGCCGTAGGCATCAGCCTTGACAACGCCTGCGGTCATTGTCGCGGGGGCGGAAAGACCATCCAGAAGACGCCAATTGGCGGCAATGGCGTCAAGATCGATGGTAATCAGACTGTCAGCCGACCCGAACATATGCTGCAAAACAATTCACCCTATCCTGATAGTCCCTGAAACAGCCGCCGTGATGCTAGAACCCCTCTGGCAGATGCGTGCTTTCCTTCAGATCACTGAAATGGGTGAACCGTTTTTCAAAATGCACATTCACCGATCCTGTTGGTCCGTGCCGCTGTTTGCCGACAATAACCTCGGCTTTGTTCTCAGCGGTCTGCATTTTCTGGATCCAGGCCTCATGTTTCGAATTGTAATCTTCCATGGTGTCGCGCAGATCCTGCTCAGGTTCGCGCTTGCTCAGATAATACTCCTCGCGATAGACAAACATCACGACGTCGGCATCCTGCTCAATCGATCCTGACTCACGCAAATCAGCCAGATTTGGCCGCTTGTCCTCACGCTGTTCAACCGCACGGGAAAGCTGCGAGAGTGCCAGAACCGGTACGTCCAATTCCTTTGCGATGGCTTTTAATGCCCGGCTGATGTTGGAGATTTCCTGAACCCGGTTTTCTGCCCGCACACCAAGCTGCGGGGTCAGTAGTTGCAGATAATCCACAACAATCAGGCCAAGGCCGGTTGTCCGCTTCATCCTTCGGGCGCGGCTGGCAAGCTGCGAGACAGACAGCGAAGGCGTGTCATCAATGAAAAAAGGCGCTGCCGAAATTCCATTGCTAGCGGTGATCAGCCGGTCAAACTCCTCACCATCCAGCTTGCCGCGCCTGATCTGTTCCGAATCAATCTTTGCGCGCTCACTCAGAATACGTGTTCCAAGCTGTTCTGCCGCCATTTCCAGCGAGAAAAAGGCAACGGGTGCAGCTATCTCACCAGTGCGGGTCGTGGTGGCAGTATGAAAGGCCATGTTGGTCGCCAGCGCCGTCTTGCCCATAGCTGGCCGCCCGGCAAGGATGATAAGATCCGAGCGATGCAGGCCACCAAGCAGATTATTCAGATCGGTAAGACCGGTGCTAGTCCCGGACAAATGGCCATCACTTTTGCGGGCGATGTCAGCCTGGTTTATCGAGGCGGCCATGATACTGTCGAAACCACGCAGGCCTAATCCTGTCTGATCGGTCTCCGCAAGCCTGAACAGAGCCGCCTCGGCTGCCTCGATCTGCGTGCTGGCTGGTACGTCAACATCGGGATGGCTGGCATCGTGAATGACGGTATCGCCGACCGAGATCAACTCCCGGCGGATATGTGCCTCATGGATTGTGGTGGCGTAATCAGGCGCCTGTGCGATGCTGATCACACCATCGGCAAGCTCACCCAGATATTCTTCGACATTGGTGTCGGTAAAATCATCCTCAGCCGAGAAAAAGGATTTCAGCGTTACCGGATTGGCCAACTGCCCGCGCTCAATGAGGCGTGACATGATGCTGAAGATCCGGCCATGCAACGGATCATAGAAATGTTTCGCCCGCAGCCGGTCATCGATGCGCTCAATGGTACTGTTATCTAGCAGAATCGCGCCAAGCAAATTCTGCTCGGCTGGCAAATTATGCGGCACACGGCGGCTCTGCTGTCCGCCGCCAGCGCTCGGGAAGGTTTTGATGTTGCTTTGTTCCTCAGCCATTAAAAGTATCGTAGCAATGAAATGGAATCCCGCACCATGTTAAGGTTGATGATAATGGGGATAAGTTGATTTTTTGCAAAAAAACAGCCGGGCGGTGGCCCGGCTGTCGTTTAATCTATTGGTGTAGGATTGCTGTTAGATAACGCTCGGGCGGTCTCTTCGCCTGCATCATCTGCTGTTGGCGCATTACCGGCGTCACCAGCATCATCGGCATCTGTGGAGTCGGATGCGTCATCTTCAGACACTGCAACAGCTTCTGCGGCTTCAACTTCCTCAACCGCAGCAACCGCTTCGGCGATGGTATCGTGCTCATCATCGATGTCCTGAACGCCGCCAGTCACGGCAACGCCGGTTTTCAGCTGTGTTTTAGCCTCATCAAGTGAGCGTGCCACATTGACAACAACGGTAACCGACACTTCCGGGTGCAGGCTGACACGGATGTCGTGGAGGCCAAGCGTCTTAATCGACTTGTCCATGATCACCTGACCGCGCTGGATGGTGAAACCTGCCTCGGTAACGCCCTCGGAAATGTCACGCGACGTGACAGACCCGAACAGCTGACCCATTTCTGATGCGGCCCGTACCATGCTGACAGCAAGACCCGACATCTTTTTGGCTTCGGCTTCGGCCTCACCACGAAGGCTGAGATTGTCTGCTTCGCGCTGTGCTTTCTCTGAGTCAAACCGCTCCAGATTGGCTTTGTTGGCCCGAAGCGCTTTGCCCTGAGGCAAAAGGTAATTGCGTGCATAGCCCGGCTTTACATTTACGAGGTCGCCCATCTGGCCCAGCTTTTCGACACGCTCAAGCAAAATAATCTGCATTTTCTGTCTCCTTGTTTCTGGCTGCTGCTTACGATGTGACGTAAGGCATCAGTGCCAGAAAGCGTGACCGCTTGATGGCAGTTGCTAGTTCACGCTGCTTTTTCGCCGATACCGCAGAAATACGCGATGGCACGATCTTGCCGCGTTCGGATGTGTAGCGCGCCAACAGCTTTGTGTCCTTATAGTCAATTGTCGGCGCATTCGGGCCGGAGAACGGACAGGATTTACGGCGGCGGCTGAATGGTTTGCGGACAGCTTCGCGTTTGATTTCGAGTTGTGTCATGGCTTACCCCTCACTGCTTTCGGTGGCGCCATCGTCACTCTTTAGTGCGGCGGCTTCCTTGCTGGCGTCTGCGCGATCATCATCACGGCCACCTTCGCGTGGACCGCGTGACGGGCGCTCATTCTTGTTCTGCATGATGATTGATGGGCCTTCCTCAACTTCCTCAATGCGGATATTCAGGAAACGCAGCACATCTTCGTTCAGCCCCATAACGCGCTCATATTCTTTCAGCGTTTCGGGGTCTGTTTCCATGTTGAACATGATATAATGCCCCTTCCGGTTCTTTTTGATCCGGAAGGCAAGAGACCGCAGTCCCCAATATTCGCGTTTTTGAATTGATCCGCCGCCGGATGTGATGATCTCGGCAAATTCGTCTGCCATGGTCTCCACCTGGGTGGCAGAAATATCCTGACGTGCAATGAAGACGCTTTCATACAAGCGCATGAACTTCTCCTTCTGGCTCATTGTCGGGGCCTATTGGCATCCGACCAACCGGTTTCCCGGCAAGGATTGCTACAATGATTTAACAGCAGAGGACGGAAAAAGCGGCAAGCTGCCGTCCAAAGCTGAGCGCACAATACACGAACGACAAGGCCATGCAAGCATTTGCTAAAATAAAAGCCGCTTCCCCTGCCCTACAGTGGATGCCCTCATCGCTTGATCTTGGCAGCCGGATATGGAATAGCATTGAACATTGACACATTAATGACACAAATCATACGACATCGGGGCCTGTGGTTTGCGCGGCAAGTCTGCGACAACTGCTGGCCAAAGAGCAGGTGGAGATTACGGCGTGAGCAAAAAGATTGTCTTTCAATTCCCCGGCCAGGGATCGCAGGCCATTGGTATGGGCAGCGCGATGGCCGCAGCTCATGGTGAGGCGCGGCAGGTTTTTGATGAGGTTAATGAGGCGCTTGGTGGGGATCTTCTCGCTATCATGCGCGACGGTCCAGATGATGCCATCCGTTTGACCCGGAACGCGCAGCCGGCGCTGTTCGCAACCTCGATGGCCGCGCTTGCAGTGCTGACGACTAAGACCGGACAGACGGTTGCCACGCTGGCTGATTTCACTGCTGGCCATTCGCTGGGTGAATATGCGGCGCTTGCGGCAGCTGGCAGCATATCAATCGCCGATGGCGCCCGGTTGCTCAGGCTGCGCGGTGACGCCATGCAGAGTGCCGTCGCTGTGGGTGAGGGGGCAATGGCGGCAATTCTGGGTGCAGACGAAGCCCTGATCACCAAGATTGTGACCGAGGCAGGCGATGTCGGTGTGGTCCAACTCGCCAATGACAATGCGCCCGGACAGATCGTCATCAGCGGCAGTGCGGGCGCGGTCGACAGGGCCATGGAAATTTCCCGTGACGAGGGGTTGCGTAAAATTATCAAATTGCCAGTCAGCGCTCCGTTCCATTGTGATCTTATGGCACCAGCTGCTGAGGCGATGGCTGCTGCACTATCAGATGTCTCCTTTGCTGACGCCGCTCTGCCGGTGATCTGTAATGTCACGGCGGCAGGCGAGCAGAAAGCTGACGCGCTGAAGGCCAATTTGATCACCCAAATTACTGGGCGGGTGCGGTGGCGCGAGTCGCTGATGGCACTTGATGCGGCAGGTGCAGGTGTTTTTGTCGAGTTTGGCACCGGCAAAGTACTGTCTGGTCTGGTTAAGCGTACACTCAGCGATAAGACAATCGTTAATTTAGACAGCCCGGATGATCTGGACGCCGCTCTGGCGCTGTTCTAGGGCGGCTTGCCGGTCATATCATCAAGATTTTCTGTGCAGGCGAGGCGGTAAATTGGCAATCGCCGTTTAAATCGACCGTGGTTGAAAACGCGCTTGCAAGGCAAATCGGCTTCGACTATGTTCCCGCCGTGAATTCGGGTATCTTACGTCTTTCACAGAACGTGGAGCAGCTTGATATCCATATCGCTCGGTGGCGGGTGTAGCTCAGTTGGTTAGAGCGCCAGTTTGTGGCACTGGAGGTCGCCGGTTCAAAACCGGTCACTCGCCCCACTTCCCTCCTGCGATGGCAGGATCAGTTGGCTCTCATGGCCGACGCGCCGCGGTCCGCATGGACACGGTAACAAAAGCGAATTTGCGGGCGTGGCGGAATTGGTAGACGCGCTGGTTTTAGGTACCAGTGGCGAAAGTCGTGGGGGTTCAAGTCCCTCCGCCCGCACCATCACCCACAGACAAATGTGGGTACGTATTTTGGAGTTCTCAGCACCGGTATTGAGAACGCAGTGAAGTGGGTTTCGGCAGTTTTCCCAAACAGGCCAGCAATGCCCCGGAAAAAGAAGGAATTTTGGGTTCGATGAATATTTCAGAGACCAAAGCCGAAGGGCTTTTTCGCGAATACTCAATTGTGATCACGGCAGCTGAGATCGAGACGCAAGTCTCGGAAAAACTGGCCGAGCTTGCCAAGACCGTGAATATGCCGGGCTTTCGTCCCGGCAAGGTGCCGATGTCCGTGGTCAAGTCCCGCTTTGGTCCGCAGGCTCAGGGCGACGCCATCAAGGAGGCGCTTGATGAGGGGGCCAAACAGGCGATTGAGGGTAGTGATTTGCGTCTGGCAAGCCAGCCAAATGTCGATATTAAAAACTATGAGGACGGCAAGGACCTTGAAGCGTCGCTGACCTGCGAGGTGATGCCGGACATATCCATGCCGGATCTTGGCAAGCTGTCAATTGAGCGGCCAACCCTTGAGGCTGGCGATGATGAGGTGGCAGAGGCTCTGACCAACATCGCCGATGGCAACAAGCCAAGCGTTGCGGTCGAAAAGAAGCGGGCAGCGAAATCCGGTGACGTTCTGACTATCGATTTCATTGGCAGAATAGATGGTGAGGCATTTGAGGGCGGCGCCGCTGAGGGCCATTCGCTCGAACTCGGCTCAAACAGCTTCATTCCAGGCTTTGAGGATGGGTTGATCGGCACAAAAGTTGGCGACAAATTGGACGTAACGGTGAATTTCCCAGAGGATTATCAAGCGGCACATCTTGCTGGCAAGCCAGCTGTCTTTGAGGTGACTGTTCAGGAAATGAGTGAGCAGGGTGAAGCGAAGATTGACGATGAGCTCGGCGTTCGTCTCGGTTTTGCGGACCTTGAGGGGTTGAAGGAGGCGATCCGCGAACAGATTAACGCACAGCATTCAACTGCTCTGCGGCAGGCGCTGAAGAAGAATGTTTTGGACGCTTTGGCCGAAGGCGATGCGTTTGATATTCCGTTATCACTGTTTAATCAGGAATATGAGTCCGTTGCGCGGGCGATGAACCCTGCCGCGCAGAAACAGCATGATCAGGATCATGAAGATCCCGATCGCCCTGCCGCCGACGAGGGGATGGACGACTCTGCCAGGCAGGAGGCTCGCGAAGTTGCTGAGCGTCGTGTTCGTCTTGGGTTGCTGCTGACGGAGATCGGTCGGACCAATAACATTGACGTGAGCGAGGAAGACACTCGCAACGCGGTGTTGGAGGAGGCCCGTCGCTATCCTGGTCAAGAACAGATGGTGTTTGAGTATTTCCAGAAGAATCCGGAAGCTATGCAGCAACTTGCCGGCCCAATCTTCGAGGATAAGACAATCGATTTTATCATGGAGATGGTCAATGTGACTGAGGTCAAGACTGACGTCGAGACGCTCTATGCAGCGCCGGAAGAGACCGCGGCACCGGCGAAGAAAACAGCCAAAAAAGCTGCCAAAAAAGCTGCCAAAAAGGCTGCCAAAAAGGCGACTGCCAAAAAAGTTGCGGCGAGAGAGGCACCTGCCAAGAAGGTTGCCAAAAAAGCTTCAAAGAAAGTGGCAAAATAGCTGCTGAATGATGCACACCACGCCATTATAGATGGCGGGGCGGTACCACTTGCCATCCGGTGGGTGGATAAAATCTACAAACGGGTCACTCTTTGCTTGAACCCGTTTCTACGCTTCCCATATAACCCAGTAAGTTTGGTCGCTGGCAAATCCGGTGTTGACTGCGATGTTATCGACTAGTCTAGCCCATGCCGTGTCTTAGATGGGTGGTTTAAGGAGAAATGTAATGAGTGAATTCGACAAAACCAGCGCTAATCTGGTTCCGATGGTCGTCGAGCAAACCAACCGTGGTGAGCGAGCCTACGACATTTTCTCCCGTCTTCTCAAGGAGCGGATCATCTTTCTCAATGGCCCGGTTGATGATGGTCTTGCCGCACTGATCTGCTCGCAGTTGCTGTTTCTTGAATCTGAAAACCCGAACAAAGATATCTCAATGTATATCAATTCGCCCGGCGGCATCGTCACCTCCGGCCTGGCGATTTACGACACCATGGAATACATCCGCCCCGACGTCTCAACCGTCTGCATGGGGCAGGCGGCGTCAATGGGATCACTGCTGCTCACTGCCGGAGCTGATGGAAAGCGTTATTCGCTGCCAAATGCTCGCATTATGACGCACCAACCGAGCGGAGGCTTTCAGGGCCAGGCAAGTGATATCGAAATTCACGCAAAGGAAATCCTCGACTTGCGCCGCCGTCTCAATGGCATTTACGAGAAGCATACCGGTAAGACATTGAAACAAATTGATAAAATTATGGAGCGTGACACTTTCATGACGGCGGAAGATGCGAAATCATTTGGCTTGATTGATGCTGTCGTCGAAAATCGCCCTGTTCCCGATAATGACGCCTAGGGGCCGCGCGCCAGTGGGTTTAGGCATGTGAATTGCAGTTAAAGGGAAGATTTCAATTGAATCCAGAGACGATGCGCCTCTAAACTATTTCCACGTTTGAACCAAATGGGTCAGGACACGCAGTCAGGACACGCAGTAAGGAGCCTTATCATGGCGAAAACTGAAGACGGTGAAAAGAGCACGCTTTTCTGCTCGTTTTGTGGGAAAAGCCAACATGAGGTTCGCAAACTCATTGCCGGGCCGACCGTATTCATTTGTGATGAATGTGTCGAACTATGTATGGATATTATCCGTGAAGAGCATAAGACAGCGCTGTCCAAGGGCCATGACGGCGTGCCGACACCGTCGGACATCAATGGCGTGCTGGACGAATATGTGATCGGTCAAGCACGCGCCAAGCGGATGCTCGCTGTCGCTGTGCATAATCACTACAAACGCCTTGCCAATGCTGGCAAGACGGGCGATGTCGAAATTTCCAAGTCAAACATTCTGCTTGTTGGTCCGACCGGATGTGGCAAGACGTTGCTCGCGCAGACACTTGCGCGAATGTTGGATGTGCCGTTCACCATGGCCGATGCCACCACGCTGACCGAAGCTGGTTACGTTGGTGAGGATGTTGAAAACATCATTCTGAAATTGCTGCAGGCAGCCGATTATAATGTTGAGCGCGCGCAGCGCGGCATCGTCTATATTGACGAGGTCGATAAGATTTCGCGGAAGGCTGATAATCCATCGATCACCCGCGATGTGTCGGGTGAGGGGGTTCAGCAGGCATTGCTGAAGATCATGGAAGGCACGGTTGCCTCCGTGCCGCCGCAGGGTGGACGCAAGCACCCTCAACAGGAATTTTTGCAAGTTGATACGACCAATATTCTGTTTATCTGTGGCGGTGCATTTTCTGGCCTCGATAAACTGATTGCTGGCCGTGATAGCGGTGCGGGCATTGGTTTTGGCGCTGATGTGCGCGCGCCGGATGATCGCAAGATTGGTGAATTGCTGTCATCACTTGAACCAGAGGATTTGATCAAATTTGGCCTTATCCCCGAATTTGTTGGCCGCCTTCCTGTTGTCGCCACGCTTGAGGATCTCGATGAGGAAGCTCTGATCAGGATTCTCACCGAGCCGCGCAATGCTCTTGTTAAGCAGTACCAGAAACTGTTCGAAATGGATGACGTGGCGTTGGAGTTCCGTGATGATGCGCTTAAGGCCATTGCTCAGCGGGCTATTGCCCGCAAAACAGGGGCCCGTGGCCTGCGCTCCATTATGGAGAATATTCTGATGGAGCCGATGTTCGACATTCCGACCTCGGGTGATATCGACGAGGTTGTGATTAACAGCGACGTCGTGAATGAAGGGGCAGCGCCGCTTGTTGTTCATTCAAAGGTGGCAAAGGGCGCTGATCAAAGCGCCTGATTTACCTCGTCCTCTGCGTTCAAATGTCTCGAACCCTGCAACAAAGCCGGTTTTTGCCACAGATTTGCGTGAATTGGGTGTTTTTTTTGCTTGAAAGCCTACGCGGCACATCCCATATCTCAAACAGAAACCCAGTTCTACTTTCGCTCCCTCTCTAGGACACCGGAGACGTATAATGTCAGAGTCACAAGTCATTGCATTGCCTGTTCTGCCGCTGCGCGACATTGTCGTGTTTCCTCACATGATAGTGCCGTTATTTGTTGGCCGCGAAAAATCCATCAAGGCGTTGGAGGCCGTGATGGTTGAGGACAAGCAGATCATTCTGGTGACGCAGACCGAGGCCGACCTCGAGGACCCGGATGCTGATGGTCTCTATGTAACCGGGACAGTGGGATCTATTTTGCAACTTCTCAAATTGCCCGATGGTGCTGTCAAGGTCCTCGTCGAGGGCGGTGAGCGAGTGCAGATTTTGCCAGACAGCCTCAATGCGGATGCCGGTTTCCTGTCTGTCGATGCGGTGATGGTTGATCAGCATGGTGATCAGGGGACCAATACCACTGGGCTTGCCCGTGCCGCTGTGCAGCAGTTTGAGCAATATATCAAATTCAACAAAAAGGTCGCGTCGGAGGTTCTGAACGCGATTGAACAGGTTGAGGAAGCTGATAAGATTGCCGACATGATCGCCTCGCATCTGGCGATCAAAATCCCGGAAAAGCAGGAACTGCTAGAACAGTTGAACATCCATGAGCGGTTGGAGCGTATCTTCGGTCTGATGGAGGGCGAGATTGGCGCCCTGCAGGTGGAAAAGCGTGTGCGCAACCGGGTCAAGCGGCAGATGGAAAAGACGCAGCGCGAGTACTATCTCAACGAACAGATGAAGGCAATCCAGAAGGAACTTGGTGACGGCGAGGATGGCGGCAATGAGTTGGATGAGCTGGAAGCGGCGCTTGCCAAGCTAAAAATGCCAAAGGCGGCGCGTGAAAAAGCCGACGCCGAATTGAAAAAGCTCCGCAACATGGGTCCGATGAGTGCCGAGGCAACCGTTGTCCGTAATTATCTTGACTGGATGCTGGCTGTGCCGTGGAAAAAGGCAAGTCGCCTGAAAAAAGACATCAAGCTGGCACGCGAAATTCTTGATGAGGATCATTTTGGACTGGAGAAGGTCAAAGACCGGATAATTGAATTTCTGGCAGTACAACAACGCACAAAATCAATTAAGGGTCCGATCCTCTGTCTTGTTGGCCCCCCGGGTGTAGGCAAAACGTCGCTTGGCAAGTCAATCGCCCGGGCGACAGGCCGCAAATATGTCCGCATGGCGCTTGGCGGTGTGCGTGACGAGGCGGAAATCCGTGGTCACCGTCGTACCTATATTGGCTCGATGCCCGGCAAAATTGTTCAGGGTATGAAAAAGGCAGCGACCAACAACCCGCTATTCCTGCTGGACGAGGTTGACAAGCTCGGTGCTGACTGGCGTGGGGACCCAACCTCAGCGTTACTCGAGGTGTTGGATCCAGCACAGAATAGTTCTTTTCAGGATCATTATCTCGAGCTTGATCTTGATCTGTCTAACGTGATGTTTATTACCACGGCAAACACGCTGAATATGCCTCAACCCCTGATGGATAGGATGGAGATCATCCGGCTGTCGGGATATACCGAAGATGAAAAGCTGGAAATCGCCAAGAGGCATCTCATCCAACGTCAAACCGATGATCATGGCCTCAAGGACGGGGAATTGTCGATCAGCGATGATGCCATCCGCGCGGTAATCCAGCTTTACACGCGCGAGGCAGGCGTCCGCAATCTGGAGCGTGAGATCGCTAAATTGGCCCGTAAGACGGTGACCAAGATTGTCAGTGGCGAGGTGACCAGCATGACCGTGACACCAGAAAATATCGAGGATTTCCTCGGTATTGCCCGTTTCCGCTTTGGTGAGATTGAAGCGGCGGATCAAGTTGGCGTGACCACCGGGCTTGCCTGGACCGAGGTCGGTGGTGAATTGCTGCAGATTGAGGCGGTTCGCGTTCCCGGAAAAGGCAAGGTGAGCGCCACTGGAAAGCTCGGCGATGTGATGAAAGAGTCAATTCAGGCAGCTGAATTCTTCATCAAGTCACGGGCGCAGGCTTATGGTATCGATCTTGAAAATCTGGCCAAGCATGACCTTCATGTGCATGTCCCTGAGGGTGCAACGCCAAAGGATGGTCCATCTGCCGGTGTTGCGATGGCCACTTCCATCATCTCCGCTGTAACGGGCATTGAGGTGCGTCGGGATGTGGCGATGACGGGCGAGATCACCCTGCGTGGTCGTGTTCTTCCGATCGGCGGACTTAAGGAAAAACTGCTTGCCGCGCTTCGTGGAGGGCTGAAGACGGTGTTGATTCCGAAGGAAAATGAGAAAGATCTGGCGGATATTCCGGACAATGTGAAGGAAGGACTGGAGATCATCCCTGTGGCGATGGTCGATGAGGTGTTGTCACAGGCCTTGACGCACGAACCACTGCCAGTTGCGATTGCAGCCGATCCAAAGGCACCAATCGCCGGTGCGGACGAGGGCACGGGCGTTGATGATATTGTTGCCCACTAAATCCTAATAGAGCGTAAATTTGGCGTCGGGCTTGGGTGTTTTGCCAAGCCCGTTGC